>NZ_JBLYZH010000013.1:0-239606 GCF_048551595.1 Rhizobium sp. CRRU65 | reverse complement strand
GGGGGGGGGAGGGGCCGCCGATGGCACATAGCGCCAGGGTGCGGCTGGCCGACGTCTGGAGCAGCGCGCATGATGCCTCCGCCCCCTTGACGGGCAGTTGCTTTCGCGTGCCAACTTGGTCGACTGCGACGCGCGTTCTGCCGGTTGCTGAGACGCCATCAAGCAACCACCATCGAGATCGCGTCCGCAGGCGGGCAGTACCTCGGTCTCGCGACGCATTATGAGGCGCGCCCAGAGAAGGCAACGGTTTGCAGGGCGAACCCAGTATTTGCCCGTTGATAACGTAAACGGCTATTGCAGGCGATTGTCACCAGCGCTATTGTTTCATCGGGCTTGCTGCACAACGCATCGGCTGCACGGTCCGGTCGCTGACAGGCGCCGGCATCAGATAGCAACAGGTGCAATTGAGGTCCAAGTCGCACTCCTTGTACGAGCTGCGCACCAATTTGCCGCCTCGCGGCCGCCAAGCCGGCCTATCGGTAAACGCGTTGAAGCGACTCCCTACCATGCAGTAACGAAACTAAAGTCCAGCATCGCTTCCATATCAGGGAGCAGCATCAGCAATATCAACGACTTATACTTTTTGAAACTACTTCGGATTTGTGGCTTTCGGCGATACCGAGCTCGGCCGTGGTGGAGTTTGACGAGCTTTCAACCGCTTCCAACTCCCAGCTGCCTGACCCGCCTGTGAAACGGACTGACCTCGGCGCCGGCCTAAATGTCCGCAAGAAAGCAACGGCTTGCATCCTTTAGCGGCACCCGACGTTATCTCCGCACCAGACCGGAGATCATCCTCATGCCTGATGTGTTTCACCCCAAGAGATTCTCCATCGCGGCGGCATTGATGGCCGCAGCGATTGGTGCACTTGTCTTGATGCAGGCACCCGAGCGCAGGGCGGTCGCCCCGCCTGAGCATACCAACCGCGCAGGTGACGATCGTGGCCGTAGCGCCAGCACGCCCGAGGCTATCCCCTTCAGCGGCCTTCGCGACGTGTTCTGGCGCGTCTTCCACGAGGTCCTCGCCGACCGGGTCACGCTGATTGCCGCGGGCGTGACTTTCTATCTGCTGCTGGCGCTCTTCCCAGCCATGGCGGCTTTGGTATCACTCTACGGGCTGGTTGCAGATCCGACCACCATATCCGAACATCTTCGCGAATTGGCCGGCCTCATGCCATCAGGCGCGTTCGATCTTATTGCCAACCAAATCAAAGAGCTCGTCGGCCGGCGTGATGCTACGCTCGGCGTGACCTTCTTCGTCGGTCTCGGCATCGCTCTTTGGAGCACGCATAGCGGCACGCTGGCGATCTTTGACGCGATGAACGTCGCCTATGAGGAAGAGGAGAAGCGGGGTCTTATCCGGTTGAACCTGATAGGCCTCTGCTTCACCTTGTGCGCGATGCTTTTGACGGTTGTCATGGTGGTGCTTGTCGGGGTCATGCCTGTTATCCTCTCCTATCTCTGGCTCGATCAATTCAAGGAGCACATGGCCCTTCTCATGCGATGGCCGCTGCTTCTGCTGGTCGTCGCGGCGGCCGTTACATCGGTCTACCGCTTCGGTCCCAGCCGCGAGCCTGCCAAGCTCCGCTGGATGACGTGGGGCGCGGTTCTGACCACGATCGCCTGGGCCGCCATGTCCCTCGGCTTTTCCTTCTATCTGGATCATTTCGCCAACTACAATGCGACATACGGCACGCTCGGCGCGCTGATCGGCTTTCTCATCTGGATCTGGCTTTCCGTGGTCATTCTAATCGTCGGAGGAGAACTGAACGCCGAACTGGAGCATCAGACTGCGAAGGACACGACGACGGGAGCGCCGCTGCCGATGGGAGCACGCGGCGCCTATGTCGCTGATACTCTCGGCGAGACCAGGAGTTGACCGCGATGATTGCTCCTCTCGTATGGTTTTGATGTATTCTGACATTTCTGCAGTCCCGACACAGGAGACTATGATGACCGCGCCGCATCCTTCCAAAACCCATATCGGCAATCATGCCCTGCATCCCGAAACACAGATGCTGAACTACGGCTACGATCCGGAACTCTCGGAAGGGGCGGTCAAGCCGCCGGTGTTCCTCACATCCACCTTCGTGTTCAAGACGGCCGAGGATGGCCGCGACTTCTTCGATTACGTGTCGGGCCGCCGCGAGCCGCCAGAGGGGAAGGGGGCGGGCCTCGTCTACTCGCGCTTCAACCATCCAAACAGCGAGATCGTCGAGGACAGGCTCGCCGTCTACGAACGAACGGAAAGCGGCGTGCTGTTTTCATCCGGCATGGCGGCGATCGCCACCACTCTGCTCGCCTTCGTCCGGCCGGGGGATGCGATCCTGCATTCGCAGCCGCTCTACGGGGGGACCGAAACATTGCTGGCAAAGACTTTTCTGAACTTCAGCGTCGCCGCCATTGGATTTGCCGACGGCGTCAGCGAAGGATCGGTGCAAAAGGCGGCGGAAGAGGCGATGACCAAGGGCCGCGTCTCCGTCATCCTGATCGAGACGCCTGCCAATCCGACCAACGGCCTGGTCGATGTCGCGATGATCCGACGCGTTGCCGACATGATCGGTGCAAGACAGGGCCATATGCCGATCATCGTCTGCGACAACACCCTGCTCGGACCGGTCTTTCAGCGGCCGATCGAGCACGGCGCCGATATCTCGCTCTATTCGCTGACGAAATATGTCGGTGGTCATTCCGATCTGATCGCCGGCGCCGTTCTTGGTCGCAAGGCGGTGATCAAGCAGATCAAGGCCCTTCGCGGCGCGATCGGCACGCAGCTCGATCCGCATTCTTGCTGGATGCTCGGTCGTTCGCTGGAAACGCTGCAGCTGCGCATGGAGCGGGCAAACAGCAACGCGCGTGCCGTCGCCGACTATCTGCGCGATCACCCGAAAGTAGAAAAGGTCCACTATTTGCCCTACCACGATCCGGACTCGCCGGCCGGCCGGACCTTCATCGCGCAATGCACCGGCGCGGGCTCCACCTTCTCTTTCGACATCCGCGGCGGTCAGCCCGCCTCGTTCAAATTTCTGAACGCGCTGCAGATCTTCAAGCTCGCGGTCAGCCTCGGCGGCACGGAATCGCTTGCGAGCCATCCGGCCGCCATGACACATTCCGGCGTGCCCGCCGATGTCCGCCAGCGCATCGGCGTTCTGGAATCGACGATCCGCCTTTCGATCGGTATCGAGCATCCGGACGATCTGATCGCCGACCTGGAACTGGCGCTGCAGGCGGCCTGAGACACGCCGGGGAAATCGATGCCCGGCGACGCCGGGCATCGGGCATGGCGTTACTTGTCGTCGATCGTCAGTTCCGTCTCGTCGGTATCCAGCACGAACACCGCAAGCAGGCGCGCCGGCTTTGTCTTGCTGGCGTTTTTGCTGACGCTGTGATGATCGCCGGGAAATTCGGGAAAGCTTTCGCCGGCCTTGTAAACCTTCTCTGGGCCGTCATTCACCTTGCTGGTGATCGCACCTTCGAGAACGGTGGCATAGATGAAGGCCGATGCCGGGTGCGTATGGCCGGGCGAGGAACCGCCCGGCGCATATTCGACGAGCACCCCCCGCATGCTCTTGCCGGGAACATTCGGAAGCTTCTGGTCGAAAACGACGCTTACCTTAGCGTCGCCGCCTGCGGCGTGAGCCTGAGTGCCGGCGGCAAGGACAATGGCGAGCGCCGCCGCCGAGATCATTTTTCTGAGCATGTCTGGTCTCCTGCGTTGATGGGAATGGGTCGGGCGCCCGGTATCAGGCGCTCTTTTTCTGGGGCGGCTGCCGGCTCAGCCAATCGTCGAAGCGGATCTGGCCAAGCCGCGCCTTGGCCCCGGTCACGAGCGAATTATCCTCGAGTTCCACGCCGAAGTAGCGGGCGTGCGGATCCGCCACCACTTGCCGCGGATCGTTCGTCGCCTTGAAGAGACGCGTGACGATTTCGGTGAGTCGGACTTTCTCCGGCCCGCCGATCTCGATCGTACCGTTCACAGGCGTGCCGAGCGCCACCTCGGCCATGACGTCGGCGACGTCGTCCGAGGCGATCGGCTGCACATAGGCAGGCGACAGATGCACGGTCTGGCCGACGGTACCCGACTGGGCGATGCCAGCCATGAATTCATGGAACTGGGTGGAGTGCACGATGGTATAGGGTATGCTGGAGCTCTTGATCAGCTCTTCCTGGGCCATCTTGGCGCGCATGTAGCCGCTGCCCTGCAGCCGCTCCATGCCGACAATCGACAATGCGATATGATGCTTCACGCCGGCGGCAGCCCCTGCCTTGAGCAGATTGCGGCCCGACGTCTTGAAGAATTCCAGGACGGCCTTGTCCTCGAACGAGGGCGAGTTTGCGAGATCGAGCACCACCTGTGCCCCGGCGAGTGCTTCCGCCACGCCTTTGCCGGTGATCGTGTCCACACCCGAGTTCGGCGAAGCCGCCAACACCTCGTGCCCCTTGTTGCGCAATCTTTCCACGGTCTTTGAGCCGATGAGGCCAGTGCCGCCGATAACGACGATTTTCATGGGTAGTCTCCTTGTCCTTTACGAGAAATGTCCTCTGGTGACCTGAAGGTGAGCAGGCTTGCTCGGCATGCCCCCGCGCCCTCGATGAGCGAAGCGACTTCATCGGGACCGTCGCCGGTGCGGCCGGTTGAAACCGATGGGCAGGAGAATGCGCCGGATCGCGGCCCCAAACTATTCTTCCTCAGTCGCTGTCACCCTATGCGAACGCAGTAGGGAAGCTGGCTCTGCGGTCGAGGAATCCGGCCAAAATGGAGGAACATCACGTCGACAGGCATCGGCCTGACCTACCCTTGGGGCAGATGGCCGACCCGGAAAGCAAGGCGTATTCACTGGCCCGCAAGCCGAGGCTTGCGTGATCAATCCTCTCACAATGGAGATAAGAATGATCAAGCGTTTGAACTTCATGGCCCATAGAAGCAGCGGCATCGACGGCCTCGTGGCCGTTGAAGGCTGGATTGCGAAAAGCTTCGGCTCGAACTCGTCAAAGTGCGCGTTTCCCAGATGAATGGATGCGCTCACTGCTTGCACATGCACCGCCAGGACGCGCTGAAGCTCGGCGAAACGGATGACCGGCTGCAGCTTCTGAACGCGTGGCGGGAGTCGCAGCTCTTCACCACTCGGGAGCGGGCCGCGCTTGCCTGGGCTGAGGCTCTCACTCAGATCGCGAAAAGCCATGCGCCGGATGATGTTTATGAAGAGGCGCACGCCAACTTCTCGGATGACGAGCTCGTGGCCCTTTCGATCGGTGTTGCGATGATCAACGCCTGGAACAGGCTGGCGATCGGCTTTCGGCTTCAGCATCCGGCCGATCACAAACGCGCCGCCGCCTGACGGTCTGCGCCTTCGCCGGGTCAGGAAAGCTGAGCAGCCTCGAACATGGCGGTCAGCCCGATACCTCCGCCGATGCCGATCATGGCCAAGGCAGTGGCGCCGGGCGCCCCGACTTCCCCGGTGTTGCGGATCAGCTGGCTGTACAGCCTGGTAACAAGGATTGCGCCGGAGGCCCCGAACGGATGGCCCAAGGCAATTGCTCCGCCGTTCCTGTTGATCGTGTCGGCCGGAATATCGAGCTGATCCAGCGATGCCAGAACCTGGGCCGCGAAGGCCTCGTTGAATTCGATGGCATCGATGTCGGAGAGCGAAAGCCCGGGCTGACGCTGCAGCAGCTTCCTGGTCGAAGCGACCGGGCCGATGCCGAGCAGATTGGGGTCTACGCCGGCAGCAGCGCTATCGATGAAGGCAAGGCCCTTTTCGATGCCCATGCTCCTTGCCATCCCGCGGCTCATGACCAGCACCAGGCAGGCGCCGTCGTTCAGCGGGCAGGCATTACCGGCTGTCACCGAACCATCGGCCAGGAAGACCGGCCGGAGGTTTGCGAGAGCCTCAAGAGATGTGGACGTGCGCGGGCATTCGTCCCGTTCGATCAGACCGTGGCCGGTGGAGATGTCAACGATCTCGGGGCGAAAGATGCCTGCCTCGGCCGCCTGCACGGCGAGCCTATGGCTGCGCAGGGCGAATTCATCCTGTCTCTGCCGCGATATGCCGAATTGACGCGCAACGTTTTCGGCGGCAATTCCCATTTCCGGATCGCCGATCGTTTCAGGCGAAAACCGGGCGCGCCCGTAAAATCGCGGCGGCATCCCGTTCGCCTTTGGTCTTTCGACGCGCCATGGCGCGGTGCTGACGCTCTCGACGCCGCCAGCGAGAAAACACGCGCCGGCTTTCGCCTGGATCAAGCGGGCCGCGATGATGATCGCTTCCAGGCCCGAGCCGCATTGGCGGTCGATCGCAACACCCGGAACCGACATGGGCAGACCTGCTGTGAGCGCTGCCAGCCGCGCGATGTTTCCACCGCCGCCGGCGGCATTGCCCACCAGAACGTCGTCTATCGTGTCGGGTGCAATTCCCGTTTCGGAAAGGATCCGACGAATGATCGGCACAAGCAGATCTTCCGTCGCGACAGTGGCAAGCGACCCGAAAGCCCGGCCGATCGGCGATCGGTAGGCGGCAACCACGACTGGCTGCCAATCCTCGTCAGGCTGAAAGGCGTAGGACACGATCGTCTCCTGAGATCACTGATGTCTCCACTTGCCCCCTCGAGATCTTGCCGCTGCTCGTCATCGGCCAGGACCTTATATGGTAGAATTGCTTGGGGATCTTGTACTTCCCGAGCATCTGCGCGCAATGATCGGCCAGGATCTTCGGGTCCATCGTCTCTCCCGAGATGACGGCGACGATCCGCTGGCCGAAATAGGCGTCCGGCAGCCCGAAGACAACGGCATCCTCTACGCCGGGGCAGGCTTTGAGCGCGCTCTCGACTTCGGCGGGATAAACGTTGTTGCCGCCTGATATCATCATGCCGCCGGCCCTGCCGATCACCCGCAGCATGCCATCGGCATCGAGTTCGCCGAGATCTCCGACCGTCGCTCCGGCTTTTGTGACCCGGAAAGCCTGACCGTCGTCGCCCCAAAGATATCCATCCGCGATCAGGTCGCTGTCAACGAATATGGTTCCCGCCACATCGGTCCCAACGTCGTTTTCATCGGGGTCGCGAATGGAAATTCCCACGCCGGGATAGGCTTGTCCGACCCGGTCGATCGGAAAATCGATCTCGCTCCCGACAAGGGTCGAGACGGTCATGAATCCAATCTCGGATGCCCCGTAATATTCCCGGATACGGGCCTTCGGAAACAGTCGGCGCATGGACTCGACCCCGTTCCTGTCAAGCTTTGCGCCGGCGGTCAGGACGTCGCGCAAGGAGGTCAGAGCGGGTTTGCCCGTCCATGCCCTTGCAATGCCGGCTATATGTGTCGGCACGGCGACCAGCCGTTCGACGTGCCAGAAGGAGAGGGTGCGTGCGACCGCGACAGGGTCCCATTTCCGGACTGAATGGAAGGTTGCCCCGGCATCAAGAGCTTCGACCAGCGCATAAAGCGCCAGGCCATGAGCCAAGGCTCCCGGGCACATTGTCGACGGCGCATCTTCGAGCTCGAAAACGACGCGTCCCCGATCGAGGCTCCGGCGCCACTGCTCGCGTGAGCGATAATAGGCCTTCGGCTCAGCGGTGGTCCCTGACGTGAAGCCGATCAGAAAGATCTTGTCAGTATCGGCCGGCAGCTCGGCTTCACCTTCCGCCGCGGCGAACTCGAAAGCCTGCGCTCCGGCAGCCACAACAGGAATGCCGAGTCTTCGGGCAATTTCAGCACTCGGCCCGACATCGTCGTCGACAAACAGAACGTCAGGCGCCAGCCGCTCGATAATGCGTTCGATCCTTTCCGCCGGCATCATCGGGTCGATGACCGCGCAGGCATTCGGGAAAGCGGTGGCCGCCGCAAAATATTCGGCAAAGCCGATATGGTTGCCAAGGCTGAGAGCGGCAAGCTTCTCCACACCGGGCAGATCGAGCATGCGGCGGTTCGAGCGAGGGAGATCCTGGAGAAACCGATAAATTGCCTTGGCGCGCATATAGAGCTCGCCATAGCTGAGCGAATGCCCGTCGATCACCAGCGCCGGCTTGTCCGGTGTCTCCGTTGCATGTCGAAGAAGCTGCGCATGGATTGGCATGGACACCCGCGGGTTTGAACGATCGGCAATCAGCCGGGAGACAGAGCGGCTCTGGTCGCATCGGGAATCGGCGTCGGGCGGCTGTCGGAAAGGCCGACGCAGACCCAGACGAATTGCGCCGATGCGCAATGGGCGCCATCGCGCTGGCGAAAGAGTTCTATGGCAAAGGACAGGCTCGTGCGCCCGATCTTCTCCACGTCCACCTTTGCCTCGACGACATCGTCGAGATCAATCGGGCTGTGAAAGGTGATCTCCGCCTTCTTCACGTGATAGGCAACGCCCGAGGAGGTGTGACGAAAATGGCTGAGAATTTGCCGTTGCCGCAGAAACTCGACGACCGCATCCTCGCAATAATCGAGATAACGGGAGTTGTGGACATGACCATAGATGTCGATGTCTCGCATCGAGACCCGGAACGATGCTAAAGGCCTGTCGTCAACGCTCATTCGATCACCGAAATTCGACGGGCTGATCTAACCGCAGTGTGTGGGGGATGCAATGCAATATCAGGCGGTCGTGCGAAAATTCGGCCCGGCTCAGGATGTCGTCGAGCTCGAGCAGGCTGCGCTGCCGCCGCTGGCGCGCTACCAGGTGAGGGTGCGCCTGCTGGCGCGGGCGATCAATCCCTCCGATATCATCACCATCTCGGGAGCTTATAGCGGACGCACGACATTGCCTTTCATTCCCGGCTTCGAAGCGTTCGGCGTGGTCGAACAGTGCGGTGAAGAGGTTCATGGGCTTTCCCCCGGGGCACGCGTGCTGCCGGTGCGTAGCGCCGGCGGCTGGCAGGAATTCAAGGATAACGATCCCGGCTGGTGCCTGCGTGTTCCTGACGAGCTCACCGACTTCGAGGCTGCGACGAGCTACGTCAATCCGATGACGGCCTGGTTGATGCTGCATGCCAAGATCGGGCTGAGGCCGGGCATGCGCATCGCCATCAATGCCGCCGCCTCTTCGATCGGAGCGATATTGATCGGTCTCGCCAACGCGGCGGGCGTGGAACCGGTCGCCATCGTCCGCAGCGAAAGATCACTTGAGCGCCTGCGCGGCCGGGTCGAGGCTGTTATCATCGATAGGGAAGAAAGCGAAAGCGATCTGGTTGCCGGGCTCGCCGGCCGGCATGGGCTCGACGCGGTGCTCGATTGTGTCGGAGGTGCGCGCGCCGCAGTCCTCGCCGATGCGCTGCGGCCGGGCGGACGCTTCGTGCATTACGGCCTGCTTTCGGGCCAAAGCATTCCGAATTCATTCTGGGCGTCCCATCCCGATATTTCCTTTTCCTATTTTCACCTCCGGGAATGGGTTCATTCGCAAGCCATGAGCGACGTGCAGCAGGCCTATTCCGAGGTCGCGGCGCAGATCGTTTCGAAGGTCATCGCGACCGAGGTGCGGGAGGTATTCCCCCTGGAAAATGTCCGGCAAGCCCTGCAATCCGCTCTTCCCTTCCGAGCGGGTGGCAAGGTTCTGCTGGCCTGACGGGGCAAGCGCCCGCCTCGAGGCTCCTTGCGGGGCGCCTCAGGATGAGGCTCTCTTGAAGTTCGCGCTAAGCGTTTTCGTGTCGTTGCCGCGCGCTAGCGATTGCCGGGTGGTTCTGCTCGGCCCATCCAATCAGGGTTTTCATAGGAATGAGAAAGGATTGCCCGATTGCGTCAGCTCATATTCCACGCGATCCCGATCAATCAATTCGGGGACGCTCCGATTTCGGCGTTGCCAGCCCGTGTTTGGCAAGCTCCAGGGTCAGGATACGGGTTTCGAGAAGGTTGAAGATGCGCAGGATGGCCTCGATCGCATCGAATGGTTTTGTCAGAAAATCTCTGGCGCCGAGCGAAAGTGCGCGCCTGCGCGTCGGCAAGGTCGCATCGGCAGTGAGCATCAGGATCGGCAGATAGCTGTTTTCCGGGATGAGCCTCGCAAAGGTCTCGAGCAGGGCGAAACCGTCCAGATCGGGCATCATCAGATCAAGAAGAACGAGATCGACAGGATGTTCGCGAAAGAGCCGCAAGGCCTCGCGCGGCTCGGTGGTGCTGATCAGCGCCGTAAAGTCTTCGCGTTTGAGAATGCGCTCCAGCAGCGAGACATTGGCGGGCTCGTCGTCGACGATCAGGATCGTCGATCGGCGCACGATATCGGTGGAATCTGTCATGGACCCAATATTTCGTTGAAGCGATGCCGAACTGATATCAAGCGGCGCGGCCAAATCAAAGGTGATGCCTTTACGGCGGGCTTCCCATCGCAACCGGTCTTGCCTCTACCGCTGCAGGCGTGCGTGGCAGATCGACGTGGAAAGTGGCGCCGCCTTCCCGGTTGCTGAAGCCGAGCGTTCCGCCCATGGCGTCGATCAGATGTTTCGACAGCGCGAGCCCGAGACCGGTTCCATCCCGGCTGATCCGTTCCGCTCCCAGCCGATCGAACGGGGTGAACAGCCGGGAGACGCGTTCGGCCGGAATACCGGGACCGGTATCGCTGACCTCGATGCGGATACGGCCGCCATCCATCGCGCGGTGGCTGACGGTTACCCTTCCCTGGGGGCGATTGTATTTCACCGCATTGGAGAGGAGGTTGAGGAACACCTGCAGCAGACGCCGCCGGTCGGCGAGCACCGAAAGATCCGGCTCGACCGGCTCGACGACCTCGATCGTGATCTGCTGCTTACCGCAGAGCGGTCTTGCAAGCGACAAGGCTTCATCGATCACCTCGGCGACGGGCTGTGCTTCGACAGCGAGATCCATGTGCCCGGCCTCGATCCTCGCCATGTCGAGAACCTCGTCGATGAGGCTGAGCAAATGTCGGCCGGCCCTCAATATCTGCGCGACGCTCTCCCTGGACTCGGTATCGGTGACGTCCATTTCCAGAAGCTGCGCGAAACCGAGCACGGAATTCAGCGGCGTGCGCAGTTCGTGGCTCATGCGCGACAGAAATTCGCTCTTGGCGTTGCTCGCGCGGATCGCATCCTCACGGGCGCCAAGCAGGGCCTCTTCGATTTGCTTGCGCTCGGTAATATCGCGCGTGATCTTGGAAAAGCCGCGCAACCGGCCCGTCTCATCATGGAGTGCGGTCACGACGACGTGCGACCAGAATTGCGACCCGTCCTTGCGAACGCGCCAGCCTTCCGCTTCGGTGCGTCCGCGAAGGGCTGCTTCGGCAAGCTCTTCTGCCGGAAAGGTGTCCCTGGTTTCCGTGGGATAGAAGCGGGAAAAATGCTGCCCGACGATTTCCTCGGCGCCATAACCGGTGATCCGCTCGGCGCCTGCGTTCCAGCTTATCACCCGTCCTGACGTATCGAGCCCGAAGATGCCGTAGTCGCTGACGCCTTCGACCAGTTGCCGAAAGCGCTCCTCGCTCTCGGTCAGGTCCGCCTCGCGTTTTTTCAGAAGGACGCTCGCATCTTCGAGCGCCTGTCCGAGACTGCCGAGTTCATCGCGGAAGGGATCCGCCACCGTCACGACCTCGCCTTGCGACAGCCGATGCGCCTCAGCTTTCAGCGCATGCACACGGCGCACGATGCTTGCCGAAAACAGGAAGACGGCGACGAGCGCGCCGGCAAAACCAAGAAAGCCGGCTGCGATCATCAGGCTTCGCGACAGAGTGCGAACCCGGTCCGCGGCCTCGGTCCTCGCGTGAAGCAGATCCGCCTCCCGCCGGCTCATCGCGTCGATTTCCTGTCTCAGCACATCGAGGACCTGCTTGCCCTCGATGAGCTTGGCCGCAAGGTCCTCGCGTCCGCCGGCGCGCAGGATGTCGGCCTGTTTCAGGAGTTGGAGACGATCGACTTTCGCGACGACGAGAGTGCGGATGCGTTCGAGGCGGTTCTTCTGCTCTTCATCTCGCAATCGCCGGCCGACCTCGTCGAGCACGACAGGCAATCTGTCCTCGGCCCGGTTGAAGGGATCAAGAAAATCGGCTCTTCCGGTCAGCAGATAACCACGCATCGCGGTGGCCGCTTCGGCGATCGAGGCATGGATCTCTTGAATGCCCGACTGGATTTCGAGCGTTACCCGCACCTGATCCTCTGCAATCCTGCTTTGCCGGTCGGCCACGAAGACGGAAGCGAGAGCCGCAAGCAGCAGCGCCAGCGGCACAGTGATGATGACGATACCCTTTGCCCTCAGCGGCAGATCGGCGAAGCGTAGCGCCTGCCGGCGCGTCGTCGCGGTCATTGCTGCTCTTCCCTGGATGTTGACACGAACCCGCCGCGCACAGCCATGACGGCGGCTTGCGTCCGGTCGCCAGCGCCGAGCTTGCCGATGATCCGCTCGACATGGATCTTCACGGTACCAGGCGAGATTTTCAGGGCCCGGCCGATCTCCTTGTTCGTCAGGCCCTCGGCCACCTTCGACAGGACTTCGCGCTCCCGGATGGTCAGCGTCTCCAGAGCGCTGCTGTTGGTTTGCGGCTTGGTGGCCGCGCGGCGCAACAGTCTGGCCACGAGCGGGCCGTCGAAGAAGGCGTCACCCTGAAGGACGCGCCGGATCGTGCGGAGAATGTCTTCCCGGCTGGCATCCTTGAGCAGGTAGCCCGTGGCGCCTGCTTCGATCGCAGCTTCCAAGTAGTCGAGGCTGTCATGCATGGTGATGATCATGACGCGTGTCCCCGGCGACACGCGCCGGATCTCCCTCGTTGCGGCGAGGCCGTCCATGCGCGGCATGCGGATGTCGAGGAGAGCAAGATCCGGCTTGTGCAGCATACAGGCCTCCACCGCTTCGACGCCGTCGCGCACGTCCCAGGCAATATGAAAATCGTCTTCGCCGCCGATCATGGCGATAAGACCTGCGCGGGCGATGTCATGATCGTCGGCGACAAGGATCGATGCCGTCATTCTGATGTCGTCTCCTGCTGAAGAGGGGCGGCGGCGCGGACATGCGTGCCGCCCGAAGACCCGGCCTCGATCTCGATCCGGCCGCCGAGCAGCGCCAGCCGTTCCCGCATGCCGACGATGCCGAGTTGCCCGCCCCGCATCTGGGGATGGCGCACCTCCCCGATGCCTTTGCCATCGTCGATCACTTCGAGATGCGCTTCGCCCTTACCGTCCTCGAAGAGGCGCACGACCAAGCGGCTCGCCTCGGCGTGTTTGATCACATTGGTGATCGCTTCCTGCGCGACGCGATAGAAGATGATCCCGGTCGATGTCGGCCAGCGATCGGCGGCAGCATCGAGATCGGCGATCACCTCGAGATCGTCGATTGCATCGAGACGCGTGCGCAGAGCCGCGGCGACGCCGAGATCATCGAGTTCGGGCGGGCGAAGATCGGCGATCGCCGCCCTGAGATCCGCAACGGAATGGCGCGCCAGTGCGGCCAGCTGGTCGATCTCGGGCTTCAGGACATGCGCCTCGCCGATGCGGGCCGCAAGGTCCTGCAGGCGATAGCTGAGGCCTGCTGCCAGCTGCGCCGAGCCGTCGTGAAGATCGAGCGCCACTCGCTGCCGCTCCTGCTCCTGCGCCTGGATCAGCTGCGCCACGAGGGCTGCGAGCTCGCTGCGCTGCCGTTCCAGATCGCCGAGAAGCGCCTGATTTTCCGCCGCCTGCCGATCAAGATTGTAAGCGTCGGCCAGTTGACCTGCCACCACCTCCAATGTCTGCCGATCGTCGGCGTCGATGGCGCGGCCTCTGGACGGACCGATCAACGTGAGGTGGAAACCGGAGCCGTCCTGCGAGGTAAATAAGATGCTGTCGCTTCCCGGGCTCGTCGACTTGCCGACCATCAGCTGCACCGGCAGATCTCCCTGCAAGGATGGAAAAACGAGCTCGGCAAAGGCTGCTCCCGCGAAGTCGGCGAGCCGCGATAGAACCTCCTGGGCAGCCGTTTCGAAGGCTTGGGTGTCAAGCAGGTTTCGCGCCTCGATGATGAAGCGCAGCCGGGCCGCGCGCGCTTCCGCCGCCCGGTAAAGGGCCCTCAATTCCGTGACGTTCGGCGCATGCGTCGTGCCTGTATCGTGGTTCATGCCTGACGGTACTGCTCCGAGATGAATGACGCGGGCACGATAGTCATTCCGGCAGGAATGTCATCTATGCCGTTCGGCAGACCCGATCGGAGCCACCCGGCAGATGGGGCGGCGGCATTGGGCACCTTAGATGTTGGTCATGCGGTCGACCGATGCGATGTCCGCCGGAACCGCTACATAGGAAAGTCAAAATGCGTACCATCATTGCTGCCGCCCTCGTTCTCGGTTTCGTTCAGGTCCAGTCGGCTGCGGCGGCTACCGAAACCGCAACCTGTGCGCCGACAAGCGAGGCAGAAATCGCCAAGCTCTTCGACCGCTGGAATACCTCACTCGCGACGCTGAGCCCCCAGGAGGTAGCCAAGAACTACAGTGACGACTCCGTGCTGCTCGCGACCTTGTCGGACAAACCTCGCCTGACCCAGGCGGAACGGATCGATTACTTCGAGCACTTCCTGGCGAATGAGCCCAAGGGCCATATCGATAGCCGCGACGTCAAGATCGGCTGCAACTGGGCTGTCGACACCGGCACCTACACCTTCAGCCTGAAGGACGGCTCGAAGATTCCCGCCCGCTACACCTATACCTATGAGTTCAAGGACGAGAACTGGCTGATTACCTCGCACCACTCTTCGATGATGCCGGAGAAGTAAGGCTTCACCAGCCCGCAGATCCGGCAGGGAGATCCCACGTTCACCCCACGTGGGGTCCTCCTGACTGCCAACCACTCGGTCGTCGTTCCCCCGCGCTATTGCCTCCGGTCGAGGGGGGCGGCCACCGCACATCCTCTCCTTGCTCCCCGCAGAGCCCTGAGTAGTTCGCGCCGGAAGCTTTGACGGCTAAGCGGGATCGGGAGTAGCATCCACACGGCAGCGGCAAGGTGGTCAAAGCGGCCGGCCCGATGGAGATGCAATGATGAAACACGAACCTTTCCTCCTGACGTTCGCGGCGCTGGCATTTGGTTTCGCATGCCCAATTTCTGACGCCTTCGCTGCAGCTCAGCCTATTTTCTGGAACGCTTTACGGCCGGCCGATCAGCCCAAAGCGACGGTTCCGCTGTCGGGCAAGGCGGTGAGCGGCCCACAGGGCGAAACACTCGCCTGGCATGGAGAGGAGCATCCGATCGAATTGACGGGCTTCGTGCTGCCGGTCGACCAGGATGGCGATCTTGTCTACGAATTCATGCTGGTGCCTTGGGCCGGAGCCTGCAGTCACATGCCGTCCCCTCCGCCTAACCAACTGGTTCGTGTCGTTCCGGAAGAGCCTTTGCACCTGGCAAGAATGTACGAGACCGTCACCGTGACGGGTAACCTGCGGCCCGGCCTGGATCAGGCGCAATTCTTCATGATCGACGGTGACCGCGTCCTCACCTACGGCTACAGCATAAACCATGCCCAGGTAGCGACGGCAACGGCGACGACTGATCCCGATCTGCTGTCACTTTCGCCTTTCGGCATTTTGCCTCGTTAAAAGCCCCGAGACGGCCTCACGATCGGGGCACACTCCTCATTCCCTTCCTCGCGCTTGGCCCGAGGGACGTCACAGGAATCCAGCCACCGCGCGTCTGCGTGGTGAATGACTCTTATCAAAGCAAGGAAGTCTCCCGCGCCCAAGGACTTGGACGCGCTGGATCCCTGTGACATCACTCGGGCAAAGCACTGAGGGCACAGGGATGACGGAGGAGGGGTAGTCGCCGCCCAATCGAGCATCAGGCGTGCCGAGAACTGGACGGTCGGGCGGTAGGTCCGGTCTCCGATGAAAAAATGCCCGGGCGCAGCCGAAACTGCCCCCGGGCGAAATGCTGTAGATCAGACGAGATCGAAACGATCGGCGCTCATAACCTTGGTCCAGGCCGCGACGAAGTCCCTCACGAACTTCTCCTTGGTATCGGCCTGGCCGTAGACTTCGGCAAAGGCGCGAAGCTGCGAGTGCGAGCCGAAGATCAGGTCGACGCGGGTGCCGGTCCACTTGGCGGCGCCAGTCTTGCGGTCGCGGCCTTCATAGACGCCTTCCTTGCCGGCGAGGGGAACCCACTGCGTGCCCATGTCGAGCAGGTTGACGAAGAAGTCGTTCGTCAACGTCTCGGGACGCGAAGTGAAGACGCCATGCTCGGGCGCGCCGGCCTTCAGCACACGCAGGCCGCCGACGAGGACGGTCATTTCCGGTCCGGTCAGCGTCAGCAACTGGGCGCGGTCGACGAGCGCTTCTTCCGGCTTCATGAACTGATGGCGCTTGCCGTTCACATAGTTGCGGAAGCCGTCGATGCGCGGCTCGAGCGCTGCGAAGGAATGCGCGTCGGTCTGGGCTTCGGAAGCATCCGTGCGGCCCGGCGTAAAGGGCACGCTGACAGCGTTGCCGCCCGCTGCCGCCGCCTTCTCGACGCCGGCTGCACCGGCGAGAACGATCAGGTCGGCGAGCGAGATCTTCTTGGCCCCGGTCTGAACTGCGTTGAAGTCCCTCTGGATGCCTTCGAGAACGCCGATGACTTTGGCGAGCTGGGCTGGCTGGTTGGCGTCCCAGTCTTTCTGCGGGGCAAGGCGGATGCGCGCGCCGTTGGCGCCGCCACGCTTGTCGGAGCCGCGGAAGGTCGAGGCCGACGCCCAGGCGGTCGAGACGAGTTCCTGCACCGTGAGGCCGGTGGCGAGAACCTTTTCCTTCAGGTCGGCAATGTCCTTGTCGTCGACAAGCGGGTGGTCGACGGCCGGGATCACATCCTGCCAGATCAGGTCTTCGGCCGGAACTTCCGGGCCGAGGTAGCGCACCTTCGGTCCCATGTCGCGGTGGGTCAGCTTGAACCAGGCGCGGGCGAAAGCGTCGGCGAACTGGTCGGGATTTTCGAGGAAGCGGCGCGAAATCTTCTCGTAAACAGGATCGAAACGCAGCGCGAGGTCGCTGGTCAGCATGGTCGGCAGGTGCCTCTTCGAGGCGTCGTAGGCATCCGGAATGGAGGCTTCAGCGTTCTTGGCCTGCCACTGATGCGCGCCGCCCGGGCTCTTGGTCAGCTCCCATTCGAAAGCGAACAGGTTTTCGAAGAAGTAGTTGCTCCACTGGGTCGGCGTCTGGGTCCAGGTCACTTCGAGGCCGCTGCCGATGGCATCGCGACCGACGCCAGTGTTAAACTTGCTGGTCCAGCCCAGACCCTGAGCTTCGAGCTCGCCGCCTTCCGGGTCGACACCGACAAACGACGGATCGCCAGCGCCATGGGTCTTGCCGAAGGTATGCCCGCCGGCGATCAGCGCCACGGTTTCTTCGTCGTTCATCGCCATACGGGCGAAGGTTTCGCGGATGTCGCGGGCGGATGCCAGCGGATCCGGGGTGCCGTTCGGGCCTTCCGGGTTGACATAGATAAGGCCCATCTGCACGGCGCCAAGCGGCTCTGCCAGTTCGCGTTCGCCACTGTAGCGTTCGTCACCCAGCCAGGTTCCCTCAGGACCCCAGTAAAGTTCTTCCGGCTCCCAGACGTCGGCGCGGCCGCCGGCGAAACCGAAGGTCTTGAAACCCATGGATTCGAGCGCGACGTTGCCGGTGAGGATCAACAGGTCAGCCCAGGAGATGCGGTTGCCGTATTTCTGCTTGATAGGCCACAGCAGGCGGCGAGCCTTGTCGAGGTTCACGTTGTCCGGCCAGCTGTTGAGTGGCGCAAAACGCTGCTGGCCAGCCCCGGCGCCGCCGCGGCCATCGGTGATGCGGTATGTGCCGGCGCTGTGCCAGGCCATGCGGATGAACAGGCCGCCATAGTGACCGAAATCGGCCGGCCACCAATCCTGCGAATCCGTCATCAACGCGTGAAGATCCTTCTTCAGGCCGTCGAGATCGAGCTTCTTGAACTCCTCGGCATAGTCGAAGGCTTGGCCGAGCGGGTCGGCGCGGCCGGAATTGTGGTGAAGAATCTGCACGTTCAACTGGTCTGGCCACCAGTCGCGGTTGGATCGGCTGCTGCGAGGCGTATTGCCGTGTGGCACAGGACATTTGCCTGCGCTGTCAGTGGGGTTGTCCATGATCGTCTCCTTCATTGCTTGATCTCTCTGCGCGTAAAAAAGATGAGCCGAGCTGGCGCCCCACTCTCCCCTTGCAGTCTTCATATCGGAAGCATGTAATAAATTTAAGTTGGATTTACTGATCGTTGCGATAAGTTGAACTTATGAAGAACCTTACCCTGAAACAGCTACGTTATTTTGAAGCACTGGCTAGAGATGGCCGCTTCCGACGTGCCGCCGACGCCTGTGCGATCTCCCAGCCGGCATTGTCAATGCAGATCAAAGAACTTGAGCAAGAGTTGGGCGGTGAGCTTTTTGAGCGCAACGCGCGTGAGGTGAAGCTGACCGCCTTCGGCCAAAGCGTCGCACTCAGGATCCGCGATATCCTGCGTGGCGTCGACGAACTGGCGGATCTGGCGCGTGCCGCGCGCGATCCTTTCCTGACGCGGCTGCGCATCGGCATCATCCCGACGATTGCGCCCTATCTGCTGCCAGCGATCATCAACGATCTGAACAGGAGCTTTGCCGGCATCCAGATCGAGGTGCGCGAGACGCAGACGTCGAAGCTGGTTCACGAGCTGGCGCAAGGCCAGCTGGACACGGCAATCGTTGCCTTGCCGGTATCCGAGCCCTCGCTGACCGAGCTCGAGCTCTTCCAGGAAGAATTCGTGCTGGTCCGGCGGCCCGAAGACGAGGGCAAGCCGGTGCCCGAACGCGAGGCGCTGCGCGAAATGCGGTTGCTGCTGCTTGAGGAAGGCCATTGCTTTCGCGATCAGGCCTTGTCGTTCTGCAAGATAGGGCCGGCCCGCCCCCGGGAGGTCATGGAAGGCAGCTCTTTATCCACCCTGGTTCAGATGGTCAGCGCCGGTATCGGCATCACCTTGATCCCGGAGATGGCCGTTCCCCTCGAAACGCGCTCGGCGCATGTTTCGATTTCGCGCTTCCAATCTCCGCAGCCGTCGCGAACGATCGGGATGATCTGGCGCCATTCGACGCCTATGGCCAAGCAGCTCGTGCAGGTTTCCGAGGCGGTTCGCCGGTCAGCCGACAGCATGCGCGAACAGTATATCGCGCGGTGATGGAGCTCACATCGCCTCGTCTCAGGATCGCCGTTTGAACGTATGCTCCGCTGCCGGAAACTGTCGCGACCGGACCTCTTCGGCATAAGCGGCGGCGGCGGCCGAAATCCTCTTGCCGAGTTCGTCGTAGCGCTTGACGAAACGCGGGGTGAAATCGCTGAAGAGCCCCAGAATGTCGTCGGAGACGAGAACCTGGCCGTCGCAGGCGGAAGAGGCGCCGATACCGATGGTCGGGATGTGCATGGCGGTTGTCACCTCGCGGGCGAGCGGTTCCACCGTGCCCTCGATGACAGCGGCAAAGGCACCCGAGCCGCCGATGGCGTGGGCGTCACGGCGGATCTTCGACGTCTCGTGTTCGGAATGGCCGACGGACCGATAACCGCCTGCAGTCTGAACCTGCTGCGGCATCAGGCCTATATGGCCCATGACCGGGATCCCCCGCTTGGTCAGAAAGGCGATGGTCTCGGCCATCTCCTCGCCCCCTTCCAGCTTGACCGCATCGCAGCCGGTTTCCTGCAGGATGCGCACTGCGTTGCGGAAGGCGATCTCCTTCGATTCCTGATAGCTGCCGAACGGCATGTCGACGACGACGCAGGCCCTGCCGACGCCGCGCATCACCGCCTTGCCGTGCGCGATCATCATGTCGAGCGTCACGCCGATGGTGCTTTCCATGCCGTAGAGCACCATGCCGAGCGAATCCCCGACCAGCAGGAGGTCGCAATGCTCATCGAGAAGCCGCGCCATGGGCGTCGTATAGGCGGTCAGGCAGACGATCGGCTTGCCGCCTTTCATTGCTGAGATGCGCACTGGTGTAAGGCGCTTCTGAATTCCGGCCGCGCTCATCGGGTCACTCCCTTTCCCGGCAATCTCCGCCCGCCGACAACCCTGTTGTTCCCGATCACTCGGTTGTCACCAACAATTCGGTTGTCACTGACGACCCTGTTGTCGAGAAGCCGTGTCGAGCCGAGCCGAACGAAGAGCGCCACGACGACAGGCTCCGCGATCGACGTGACCGGCTGCAGCGTCGAGGCATCCCTGACGGCGACGACCTCGGGCCTTGCCAGAGGCTCGCGGCTAAGAAACGCCGTGAGCTTTGCCTCGAGTTCCACCGGATCGGTCAAGCCGTCGGCGACCAGGCGCTCGGCCTCGTCAAGGGTCTGAGGGACGATCACCGCGGCACGCCGCTCCGCCTCGCTGAGATAGACGTTGCGCGACGACCATGCGAGGCCGTCGCTATCCCTGACCGTCGGCACCGATATCACGCGCACCGGCAAGGCCAGATCGTCCACCATGCGCTTGATGATGACGACCTGCTGGTAATCCTTCTCTCCGAAATAGGCGGTCTGCGGCTGCACAATGTTGAAAAGCTTGCAGACGACTGTGGCGACGCCGGCAAAATGCCCCGGCCGCAGCGCTCCTTCGAGTTCGCGCCCGAGATCGGGAACGTCGACGACAGCAAGCATCGGGCGGGGATACATGTCCTCGACGCCAGGTGAAAAAAGGAAATTGACGCCGGCTTGCCTCAGCATGGCGGCGTCGCGTTCCAGATCGCGTGGATATCTGCTGAGATCTTCCGCCGGGCCGAACTGCAGCGGATTGACGAAAATCGAGACGACGACGATGTCGTTCTCGGCGCGAGCCCGCGAGACCAGCTCCATATGACCGGCATGGAGATAGCCCATCGTCGGAACAAGGCCGACGGTCCGCCCCTGCCGCTTCAGCGCATCGAGCGTGTGGCGCAGCTCGTCAATGCTCGAGAAAACCCGCATATATCCTCCCTGGGCCGGTCACTCCATCTTGGGCGCGGATAAGAAGTGTAATCGATGCGGCAGGTCAATGCATATTCCGTGATAAAAACGATTAGATGAAACGCCAACCGATTACACCGGACCATATCGGCCCCGGGGGAGCGGCTTTTTGCCACCAGGCTCCTGTTCCGCGTCTCACCTGCTTGCAGTGGAACCGACGATGTGCGACTTCCGTTGCTCGCCCCTGTCCGTCAAGATACCATCACAGTCGGTCGCTATGGACGTAACATGGAGGACGCATGGACAAGCCCTGGAAGATCAGCCGCGGACCGATTGCGGCAACCGAGCTCGACGTGGAGAAGGCAAACGCGATCAACACGCTGTTGATCCGGCCGGTTGGCGTCCTTCCTGCCAAGGCGGGAGATCCGGTCCTGCCTTTTGCCGTCGGCCTTTTCAACGAACTCCGCCCGCTCCTGAAGCCCGCTGCCGGCGTCACGACGCTCAGGCGGGCGACCGCGGCCTACGTCCACGGCCGGCGCTACTATTTCGCCAGCGCCCAGCCGGATTCCATGCGCCATGACCTTGACGGTGAACCCGTCGAACCACTGTCGCCCGAAGACCGGCTGGTCGCGCAAAACCGCTTCCTGAGCCTCAAGCAGGCTACCGGCAAAGCCGACGCGCCCGAGCAGACAGCACCGGTTCCCGCTCCGCTGTTGAGCAAAAGCGAACAGATCCGCGCAGCCCTCCTCGGCAAAAGGAACGCCGTCAGCTAGAGCCGGCTGACGGCTTTCTCATAGCAGTGTTCTATAGCGTTTCCATTTGGGGTCGGGGGCGCGGAAAACGCGCCCCCGGCTGGCGCCGGCCGAAGGGGAGGGGCAATCGGCCGGGTCAGTTCAACGGGGCTTCGCCTGATGTGATCCGCTGCTCGTTTCCGGCAAACAGGTGAACCGCATCATGGATTGGTGCAATCCTCAGCACCTCGCCGGGGGCGGCCCTGATCCGTTCCCTGAAGACACAGGTCAGCGTCTGCGTCCCCAGCCGGACGATGACGAGCGTTTCCGAACCCGTGGGCTCGACGACCACCGTCGTTACCTCGATGCCGCCTGGGTCCAACCGGATATGTTCGGGGCGAATGCCGTAGATCGCGGCATCTGCCGGACGGCGCTCACTCGGCAGGAGTAGGCCGTCGGCGGTTCGAAACCCATCTTCCGTCATGTTGCCGCTGATGAAATTCATCGCCGGGGAGCCGATGAAGCCGGCGACGAAAAGGTTGTTCGGACGATCGTACAATTCCAACGGAGAACCCGACTGCTCGATCAGCCCGTCCTTCATGACGACGATCTTGTCGGCCATGGTCATGGCTTCGATCTGGTCGTGGGTGACATAGATGGTGGTCGTCTGCAGCCGTTGATGCAATTCCTTGATCTCCGAGCGCATCTGCACCCTGAGCTTGGCGTCGAGGTTCGACAGGGGTTCATCGAAGAGGAAGACGGCCGGGTCGCGCACGATTGCCCGCCCCATCGCCACACGCTGTCTCTGGCCGCCCGACAGTTGCTTGGGGTATCTCTCCAATAGACTTTCGAGACCGAGGATCTTCGCGGCGTTGCCGACCCGCTGATCGATCTCCGTGCGCGGCATTCGTTTCAGCCGCAACGAAAACCCCATGTTCTTGGCAACGGTCATGTGCGGATAGAGCGCATAATTCTGGAACACCATCGCGATGTCCCGATCCTTGGGGGCAAGCTCGTTGACGATATGCTTGCCGATCTGGATCTGCCCCGAGGTGATACCCTCGAGGCCCGCGATCATTCTCAGAAGCGTGGATTTGCCACAGCCGGAGGGACCGACCAGAACGACGAACTCGCCGTCGCCGATATCGACCGAGACGCCTTTTATGGCTTTGAACGCGCCGTAATCCTTGCGCGCATTGTTGACCGAAACATGGGCCATTGCCGTCCTCCCGAAATCGCTGTCAAAGTCCGCTCAGGACATTTCTCAAATAATCAAGACCGAGGCGCTCGCCGTCTTTGCGGGCGGCTAAGTCCCTGCCCGGCCAGCCATAGGCGGCATCCTCGTGTTCGATCGACAACGTGCCGTCGAAACCACCCCCGCGGGCCTGGCGCAGGAACCTCGGCCAATCGATGAGGCCGAGCCCTGGCAGCTTGTATTGCCACCAGCCCTTGCCGTGATAGCCGACAGCCTGCAGGCTCTCCTTATCGATTGCCGTGTCCTTGGCATGAAGAATGGCGATGCGATCTTTCACGGCCTCCATCGCCTGATAGGGATCGACGCCAATGCGAATGAGGTGCGAGGGATCGAATTCCAGGCCGAAGCGCGGGTCCCTGATCCGCTGAAAAAGCTCCTGCCATCCTTTGGGTGTCGTTCCGATGAAATTATCCTTCGGACCCGGCCAGTTCTCGATTGCGAAGGTGAGGCCATAGGACTGTGTCTTGGCGATCAGCCCGTTGGCGAAATCGGCGAAGTCATCATAACTGGCTTCGTCGCTTGCCGTGTCGTCCCGGCCCGGGAAGATCACGAAGATCGGGACGCCCGCTTCACCGATCGCGCCGGCAAATTCGGCAGTCCTTTCGCGAAGTGCCTCGCGTTTTACGCGGTCAGCATCGAGCTGATTGCCGAAATAGGTGATCGACGACACGAAGAGGTTGCGGCTGCGTGCGAGCGCGACGGCGGCCTCCACGCGATCCGGCGTCTTGATATGGCCGCCGACATCGATTTCGATGGCGTCGAAACCGGCCGATGCGGCGAAATCCACCACTTCCTCGAAGGGGCGATCGTTGAATGTCGAAGTGTAAAAGCCGATCTTCACCAAAATCCTCCCATCTTCACCAAAATCTTCACTATAATCCGTAGGCCTTGCCGGCCGTTTCAACTGTTCAGGCGATCCATGTTCTTGAGTGGCGAACGTGTGCGTTGCGCAGCGTCCGCCGATGCGAGCATGAGGGCTGCTGCCATCGGCATGACCGCCGCCCCCATGGCCGAGGCATCCTCTCCGAGCGAGGCGCGATGAAGCGAGGGCAGGTTGGTGTCCTCGGCATCGAGATGCTCGTGCACATAGCGCAGCAATTCGTCGACGATGCGGATCGGCAATCGGCCGCCGACCAGGACGGCGTCGGGGTCGACGACCATGCCGATATGCTTGACGGCGACAGCCAGATGCGCGCTCATTTCCTTCAGCCACTGCGACACGAGGCGCTTGCCGTGCGCATCCAGCGTCAGGAGATCGTGGGGAACACTCACCTCGACGCCGTGTTTCGCAAGGAAATCATAGAGGAAGAACAGCGAGAATATCTCGCCGAGAAGCTGGACCTTATGGGCCTTCCCGTCCCCGCCATCGGCAATCGGCAGCCAGCCAATTTCGCCGCTGAGGCCCATGGCGCCACGATGACCGTTGCCGTCGAGCACGAGGCCGCCACCCGGGCATGGATTGATGGCGATGTAGAAGAAGCTGCTGCTTTCAGCACCCAGTCCATAATCGAGTTCGGCAAGGGCTGCGGCATTCGCTTCGTTTTCGATGAAGACGGGATGCTGCGTCAGGTTCTCAAGTGCGGCGCGCACGTCGAATGCTGTCCATTCCTGATAGGCCTTGGGCTTGCCGAGAAGCGAAATCTCGCCAAGCCAATCCGGCATCGCCAGACCGATGCCGGCGAGGCGCGCGTCGTCGATGAGCCGGCTGCGCTGGAAATGCGAAATCGCATCGGCCGTGAGCTGCAGGAATTCCGCCGGCAGAATGAAGCGTTTCTCGTGATGCACGCGGGCGCGGACGTTGCCGACGGCATCGACGGCCAGGATCGTCAGATGGTCGCGATCGATGTTGATGCCGATGGCAAAGCAGGCATCCGGATTGATTTCGAGTTCAATCGCCGGCTGACCTCTCAGCCCATGCCGCCGGCGGGCCTCCATGATCAGGCCCTCATCGAGGAGACGATCGACGATCCGGGCGATCGCCGGTTTGGTAAAACCCGTCCGCCTGGCGATTTCGGCGCGCGAAATCGGCGCCTGGCGATGAATACAGCGCAGAACGATAGCCCTGTTGTGCTCACCTGCATCTTCGACATTGGCGCCGGTCAGATCCGGGGACAGCCTGGCGCCGAGTGTCTGGTTCATGCCCGAAATCCTTCCTTGCGCATAGCCTGAACCGCTCGTCATCCCTTGACCGCGCCGCTGGTCATCGCACCGAGGATCAGCCGCTGGAGCGACAGGAAGGCGACGATCGCCGGAACGACCGCAATCAGGCAGGCGGCGGCAAGCAGTTGGATGGACGAGTCGGTTTGCATGCCGCGGAAGTTAAAGATCCCGACGCCGATCGGCATCAGATCATTTTTCGTGAGCAACAGAAAAGGCACCAGAAATTGCGACCAACCGGCAATCACCGTGATGATGAAGACGGAGGCGATGCCCGGCGCCGACAGTGGCAGAATGATGCGCCAGAAGACCGAAAATCGATTGCAGCCATCGATCATCGCCGCTTCGTCGAGGCTGCGCGGGATGCCGTCGACCGAACTCTTCAGAAGCCAGGTCGCCAGCGGAACGCCAAGCGCGATATAGACCATGACGACGGCAAAATGCGTATCCAGCAGGCCGAGGCGGTTCATGTAGCGGTAGAGCGGCACCATGATGACAAGCGGCGAGATCATCTGGAAAAGCAGCAGCCCCATCATCGACAGGCCCTTGCCCCGGAACTGAAAGCGGGAAAAAGCGTAAGCCGCGGGCAGTGCGACGATCAGGACGCCCAGTCCGCTAAGGGCGGCAAGCTTGAGGCCGTTCCAGAGATAGATCGGAAAGTAGCTGTTGTTCAAAACGGTGATGAAATTGTCGATGGTGGGATTGTTTGGAATATATCGCGCCGCGCCGCGATAGATCTCGCGCTTGTCACGCATCGCCATCGACAGGAGATAGGTGAGGGGGCCAGCGAAGAACACGAACATTACCAGCATGAACAGATAACTCATGGCATCGCCGAGCCGCGTTCCGGTCCGTCCGTTCATTGCTCTTCCTCCTTCGGCAGGAACGACGCATAGATAAAGGCGAGCCCGAGGCTGATGATCAGCATGAGCACGGAGAGCACGCTGCCGCCGGACAGGTCGTAGTTTCTAAAGACGATATTGAAGACGTAGAGTGAGATGACCTCGGTCGCGCGCCCCGGACCGCCGCCTGTCAGCGTGATGATCGCATCGAAGGTATTCACCGTCTGGATCGTAATGAGGATCATGTTGACGAGGATTGCCGCGCGCAGTTGCGGAAGCGTGACGAAGAAAAACTGCTGCGATGCCGTTGCGCCGTCGACCTCCGCCGCTTCATAGAGCGAGGGATCGATCGACTTCAGCGCCGCATACATGACGACCATCGAAAATGCTGTGCCGCGCCATATGTTGGAGATGAGGGTGGACCACGGTGCGATTGCGGGGTCCGAGAGCCAGGCGACAACAGGCATGTGCATCAACCTGAGAATGCTGTTCAGCGCGCCATAAGGCGCTTCGGAAAAGAGCATCTGCCAGATGATGCCGCCGGCAATTCCGGGAACAACCCAGGCAACAAGCGCCGTCGTCCTCAAAATGGTGGTGCCGAACAGGCCGCGTTTTTCACCGCGGATGACCACGACGGCGACCGCAAGACCTAAAATCTGCTGGCCGATGACGCTGCCGCCGACGAAGATCAGGGTCGCCCATAAAATGTCGGGCAGCTGCGGCGAGCTCAACGCATTGGTGATCGACCCCAGCGTATAATCCTGATTGTCGCCGATCAGCGTCGCATTGGTGAATGAAAGCCTGAATACATCGATGACGGGATAAAGATAGAAGATGCCGATGACGATGATCACGGGCATGATCCAGGGCAGGGGCGCACCGGCGAAACGGCGCATGAACGATCTGCTTTGAGGCGGGCTGTCAACCTCGATGGCGATGGGGCTCATTGGGCCTCTCTGTCCGGGGTTTCGCAATGTGACGGCGCCCGGGGGCAGGCGCCGTCACGCTCAGAAGCACTAGAGTCGCTTGTAAGCCTCCAGCGCCGCGTTGTAGGCGGCATTCAACGCGTCTTCCGGCTTTTTGGTCCCCGAGAGCACGTCGCCCATCATGATCTGGATCTGGTTGGAGATTTCGGGATAGATCGGCACACCCGGGCGTGCCTGTCCGTCGACCAGAGCCTTGGCGAAGGTCTTGTTGGCTTCGGTAGAGAAGACCTCATATTTGTCGAACAGCGACTTCCTGGTCGGCAACTGCTGCTGCAGCGCGTTTGCCGGCCCCATATAAACCTCGCGGGCGAGGTTGGCGCACATCTCGACCTTATCCTTGTCCTTACTGAAGGAGGCGATCGTCCAACCGCCGGTGCCGGTCGAACGCTGATCGGCGCTGGGCCCGGGGATCGGCGAGAAGGTCCAGTTGTTGAACTCGTCCTCGTCGAGCGTGGCCTTCAACTGCGCATATTGCCAGTTGCCGCCGATGAAGAGAGCCGTCGTCGCCGCGGCGGCCGCAGCATTCAAATCGTCATAATTCGCGATCGTGCTGACGCGCTTGGGCGCGGCACCCGAATCGACGAGATCCTTGAAATAATTCAGGGCCTTCAGGAATTTCTCCTTGTTCTCGCCTTCGCCGAATACCGGCTTGCCTGAATCGTCGACAAGCTTGCCGCCCAGCGCCCAATAATTCGCGAGCCAGTCGAACGTCGTGCCTTCCCAGCGCCCGCCATTGAAGAGGACACCTTCCATGCCTTCCTTGGTGGAGGCGAGCGCGGCCTTTTTCAGGTCGTCCCATGTCTGCGGCGCGTCCGCAACGATCGACTTGTTGCGGTAGAGCACACGAAGATCGGTATCCCACCACCAAGCGCGGACCGTCTGGTCCTTATCGGTGATGCCGCTGCGGATGAAGGGGAACAGGTCATCCACTTCCTCCTTCGAAAAATACGGCGTGAAGTCCGCAAGAACTTTATTGACCATGAACTGCGAGAGGACGAAGGAGTCGACAGCGGCGCAGTCAGGCGCGTTGCCGGCCTTGGCCTGCTCCAGCATCTTGGCCTGTTCGGTGCCGATGTCCGAGGACATGAATTGCATCTGCAATTTCCAGTCCGGATGCTTCTTGATGAAATCGACGAAGAGCTTCTGATAGCCCTCGGCGATCGCCGGATCCGAATTGTTGGGGCTGTCGTTCGTCAAACGGACGACGAGGGATTTGGGCGCATCGGCAAGGCCGATCCTGTCCTTCGTGGCAAGTTCCTGGGCAAATGACGTAGATGCTGAAAATAACATGGTGCTCAGCGCAAATGCGCTGACGGTGGCGCTCTTCATGATGGGTCTCCTCCCCATTTTGAACGGATACAGCCTGGCGGTCAGTTGACCTCTCCTCATTTCCGTGCTGCATTAATTAGATTAAGTTACTTTGATTTGATGTCAAGCCACAGCTTGTAAGGCCAGACCTGGGAGGTTGAGATGCTGGCGACAATCAACAGCAGCTAGCGCACCGTTCCGGAAAATCGAGATCGATTTCCGGAAAAGGATATGCGCCGTGAAAGTGATGGAGCGTCCCGCCGCACGCGCGGCGCATCCACCGCAATTTTCCTGAAGAAGAGCACGAGGCAATCACGGATTGCTGCGATGGCGTGAGTGCGGTTTTGCCCGGCTGAACCGTCGCGGGAAGTTAATTCCATGGAGGATAAGATGCGTCTACTCATTCTCGGTACCGGCGGCATGGCCAACCAGCATGCCGCCAACTTCAAGGCGATTGAAGGTGTCAGCGTCGTGGGCGGCGTCGATGTCGTCCCGGAAAGGCTCGCGGCCTTTTGCACCGAACATGGCATCGCCAACCATTTCACGACCCTTGAGGAAGCTCTCGCCTGGGGCGAGTTCGACGCTGTCGCAAATGTCACGCCGGACCGCATTCACCACCCGACGACGCTACAGGCGATCGCAGCCGGCAAGCACGTCTTCTGTGAGAAACCGCTCGCCACCGATGCGATCAAGGCCATGGAGATGACCGAGGCCATCGAGCGATCGGGCAAGGTCGGCATGGTCAATTTCACCTATCGCAATTCGCCCGCCCTTCAGAAGGGCCGGCAGATGGTGCTCGCCGGCGAAATCGGGCAAGTGCGCCATGTCGAGGCGTCGCATCTGCAAAGCTGGCTGGTCGGTCGGCATTGGGGCGACTGGAAGAGCGAAAGCAAATGGCTGTGGCGGCTGAGCAAGAAGCATGGATCCAACGGCGCGCTCGGTGATATCGGAATTCACATCGTCGATTTCGCATCATACGGTTCAGGCCTTGACGTTGCTCATGTCTTCGCGCGGCTGAAGACCTTCGACAAGGCGCCAGGACACAAGATCGGCGAATATGATCTCGATGCGAATGACAGTTTTACGATGAATGTCGATTTCACTGGCGGGGCAATCGGCACGATCCAGGCGACGCGCACGGCGGCCGGACAGATGGATCAGTTGCGCCTCAGGGTCTATGGCGAAACCGGCTCGATCGAGATGATCTACGACACCGGAAAATCGACGCTTCGCGCCTGTCTTGGCGAGGACGTGCACACGGCGACCTGGCGTGACGTCCCCTTCGATCCGGTCGAGACGAACTACCAGCGTTTCGTCCAGGCAGTGCGGGCGGGCAGGACCCAGGAACCCTCGTTCCGGCGGGCGGCCAATATCCAGAAAGTCCTGGACAAAGCGCTGGCCTCCGATCTCAGCCACGCCGATGAAGCGCTCGCCTGAAGCAACATGCGTCAAGCCGAGGCAGGCGGCAGCAGCAAAGTGTTGAGGAAGGGGAGGAGAGCGGCACCGAGCGCAACGCCGCCGCCGCTGAAGCTCGCAGGTTTCATCGGAGAAATCCAGGGCGTCAGCAACGGTCTCGTCGAGGTGTCGCGCCGCTCGATGGAAAGCTGATGGATCAGCGCTTCGATCACGCCCTGCGGCAGATCGCTGCCGATCATGACGACGCTCGGGGCGAGGAAACCGGCCATGGCGATGATCGGGTCGAGCAGATGGCCAGCGGCTTCCCGTATCCATTGCGACAGTAGCGGCGAGGAGATTTCCTCGCCCTTCAGCAGGCTAGTGAACGCCTGGTCGCCGATCCGTGATCGCAGGGATTCGAAACCGACGACGGTATTGAGCTGGACATTGTCGGGACCGGTCAACATTTCGCCGATGCTGCCCGCCCGGCCATGCACGCCGGAATAGGGAATACCGCGAATGAGAAAGCCGGCCTGAACGTCGTCGTCGATGATGATCATCGCAAGTCCGCCTTCCCTGCCGGAGCTTCCGATCGTGCGCTCGGCGAGAAGGCTCGCCGTACACTCGTTCTCGACATAGGGACGCGCGATCGTCGACATCGCGGCGATCTGATCGCTTTGATCCTCCGTCCAGTCGTTGGCGGCGATGCCGAGCCCGATGATCGGCAACGCGGCGTGGCGATCGACCATATCCCTGACGGCCGCATGCACCAGACCGACTTTGTCAGCGGGGTCCAGCTCGATATAGACCCGGTCATGGAGCTGACCACTCAAATCGATGAGTACGGCCTCGCCACGCCTTTGGCGAAGCTTGACGCCGATCGAGAAAGCACCTTCCGGACGCAAGGCAAACTCGGTGGCGGTGGCCCCTCCGCCAAGGCCATTGCGACGGTTGGAGGTGATAAGCTTTTCCTCGGCCAATCGGCGGAGAATATTGGTAATGCCAGGGCCGGTCAGGCCGCTATGACGCCCAAGCTCCATCCGGGTCAGCGGGCCATGACGGCGGATCGCCTCCAGAATGACGCGAATATTCCGGTCGGCGATTTCACCAGACCGCAGACCGACCATTTTGGTGCGCGGGGCGCCCATGTCCGGGGTTTGAAGCCGACGCGGCCCTGACCGAAGATACCGCATGACTGTCTTTCCTAGAGCACCACCTCGGTTGTGTACTTCATCCGCGGGCTATGGGAAAGCCGGGCTTGGCAGCCGCCTTATGCAGCGTCAGACCGGAAACTACACGGCAATCGGAGCTTCACTCTATCGGTCGTTAATAGCTGCAAGGATGATCGTTGCCAAACCCATCGCGGCAGGCAGGTCTGAGCGAATAGTCGGCGCCGGTATATCCAACCGAGCCGGTCTGCATCGAGTCATTCGAGCTCGTCGTGCAGGATGACGACGATACCGCAACCACGATGACGGCTGTCGCGGTTATCAGCAATTTTTTGCGGACTTGAAGCATCCCACCCTCCCCAGCACTGCCTGAAATCTGCCATATCAGCGCAATACTCGGTCAAATAGGGCCGACCGGGGTTTCGATAACTGTTGTTGTCGATCAAGATCTCGTTATTCCGTGAAGGCCCAAGCGTTTCATTCAATAGCTCATCTTGCGCCAGCACAGCAGCGTTTCGCATCCCTTTCCAGCACCCGCGTTGAAGCGGACGATGAGATTTCCAGGTAATCGGGGTTGATATTCGCGTATCCGCGACGGGTTCCACAAACAGTTCCGCCATCGGCGAAAATCTCGACGATTCCGCAATCATGAAACAGACGAAGGTCCTTTCCGTCGGCAAGCTCCGCCACGTAATGGATCGAGCCGTCGTCCTGGGCGAGCCGGATCGAGAGAATACCTCCAGCGACGCAGACCTCGAAGGCAAGTTCGCCGCCCTGCGTTGCAACGACCTTGCTGCCTTCCAGGGCTCCGGAAAGGCGAATTTCAATGGGTGCCATTGGTAGCGAGAATTTGCCGCATTGTTTCTCGACGATAGGGTCAGCGGCAAAGTGATCGTCGACTTCGATCGTCGGCAGCATGCGCAGCCTCTTCCCGTCCTCACTCAAACTTAGAACACGTGGTAGGGACATCTCTCCGGAATAGGCTGAGCCCTCGGGCTTGCGATATTCCCAATTGAAAAGCCAGGCAAAGGCGATCTGGCGCCCTCCCGCTTCGAAACTCTGCATCGCATAATAATCGGTGCCGAAATCCAGCAATTGCATTTCCGGCATGTCGGCCACGAAGCAGTCGTCTATAAACTCGCCGATCAGGGCATAAAGGAGATTGTGGCGCCGTGTTCGTGGCTCGACATGGCCAACAAAACCCATCACCAGAACCCACTTTTCCTCCAGCCGAAAGAAATCCGGGCATTCAACCGCACGCGCGCCTTCCTGGCGGAAATTAGCCGGTGCACGGTAGAGCGGCCTGAGATATTGCCAATCGAGGCCATCGGCGGAGCCAAACAACAACACTGCGGGATCGCCTTCGATCGATGCGCCGAGTATCATGCGATAGGCGTTGGCTGCGTCATCCCACCAAACCTTTGGATCGCGGAAATCGTGCTCGACCCCATCGGGACGCTCTTCCAACACCGTCACAATGCCTTCTGCCTTGATCATCCTCCGATCCGGGCGCGCTATTTTCTGAATTTCCCGATAGCCCTCGAAAAGGTCATAGGCAGGCAGGCGCTCGGTGTAAAAGAACATCAAACTTCCATCTCGATCCCGAAAGGCGTTGCCGGAGAATGCGCCCCCTGTGGCGCCGAGACGCCACAGGTTCTGTTCTGGATGCAGAAATACCGGCATGTGAAGCCAATTGACCAGATCGCGGCTGGTCGCATGTCCCCAGTGCATCGGTCCCCAATCACTGCCGCTCGGATGGAATTGATAAAAAAGGTGCCATAGCTCGTCGATCTTGCAGAGACCTACGGGGTCGTTCATCCAATGCCGGATTGGCGAGAAATGAAGCGCAGGACGATCCGGATCGGACCGAAGCCAATTTTCAATTTCCGCGCCGGTGCGTTGAAGGATCCCTTTTTGCGAGAATTCAAACACTGTTATACCGGTCTCGTGCACGGTTTGAGGCTGATATCCATAGGCCCACAGAACAGCGTCCGGCGCATTGGTGACAATGGTGACCTCGCAAGCTTCCCTGTGGTGATATTTGAAAAACTCCGGATCGATGGCAAATGACCGAACCTGCCAAACCGTTTTCCCGTCAATGTCGATACGAAAAAAGCCGTCGCCCGCGGCCCAAAATTCCAAGTGGTATCCCGAGGGTAGGAACAGGTTTTGCTGCATCAACGGGCCATCTTGCCGGTCCATTTGGTTCGCCATGAACACAACTCCGAATAGTCACTGGATTTTCGACCGACGGCCTAACTATGTTCGGTCTAGTGAAACTCTGCCGACGATTGCCCGGGAACTGGAGTGCCCCTGAAAGCATTCACTGTTCTGTCCATCTCGACCTGTTCGACACGGCCTGAATCTAGAACTGTATTCCGCACCGAACCCCTTTGCACCCGTACTGCCGTTACCTCGAGCGCCTTCAAATTGTCCGTTGAAAGCAATGCGCCCACTTGCGTTGAAAAACACGCGCTGTTTGGTGCGTCGTTGATTTGCGACATTTCGGTTGTGGCCACGATGTGATTATTGGCGATGTAGTTCCCGCTGCCGGAAACGACATTGATGATCACAGGCTTTGCGGCGAGAGGCTTGATATATTGAGTATCGATCGTTTCTGAAATGTGGTTGGCGATGACCGAATTATTGCTGCCCTCAATGCGCAAAAGTCCGAACAGGTCATCCAGGCCGTTATCGTACTTCTGCATGGGCGCCCACGGCTCGCGATCCCGCAGGAAGTGATTTGAGGAAACCAGGTTTTCGCAGCAATTCGCAGCAAAAACCAGCATTCCGGGATAGAAGGAATGGAATCTGTTTCCTGTGATCGAGGAACGCACCACGCCGGAAAAATAGACGCTGCTGGCACCTCGGGGGAAGACGTTGTTTGAAGAGACCAGGATGCCGCCGTAATTTTCAGCGTAGACGGAGTGTCCCCTATATCCGGCTCCGACAAAATTATTCGCTATCCTCGAGGCCTGCCCCATACCTTTCAATTCGATACAGTTGCCGCACTCTGCAATGAAATTATTGTCTATTGCCAGCGCATCCGCGTCATGAACAGTCACGCCATGTTCCAGATAGATAAGGCCCATCCCCGTTATTCGGAATGAGTCATTGGCGCTGCCCACATAGATTCCCGTTTTGCCATTCCTGTAGGTATTTTCCGCATCATTCTGCCCCGAACCGTCGTCCATGAAGTGCAGGCCATCAATGCAAAAATCGGCAAACTCCACAGAGCTTATGCGAGGATTGCCGGTGCGCTTGACGTAGAACGCGGCTCCGGCGGCCTCGCTGTCGGCGGCGTCCGGAGACATGTCCACACATACGCGACTTCCGCCCGGCCACACTTCGCGCCACTGTGCCAGTTCGTCAGCAGGTGTGTTGAAACGGATGCTCGAAGACGTAAAGCCATGTCCCGAGCCGACAATCTTCAGATAACTCAGGTCTATCACGACCTGGGTGACAAGACGATAATCGCCTGGCGGTATATAGATCACTGCTCCAGGCTTTCCGCCGTCATTCTGGTCGGGAACCGCTTGCCTGCTTTTAATATCCGCAATGATGCTATTGATGACCGATCCAATGTCCTCATAGGGGTTGCCTGAGGGATATTGTGTTACGTCGTAAAAGTTTTCACTTACCATGGTTCATGTCTCCGCGGCCATTTCCTACGCTACAGCGAGAGTAGACCGGTGTTCTTGATTGGCTTGTCGTGCGCAAGCCGCCTGGGGTTATGCGTTCAATCGGCTCTCTTGTTCGAGTTTGGAGCAGGATCCTGCGCACCATCACCAGATGCTGGTGCGGCTGTCCGGTTCAAAGAAATGGAGTTCGTCGGCATCGACAGCGATGCGCGCGATGTCACCTGCGCGGACTGTGCTCTTCGGAGAAAAGCGGGCTACAGCAGCCTTTTCGTTGCCGATGTCGGCGACGGCGTCCGGGTCGCCGGCATCCACCCGGGTGGCGTCGATATTCAGATGCACCATGGATTCAGAACCTAGCGCCTCGACAAGAGTAACCGGGGCCGAGATCTCGGCCGAAGAGGGCCGGATTGCGGCGTCGTTCATATGCTCGGGCCGGATACCGACAATGACCTGACGGTTGGACGCACCTTTGAGCGAGGGGCGGCCTTCGAAAACCCGGTCGGGGATTTCTAGGCTGTTGCTGCCCAGGGTCAGCGTCCTCCCATTCATAACGGCCTCGTACAAATTCATCGAGGGCGATCCGATAAAGGCGGCGACAAAGACATTGTCAGGACGATTGTACAGGTTTTGCGGTGTGTCGACTTGCTGCAGCACACCGCCTTTCATGACAGCGACGCGGTCACCCATCGTCATCGCCTCGACCTGGTCGTGGGTCACGTAAATCGTCGTGACATTCAGTTTTCTCTGGAGACTGGCGATCTCGGCGCGCATCTGCACGCGCAGCTTGGCATCGAGGTTCGACAACGGTTCATCCATCAGGAAGGCCGCTGGTTTGCGGACGATCGCCCGTCCCATGGCGACACGCTGACGCTGGCCTCCTGAAAGGAGTGCCGGCCTGCGGTCGAGCAAAGTCGTCAGTTCGAGGATGCGGGCGGCTTCGTCTACGCGGCTGGCAATCTCGGTCTTCGGCAGGCCTGCCATCAGCAAGGGGAAGGCAATGTTCTCCCGCACTGTCTTGTGCGGGTAGAGCGCATAGGACTGAAAGACCATGGCGATGTCGCGATCCTTGGGATCGACATCGTTGACTAACCTGTCACCGATTTTGAGTTCACCGCTCGTAATGCTCTCCAGGCCAGCGATCATCCTGAGCGCCGTCGATTTCCCACATCCGGACGGGCCGACGAAAACCATGAACTCGCCATCCCTGATGTCGAAGCTCAGATCGTGCAGAGCGTGAAAGCTGTTTCCATAGACCTTGTTGATATTGCGCAGTTCTATGCCGGCCATGCCTTTGCCTCCCTCATCCCTTCACAGCGCCGAAAGTCAGGCCGCCGACGATTTGTTTTTGCAGTGCGAGCGTTACGATGATGACCGGCAGCGAGTAGAGGACGGCTGCGGCGGTCATCGCCCCCCAGGCAAGCCCGTAGACCGAATTGTATTCGGCGATGACGATCGGCGCCGTTTTGGTCGCCTCCGATGTCAACAGCAGCGCGTAGAGGAACTCGTTCCAGCTTGTAATGAAGGTAAAGAGCGCGGTGACCGCTATCCCCCCTGTCATGACCGGAAGCACGATCTTTCGAAATGCCTGGAATCGCGTGCAGCCATCCATGCGCGCGGCTTCTTCGAGCTCCTTCGGTATGCCCTCGAAGAACGCGGACATGAGCAGCAGTGCCAGTGGTACCGCAGCCGACGTGTGAGCGAGCACCAGGCCTGGAATGGTATCGAGCAGACCCAGAGACTTCAAAAGCTGGAACAGCGGCACTCCGAGCGCCACCGACGGCACCATGCGTGTCACCAGGGCGAAGAGCAGGAAAATGGTGGTGATCCGGCGCCGGTACTGCGTGGCAACGTAAGCGGCAGGCACGGCCACCGAAAGCGAGAGAGCCGTCGTCAGCACCGCGACGGTGAGGGAATTGACGAAGGCTCTCGGCAAAGTGGAGGATCGCAGCACTTCGCGGAAGTTCTCGAACGACACAACGGCCGGAAAGAAGCTTGGCGGGATCTGTTGGACATCAGCCGCGGGCTTGATGGAGGTCATCAGGAGATAGATGTAAGGCAGCGCGTAGGATAGCACCAACACGAGGGCTGCCGCGTTGATCAGGATTCCGCTGAGATTGGGGCGGGGAGCTCTACGCATGGACCGGCCTCCATATCTTCCAATAGGCGACTGCCGCCAAAAGCATCATGACGATGAGGAACAATGTTCCTGACGCGGAAGCCTCGCCGAGATCGCCGAACCGAACCATGCGCTGGTAGATGTTCATCGAGAACACTTCAGAAGCGTGACTGGGACCACCCTGCGTCTGTATCCAGATCAGGTCGAATGTCTTTGCAGCATCCACGCCCCGCACGATCACCACGACGGCGATCACCGGCCGCATGAGGGGAAGGGTGACATGCCAAAAGCGCTTGAGCGCATTCGCCCCGTCGATCCGCGCTGCCTCCAGCAGGTCTTTTGGGATGTTCGTCAGCCCGGCATAGGACACAAGGGCGACAAAGGAAGTCGTCAGCCAGATGTCGGCAAAGGAAACAGAATAGATGACGATATCTTCGCTGGACAACCATGCGATCGCGTCTGGTTCGCTTATCAGACCCAAACGGACGAGCCCGTAGTTCAGGATGCCGATATTGCCGACGAGCAGAAATCGCCAAAGTAGACCCGCGACGATGGGCGGAACCATCAGCGGCAGAGCGAAGATCGTGCGATGCCACCGCGATTGACCGGCAAGCGCCGAAAAAATCAGCGCCGCACAGAAGCCGAACGTGAACTCGAAGAACAGCGCGAAAAGCGAATACTGAACGGTCCGCAGAGCGCTTTCCATGACACGTTTCGACGTCAAGGCATCAACATAGTTCTGCAACCCGACCCATTCGCGGATATGAGGCGTGATCGTATCGACCTTGAAAAAGGAATCGAAGACCAGGAGCCCCACCGGGTAAGCGACCAGCACGCCGAGGATGGCGACAGCAGGCGCGAGCATGCAAAGTACAAATCGGTCTTCGCCCGACATGTCCGTCTCCGAAAGCTAAGGGTGGGGCATATTTTGCCCCACGATGTGGAGGAATGTACGAGGCTAGTTGAGAATGTCCTCGATCGTTTCCTTGGCTTCCGTCAAGACCTCGCCGACATCCGCCTTGCAGGTCAGCGCCTGCTGGATAGCCGGGAGAACAGCTTCATCGACGATTTCCTGATATTTTTCATTGATCGGCCGGCCCTGGGTGGCAGGCGCGCTCAGCGTCTCAAGAAGTGGGGGAAAGTGCTCATAGCCGGCCTTGTCTGAATAGCTCCGATAGGCGGAATTCGTCGCAGCAAGTCCGAGGGGAGCTTCGATACCCAGGGCATTGTTGGCGATAGCAAACGAGACGAATTTTTTCGCTGCATCCTTGTGCTCAGATGTCGAGGGAACGACGTTGTACCAAGGCCCGGGAACAGCTGCGATCCCGGCGTCGCCGGCCAGCATCGGTACCACGCCGACCTTGCCGCTGACCTTCGAATCCGGAGGCGTCATCTTGTAGGCGTGCGCCCAGAACTTCATCATGGCTGTTTTGCCCTGGTAGAACAGGTTCTGCGCCTCGCCCCAGCCGATTTCGTTCACGTTTTCAGGAACGGAATGATCAATGCAGTGTGGCGCGATGTAGAATTCAAGTGCCTTCTTGTGCGCCTCATTGTCGATAATGACCTGCCCGTCCTTATCGAGGATCACCCCTGGCGAACCCGCCTGCAGCACATGTGCCATCCATTCCTCTGAAAATGTGCCGATGGTGTCGGTGCCCCAGAAGTCGGTCTTTCCATCGCCGTCAGTGTCACGCGTGAAGAATTTCGCAATGTCGCGCCACTGCTGCCAGGTTTTTGGCGGCGCGAGAGGATAGCCATACTTGGCCTGAAAAGCCTCTCTTTCCTCAGCCTTATCAAACAGATCCTTGCGATAGAACACGATCTCGGCATTGGCCCAGGCAGGCATACCGATCAGTTTGTCACCGACCTTCGCGTCGGCAAGCAAGGAAGGCGGCAGATCCGCGCGAACCGCATCGGTGAAAAGAGCCGAGAGATCCTCGACGTGGCTTGCAAACTTCGCATTCCACACGACGTCGATCGTCACGACATCGAACGCGGAAGAGCCAGAGGCGATTTCGGCTGAGAATTTGTCAAAGACACCCTGATAGGGAACGGTCGTGAAGTTCACCTCGATGCCTGTTTCGGCAGTAAACTTCTCGGCGACCGCCTTCTGCAACATTTCGCCGCCGCCTTCGACCAAGATATTGATGGTTTCGGCATTGGCAGTGGCGGTTATGAAAACAAGCGCAAGTGCGCTGGCACCAAGCAATTTCTTCATCGATTCCTCCCATGTGGCCCGCTGCACTTGCACTGAGCCCTCCTTCTTGCTGCGAAAGTAGTCTTCGTATGACGACGTTGTCAATACAGAATGACGACGTTGTCATAAAAATATGTCGACGTTGTCATGCGTCTGGTTTAAAACGAATCCGGCAAGGAGATTGGCGTACATGGTCAGCATAATCAGCGTCGCGAAAGTGGCGGGAGTTTCCAACAAAACTGTGTCTCGCGTCATTAACGGCGAACCATATGTGACCGAGGAAACCAGGGAGAGGGTCGAAAGGGCAATTCGAGACCTCGGATATGTGCCCAATATGGCCGCGCGCCAAATACGCTCAAGTCGCTCCAACACATTTGGTATCATCGCTGACTACGTGTCGACGACGCCTTATTCCGTGGATATCGTTCGCGGGATCCAGGATTGGGCCAATGCCAACGGCAAGACCATTCTGATGGCAAACACCGGCGGTGCGTCCGAACAGGAAACTAAAATTTGGAAAATGTTCCAATCGCACCGCATTGACGGTGTTCTCTACGTAACGATGTACCACCGCATCGTTGACCCCGAAATCGGCGACGTCGGCATCCCCACAGTCATGATCAACTGCCGACCAAAAACGAGCGAGCTGTTGCCGTCGATCGAACCCGATGACTATCAGGGTGCGCGAGATCTTACCCGCTATCTGCTTGAGCGGGGTCATCGAAAGATCGGCTATATCCGGCTCAATCCCATTTTATTGGGGGCGGAACTGCGCCTCGATGCTTTCCGCAAGACCACCGGAGACTTTGGCCTTTCGGAGAGCGACCTAAGTATCCGTCTAGGCATGGAAGGACCGGTAGGAGCAGAGAAGAATTACGTTTTTGCTGCCGCCACCGAGATGCTTCAACAAAGGGATCGACCGACCGCAATCATGAGCGGCAACGACGAAATGGCGATCCAAATCTACATCGCGGCCATGGCATTGGGTCTTCGGATTCCCGAGGACGTCAGTATTGTCGGCTTTGACGATTTCCGGACGGTTTCCCTGGCGCTGAGGCCGGAGCTGACCACTGCCGCTTTGCCGTACTATGATCTCGGTCTGCAAGGGGCGGAATTGTTGAATAGCGTGGTGGCGGGAAGCGAAGCTTGCCCGAGCAGTCGAGTTATGTCCTGCAATTTGGTGGAGCGACTTTCGGTGTCCTCCCTGTAATCTGACCTCATGCACGAGAGCGTCTGGTCGAGCAAGAAAGCTTTTGCAAAGACATGGCGTGACGGTGACAACCGTAAACCGGGTGCGGTTTGCTTCTTCCGGGCTTGACGCCAAATCAAAGTTACTTAATCTAAGACTCTGCAAGCCTGCTTGGAGGAGGGGCCGGGCAATCGCGATGTCGGTCGCGCCATCTTCATCTCCCCCATAACCATGACCACGACCCCAAAAGCATGACGATAAGATTGTCAGCCGTCGATTTTCAACAGGATAAGCCATGCCTCTGACCATTGCCCAGCGCCTCGATCGTCTTAAAGTTCGCATTGCCGAATTGGCTCATTGGCGGGATCGACAAAGTGCTGCGATCGACGGCTGGACTTTCGAGGGCGAGCCGATCGAACATCACCAGGATTGGCCGCACCGCCAGGGGGTGGTGCATTTTGCCGTGATCGCTGAAGCGCCGGAGGCGTGGCCTCTCGAGGATATTCGCCTGCAACTCGATCTTGGTGGCGAGAGCCTGATTACGCTGAGCTACCCCGACGGCGAGACTGAAACATTCGGTCTCGATCCTTATCATCAGGAATTCCCGGTAAAGGGCCGTCGCTTTTCGATCGCAACCGAAACCGTCGCCCGGTTTCCATTCGGCGAGCCCAATCGCGCTCCACGGCTCAACAAGGCCCGATTTATCTGGCTCGATGGTCCCGCTCATCGCATGCATCTTCTGCTGAAGCAGGTTGCCGAGGCAATCGAGGTGCTCGGCGAGCATGAAGTCGTGCCGCATCTGATGGATGCCGCCGAGCATGCGTTGCGCAGCCTCGACTGGCCGTCGGATACGGCGGCCTATATCTCCCGCACATCCAGCGCCGTCATGCAGCAGAAGATCTGGGAACTGCCGGAGCTTGAGGTTAATCCGGCAGGCCTCACGGACGAGCAGAGCGGCTCGGCAGCCACGGCCTTCGAGGCTCTGACGGCGCGGTTGAAGGAGTTGCAGAAGCGTTTCCCGCCGAATGGAGAACTGTTGCTGACGGGCCATGCGCATATCGATCTCGCCTGGCTTTGGCCTTATCGCGAGACGCGGCGGAAAATGCGGCGCACCTTCAATACGGCGCTGTCGCTGATGGAGCGCTCCGACGATTTCCGCTTCAATCAATCGACCGCCCATTATTACGCGCAGATGGAAGAGGAAGACCCGGAGCTCCTCGATCGCATCAAGCAGAAGGTCGCGGAAGGAAAGTGGGAAACCGTCGGCGGCATGTGGGTCGAGCCCGACACGAACATGCCGACCGGCGAAAGCCTCGCCCGTCAGGTTCTCTATGGCCAGCGTTATTTCGAAAAGACCTTCGGCACGCGCCATACGGTCTGCTGGCTGCCCGATTGCTTCGGTTTTTCAGGCGCGCTGCCGCAAATCTTGAGGCAGGGCGGCATCGACAGCTTCTTCACGATCAAGGTCAATTGGAGCGAGACCAACCATATTCCATCCGATCTCTTCTGGTGGAAGGGTCTCGACGGCAGCCAGGTGCTGACCCATACGTTCGACAATCCCATGCAGGGTTATAACGGCTTCGTGCAAGCCGATTGCTACGTGCCGACATGGAAGAATTTCCGCGGCAAGACACAGCACGATACCTCGCTTCTGGCCGTCGGTTATGGCGACGGCGGCGGCGGCGTCACGCCCGAGATGGTCGAGCGCGAGGTGCAGCTACGCGATTTCCCGGCTATCCCGCAGGCACGCTGGGGCACCGTCAAAAGCTATTACGAACAGGCGCACCGCACCGCAGGCGAAAAGAACCTTCCGGTATGGGATGGCGAAATCTATCTCGAACTGCACCGCGCCACGCTGACATCGCAAAGCGGCGTCAAGCGCAAGCATCGCCAGGCCGAACGGGCGCTGATCACCGCCGAAACCATCGCTTCGCTGGCGCATATGCTCGGAGCAGACAGGCCGAAAAGCCTCGAAGCGGATTGGCGCGTGGTGCTGAAGAACGAATTTCACGACATTCTGCCGGGCTCGAGCATCCGTGAAGTTTATCAGGATGCCGAGCAGGAACTGGGCGGCGTCATCGAACGTGCTGGAACCGAACAGGCAAATGCCTTGCAAGCGCTGTCGGCCAAGCTGCCGAAAGGCGGGGTTGGCGATGCCCTCGTCGTCGTCAATCCGTCTCTTGCGGCCAGACCGCTCAGCGCAACGCTCTCCGACGGCACGGTCGTCGCGGCCGCCGATCTCGTCGCGCCCTTGTCCGTCGCGGTCTTTGACAAGGGCTCGCTCAAACCGGCGGGTGGGCTGAAGGCAGGCCCCGACCGTCTCGAAAACGACTACCTCGTCGTTGGCATCGGCAAGGACGGGGCGGTTTCGAGTCTCATTCACAAGGCCACGGGCCGGGAAGCGGTCGACGGCTCGGCAAATCAGCTCTGGGTCTATCCGGCCGACAAGCCGCGCAACTGGGACGCCTGGGACATCGATGCGGATTATGCCGAAAAGGCCGTCCGCCTCGAGGCGCCTGACAGTGTCACCCTCGTGGAAGACGGGCCGCACCGCGCGGCGATCCGCGTCGTTTACCGCTACCGGAATTCGAGCGTCACGCAGACCTATGTGCTGACGGCCAACGCCAGGCGGCTCGACATCGAAACGACGATCGACTGGCATGACCGCCGCACCCTGCTGCGAACCCTGAACCCGGTTGCCGCGCAGGCCCGCAAGGCGACCTTCGAATGCGCCTTCGGCATTGTCGAGCGAGCAACGCACACGAATACGTCCTGGGAGCAGGCGATGTTCGAGGCCGTCGCGCACCGCTTCGTCGATATCAGCGAGCCGGACTTCGGGGTCGCGCTGATCAACAATGCCAAATACGGCCATAGCGCCCGCGGCAACGTGATCGGCATGAGCCTTGTGCGCGGGCCGATCTATCCGGATCCGCTGGCCGACGAAGGTGAGCAGAGCTTCACCTATGCGCTGATGCCGCATGAAGGCGCCTGGCATGAAGGCGGCGTCCTCGACGAGGCGATCGATCTCAACCAACCGCTCGTCTCGGCTGAGGCCAGCGGCCTCTCCGCCGGCACTTTCGCGCCTCTTGCGATCACCGGCATCCCCGTCGCGTTCTCAGGCCTGAAGCCGGCGGAAGAGGGCGACGGCCTCATCCTGCGCCTCTATGAGCCAGCCGGCCGGCGCGGCAGGCTCGCCCTCGGGCTACCTTCCGGATGGGCAGCATCGCAGCCGCTGAACATTCTCGAAGAGCCGATGGAGCGGAAGGGACCTGCCGACATCATGCCGTTCGAAGTCAGGACCTGGAAGCTGCAGAATGGCTGATGTTCCTTTCCCGGGAGATCCCGCCTCACCGCTTCGATGCCGGGAGGCGTTGCGGGACTCACCATAGAGCAAAACCCGCTTGGTGGGACAATCTGGACAAATGGGTCATTTGAGACTATATCAGCTCCTGTAAGAACGGAGATAGTTTAATGGCTGGTTCCCATGTGCAGCTGGATCGTGCTCGTCAGGCGCAGGTCGCCGATCGTGTTGCCGCCAAAGTCGCCGATGTGCTGAAAGCCGACGCTACATTCGAGTCCGGCTCGGTTGCCCTGTCCGCCAGAATTGCGGGAGCGGCGGCGGCGGCCATTGTCGATCTTCCCGTTAGCGTACGACGCGAACTCAGCAAGCGACAGGGCGAACTTGCCCGCCGCATTCGTGGTCTGGTGGAGACCTTCAGCGATGCACCTGATGGCGGCAAGATCGCGCTTGAAATTCCGAAGGCCGTGGAACCCTCAAGGGGCGAAGGGCTTGGGAAGATCGCCACGGCGGAGGAAGGCGAGCGACTGCTGGGCGAGCTTGCGGTTGCCCGCAAGCTCGAGGATTGGGCGGGGCCGGTTGCCGGCGCAAACGAACTCCAGCGCGAATTCGGAATTGCGCGCTCCACCCTCAATCGCTGGCAGCATGCCGGCGAGGTTATCGCGCTGCTGAAAGGAACGAGGAAGCACGTCTATCCGATCGAACAATTCATCGACGGGCGTCCAGCGAAGGGCATAGGAACGATTGCCGCTCTCGTTTCCAATCAGCGGGTGGCATGGCTGTGGCTCAGCCAGCCGAATCCCATGCTGGGCGGGCGCCGGCCCATAAACCTCTTGAAACAGGATCATGCGGATGAGGTCGTCGATGCGGCCCAGACCTATTTCGCCGCGCAATGACGCTCGACAAGGCCGTCCTGCAGCGCCTCGCCGTTCGCGCCGACGTCACCGACTATGTCAGAATCATCTCGCGCGCTCACGCCGCGACGCCTCTCGGTATGGGCTTCGGCAAGACGCGGTTTTCGAGCCCGAGGGATAAGTTCCGGTTGCTCTATCTCGCTCAGGATCCCGCGACGGCGATCGCGGAGACGATCGTTCGTGACCGGTTTCAAGGCAAGGCCGAGCGATTGATACTGCGGGAAGAGTTCGACCGCTATTCGATCGCCGTTATTGGAAACCCCAAGCCGCTTTTCCTGCTCGACCTGCGCTACGAAGGCGCAAACCTGCTCGGGGTCTCGACAGATGCCGTTCGAGCCAGGGCACAGGCCAGCGGACGCCGGCTCAGTCAGGAAATCTACGATCGCACCAATGTCGACGGCATTCTCTACATGTCCCGGATCACCAACAAGCAGTGCGTTGCCGTCTATGATCGCGCTACGGCCAGCATTGAGGCCGACAGCCCCGCATGGGATCTCATCCGCTTGTCCGCGCTCGGCCCCATACTCAATGCCTTGCACCTCACGGTCATAGATAGGGGAATGATATCCAATCGGTGAGAAAAGACGTGCGGCGCTGTCGTGCCTCGGCGTTCGGCCGATTTCGATCATCGCTACAAACTTGACGCCGGTCGAAAAGCGTCGGGTCGGGCGGCAAAGTTCGCAACTACAAAGTCCACGAAAGCCCGGACTTTTGGTGAAAGCTGACGATTGGAGGGCCAGACGAGCGAGAGCGAGCCGTACGGCACCATGAAGGAGGCCAGGACGGGGACCAAACTCCCGGTTCGCATATGGGGCTCTGCGACGTAGACAGGCAGATGCGCGAGGCCCAAACCGTCCCGTGCTGCCCGCAGACCTGCATCCGTGTTGTTCAATGTAAGGCCTCTCGGCAAAGGCAACCGCTCACATGGCCGGCGGAATGCCCACGGCGCGACACGACCGCTGGATGGGTATTTGAAGTGAATGCAAGCATGCTGGGAGAGGTCATCCGGGGTCTCCGGTCGCCCATGGCGCTTGAGATAATCGGGACTTCCACAAACGACGAAATGCTGATCGCCGAGATGGCGGGCAATCAATCGTGCATCGGCAAGCTCACCGCTCCGCACGACAACATCCAGGCCCTCTGCGACCAGGTCGATGACCTTGTCTTCGAAATCGATGTCCAGTTCGATCTCCGGAAACTGCTCGGCAAAAACGGGCAGGATCGGCATGAGAAGGTGATGCCCGACAATATGCGGTACGCTGACGCGAAGGCGCCCCCTTGGGCGCTCCCGGCTTCGTGAGATTGTGGCCTCTGCGTCGTCCATGTCATCGATGATGCGTTTGTAGCGCTCGTAGAGGACCGCTCCTTCCTCGGTCAGGCTGATACTGCGCGTCGTCCGGTTGAAGAGCCGCACGCCCAGCCGGCTTTCGAGCCGCGCCACAGCCTTTCCGATCGCGGAAGGCGAAACTCCGCCAACCCTGGCGGCTGCGACATAGCTCTGCTGTTCGACGGCGTGGACGAAGGCGATAACGCTTGCGAGACTGTCCACATCAACACCCGATTGAAGATATTTTGTCCTTTATGTACATCCATGAGCCGCCATTGAGCAATATTGCGTAGGAAATATCCTTTGTCTCGATGCGCGGCCAGCCAATATCAAAGGAGTGAGCGGTATGCGGGACTATGCAAAAGAACGACCCGAGCACACGGAAAAATACGTCGGAGAGAATGACCTATTTCTGGAGATATTTCATGGGCACAGCGATCCAGGGCAGTCCGCTCGGCCGCCGTTGCTCTTTGTTCACGGCGCCTTTACCGGGAGCTGGATGTGGAGCAAATACATTTCTCATTTCACATCGGCTGGATGGAATTCTTATTGCGTCAACCTGCGAGGCCACTACAAAAGCAGGTCGATGGATTTCACAAAAATCCTGTTTGAAGATTACCTGGAAGACATCCGGCTGGTGATCTCCGAAATCGTCGAAGAATGTGGAACTCCTCCCATCGTGATCGCTTTCAGCATGGGAGGAATCCTGAGCCAGAAACTGGCGGAAAGCGTGAAGATAGCCGGGCTGGTGCTGATCGATACCAGCATTTGCAGGCAAGTGCATGCGGAGGCGCCCTATCGCGATCTCGCGTTGCGAATGCCCGGCCTCGTCGTGCCTGCTCCCGTGCGTGACGAGCAAATCAGTACCGATGAAACATTCGAGGATATTGAATTCCAGCGGAAGTACCTGTCCATGGAATCTGCAAAGGCATTCAGCGCATTCTCCTTTCATTTCGGGGCGGAGGGGATTTCCATCGAAGGTGAGAAGATCACCTGTCCCAGCCTCGTCATTTGCGCCGTCAACGACGAATCCGATGATCATCGAGGCCTGGCGACAGCACGCCACATCGGTAGCGAGTATCTAGGTCTCCAGGGTACCACACATACGGGTCTGCTTGTCGGGCAGAGGTATTACGAAGCTGTAAGCCGCATTATGGTCTGGTTGGCACGCTTTGATGGAATGCAGTAAGCCAAGGCTCAGTCCTCTAACCCAAGGCTCGCCAACAGGCGGCTGATATAGGCTTCCAGTCCGCCGACCATATCGAAGCGTGTGGGATCGCGCAGCCAGAGCATCTGAAGGCCGTCCATCACCGCGATCAGCTCGGCCGCCATTGCCCTGCCATCGATCTTGCCGTCTATCGAGCCATCGGCGACGGCCCGTTCGAAGGTCGCAGCGATGTCGTCCTGTAGCTCCGTGACGCGATTGAGAAACCATGCCTTGGCCGGGTGATCCTTCATCAGGCTCTCGGCATTCAGGATGGCGAAGGTCCTGATGACCTCGATCATTTCGGCGTTGCGGCGGAAGACCCCGACCATGCCCTTGAGCAGGCCGCGGAGATCGGAGCGATAGGGGCCGATGAAGCTTTCGCTTTCGAGATCGCGCTTGTCCAGAATGGCAAGCAGGAGATCAACCTTGGTCGGAAAATGGTGCAGCAGGCCGGGCAGCGACAGGCCGACGTCGCGGGCGACATCGCCGATGGCGGCATTCTGGTAGCCGTCTTCGGCAAAGCGTCGCATCGCAGCCGACAAGATCTCCGCGCGGCGCGCTTCGCCCTTGCGGGATCGGCGCCGTCGCTTTTCGTCCTGTCCGGCCTTCGATTCGGAAACCTCTGCCATCGTCTTTTCCGTCTGCCTCTTTTCCCCGCCCTCCATCCATACATTACGGCTCGGCAGTTGACATCTTAAAAATACCGAGTAATCGGTAGGTTTAATAACTGCCTGGTGCGTGGAGAAGTCGGCGTCGCCGCCGGATGAATTGGCACCGGGCATGCTTAGTCAGCACGTCGCAATGCCCGAATTCCATTGAAGGGGAGGTTTGCATGATCGATTCCATTCTCGACAAGATGACGCTCGAGGAGCAGGTTTCGCTGCTGTCTGGCGCCGATTTCTGGACGACTGTTCCCGTCGAGCGCCTTGATGTGCCGAAGATCAAGGTGACGGACGGGCCGAATGGGGCTCGCGGCGCGGGCTCGCTGGTCGGCGGCGTCAAGGCGACCTGCTTTCCTGTCGCCATCGCGCTCGGCGCCACCTGGAATCCCGATCTCGTCGAGCGCATGGGCGTGGCGCTTGCCCACCAGGCGAAGAGCAAGGGTGCCGCCGTGTTGCTCGCACCCACGGTGAATATCCATCGTTCCGGCCTGAACGGGCGAAATTTCGAATGTTATTCCGAGGATCCGATGCTGACCGCGGAACTGGCCGTTGCCTATATCAAGGGCGTGCAGAGCCAGGGGATCGCGGCGACGATCAAGCACTTCGCCGGCAACGAATCCGAGATCGAGCGGCAGACCATGTCTTCCAATATCGACGAGCGGACGATGCGCGAAATCTACTTTCCGCCCTTCGAACAGGCTGTCAGGCGCGCCGGCGTAATGGCCGTCATGTCTTCCTATAACCGCCTCAACGGCACCTATACCAGCGAGCATGCGTGGCTGCTGACCAAGGTGCTGCGGGAGGAATGGGGATTCGACGGGATCGTCATGTCCGACTGGTTCGGTTCGCATTCGACGGCCGAGACGATCAATGCCGGTCTTGATCTCGAAATGCCCGGTCCGGCGCGCGATCGTGGCGAGAAGCTGGTTGCCGCCGTGCGCGAAGCCAGGGTTGAAGCGGCGACCGTGCGGGCGGCGGCGCGACGGATCCTGCTTCTGCTCGAGCGGGTCGGCGCGTTCGAGAAGACGCCCGATCTCACGGAGCAGGCAGTCGACCTGCCGGAAGACCGGGTGCTGATCCGGCGTCTCGGCGCGGAAGGCGCAGTCCTTTTGAAGAACGATGGCATCCTGCCGCTTGCCAAGACGTCGCTCGACCGGATCGCCGTCATCGGACCCAACGCCGCAAGCGCCCGTGTGATGGGCGGCGGCAGCGCGCAGATCGCGGCGCATTATACGGTCAGCCCGCTCGAAGGGATTCGAGCGGCCCTTTCCAATGCCAACAGCGTCAGCCACGCCGTCGGCTGCCGCCACAACCGTCTGATCGAGGTGGCCAAGGGAAAGATCACCGTCGAATATTTCAAGGGGCGTGGTTGCCGGGGCAATCCTGTTCATGTCGAGACCGTCGACAAGGGCGAGTTCTTCTGGTTCGAGCTGCCGTCAGGGGAACTCGACCCCGCCGATTTCTCGGCGCGGATGACGATGCAATTCGTACCGGAAGAGAGCGGCGATCATGTCTTCGGCATGACCAATGCCGGACTGGCGCGGCTCTTCGTCGATGGCAGGCTCACGGTCGACGGCCATGACGGCTGGACGCGCGGCGAGAACTATTTCGGCACGGCCAATGACGAACAGCGCGGCACGGTGGCGCTCGATGCGGGCAAGGCCCATACCGTCACCGTCGAATATGACACGCCGGTGGCGACCGGGGAGGGGATCAACCTCACGGCCATTCGCTTCGGCGTCGAAAAGCCCTTGGGTGAGGCCGATATGCAGGAAGCCGTCGAGACGGCGCTAAATGCCGATGTGGCGCTTCTCTTCGTCGGCCGCGACGGCGAATGGGATACCGAGGGCTTGGACCTGCTCGACATGCGGCTTCCGGGCCGGCAGGAAGAGCTGATCGAGCGGGTTGCGGCCGTCAACGCCAACACCGTGGTCGTGCTGCAGACCGGCGGCCCCGTGGAAATGCCCTGGCTCGGCAAGGTGCGCGCCGTGCTGCAGATCTGGTATCCCGGGCAGGAGCTGGGCAACGCCGTCGCCGATGTCCTCTTCGGCGAAGTCGAGCCCGGCGGACGCCTGCCGCAGACATTCCCGAAGGCGCTTGCCGACAATTCCGCCATGACGGGCGATCCAGCCGTCTATCCGGGTAAGGATGGGCATGTGCGTTACGACGAAGGCGTCTTCGTCGGCTACCGTCACCACGATACACGCGCTGTCGAGCCGCTCTTCCCCTTCGGTTTCGGCCTTGGCTATACGCGCTTCAGCTGGGGCGAGCCGCGGCTCTCGGCCGGCGACATGGGTGCCGAAGGCGTGACTGTCAGCGTCGATCTGACCAATATCGGCGACCGGGCCGGGTCGGAACTGGTCCAGCTCTATGTGCGTTCGCCAAAGTCCAAGGTGGAGCGGCCGGACAAGGAATTGCGCGCCTTCGCAAAGCTGTCGCTCCTGCCCGGTGAGACAGGGACAGCCGAAATGAAGATTATGCCGCGCGACCTCGCTTATTACGACGTCGAGGCCGGTGCCTTTCGCGCCGAACCGGGCGCCTATCAGTTGGTCGTGGCGGCGAATGCCGCGGATATCAGGTTCGTCATCGATCTGCCGTCACCACTCGATTATGTCCTGCCAGCTTCGTATTAAACGCAGGCTGGGCCCAGCCAATAGCGGCTGGCGCGTCTGCGCCAAGCGCTGTGTGGTTCGAGCTGGATCAGGCCGCGTCAGGCTGGGTGCGGAGATTGGTAACGACGCGCCTGTTCTGGACCTTGCAAGAGCGCTCCGTGCAGTCGCGGACTTCGCGGTCGTTGCCGTAGCCCTTGGCCCACATGCGCCTGGCGTCCACGCCCTTCGAGACGAGATAGGCCATCGCCGCATCGGCGCGCTTCTGTGACAGCGTCTCCATTTTGGCTGCGGAGCCGGAATCATCGGCAAATCCCTGCAGCTTGAGCAGCCAGGACGGGTTCCTGTTGAGCCAGGCGGCTTGGTTATCCAGGGTTGCCATGGCGACGGAATCGAGTGTTGCGGAATCCTGCTTGAAGTAGATCCGGCGGCCGACATTAAGGATGAAATCCTCTTCACTGCCCATCGCAACGTTCTCGAAACCGGGTGCTGGATCATTGGTTTGGCCGGTCATCGGCGCCGCAGCAGGTTCTTCCACGGAGGCGATATCGGTGGTGCTGCAGGCGGCGAGCGCCAAGAGCATGGTTGCGGCGGCAAGGCGCCTCACATATCCGGTCGGAGCAGACATCAAGTTGATATTCCTTATTCGACCGTGGTTGTTTGGCTGACCTGCGCGGCACTTTCAGCCTGGTCGGCAATATGCGGCAGAACCTGCACCGCGGTGCCGATCGGGCAACGCTGGTAAAGATCGATGGCGTCTTCGTTGAACATGCGGATACAGCCGCTGGAGGCATCTTTGCCGATGCTCCACGGCTCCAGCGTGCCGTGGAAGCGATAGCCGGTGTCGACGCCGTCGCGATGCAGGTACATGGCGCGGGGACCGAGTGGATTTTTCGGTGAGCCTCCCGCCACGAATTCGGGCAGTTCGGGATGGCGCTTGCGCATCTCCGGCGGCGGCGTCCAGCGCGGCCATAGCGATTTGCTGTCGATCGTGGCGCGGCCAAACCATTTGAAGCCCTCGCGACCGACGCCGACGCCGTAGCGGATGGCCGTCTTGTTCTCCATGATCACGTAGAGAAAATGGTTTCTCGTATCGACGACGACGGTGCCGATCGGCTCGCTGCTAAAATATTTGACGACCTGGCGGTGCCACTTCTTGTCGATCTTGGCGAAGTTGGTCCTTCGAAACGTCACGCCGTTGTCGACGGTGGTGCCGTCGAAAAAGGAAGACGCCGCGGCAAATACCGGTTTCCGGACTGCACCGGCGCCAAGTAATGCCAATCCACCAAGCACAATATTTCTGCGTGTCCACGGCATCGGCAATATCCCCCTTAAAGCCAAGCAGCGAAGTCGCAGTAAATCAGATTTTTCATTTGCCACAACAGAAAATTCTTCTGCTCTTAAAGACCGAGATCGGGTTGTCGGTCTTCTGGATCATATTTGCGCTGGTCGCTACTCCACGCGGAGGATGTGCGGCGCAGCTAAACCACAGATCATTTGAGGGATAGACCGTTGGGGCGACCACAGATCTCGAGATCAGTCAGGATGCCGCGGGACTAGAGTTGTGCAGTTGAGGGCCGGGGCTCATTCCCTCAGCCCGAGCAAAAATCAGAGGAAGAGATCGGGGAGTTCGGCGCGTGCGATACGTCTCAATCTGACCGCTTCTGCCGTGTCTATCGAGCGATAGGGGAACCGCAACCGGGTACCCACGGGTCCCCAATTGCCGATCGCACTTAAAAGTTTGTCGAGAGCGGCGTTCGAATAGCCAAATTCTTGGCGAAACGGGACGATATGCGCGTCCATAAAAGCGCAGATGCGTCGCTCCAGATCGAGTGCGGCGTCGATCTCGTTTCGCATCGAGACCGTCCAGGTCTGAGCACCGCGGGGACTAAGGCAGGCGACATTGGAAAACGAGCCTGCTGCCACACCTTCCTTGGTGCCGGTTGCGAGATGATGGCCGGGGACGAAGAGCCACAGCCCGGACAAATGCCGGCGTGCCTCAGCATACCAGGAGGCGTCGCCATCGGCGAGCTTGATGCCGATCACCTCAGGCACTGCCGCGCAGACCATGCCGAGCACCCTTGGCGCCAGCACGCGTTTTGCATGCGGCGGGTTGTAGAGGATGAGCGGAATTCCGTCGGCAGCCTCGGCCGCTCGTTTTAGGAAGTCGACCGCCTCGGCATCGTTGAGCGGCCACCAGTCCGGCAATATGACCTGAATGGCGCGGGGATCGAGGGCGGCGGCGCGGCGGACGCGATTGAGCATGATCAGCGGGTCGGGCTGGCAGGCGCCGATGACGAACGGCATAGAGGAGACCTTGCAGCGTTCGGCCAGCATTGCCTGGATCCTGTCGAACTCCTCCTCCGTCTGATTGTGGAATTCGCCAGCCGTACCATTTGAGTAAATACCATCGACGCCGGCATCGATGAGGATGTCGATCTCTTCACCGAGCTTGTCGAATTCGATGCTGTCATCGGCTGCGATCGGCAGAAGCAGGCTCGCCCAATTTCCACCGATGGCGGGACGCGGCGTCTTAGCATTCATCTCTTGTTTCTCCGATAGATGACGGATCAGTTGAGGTCGTCGCGGATGCAAGCCTTGAAGTGACCGGGAGCGATTTCCCGCAGTTGCGGAACGGCGCCGGCGCAGGCATCGAGCGCGCTCGGACAGCGCGTGCGAAAAACACATCCGCTCGGCGGATTGGCCGGACTTGGAATATCGCCTTTCAGGATCTGCCTGTTACGGCGAGCATCCGGGTCGGGCGACGGAATCGCCGACAGAAGCGCGCGCGTATAGGGATGCTGCGGTCTCGCATAGAGATCGGCACTCGGTGCGATTTCCATAATACGGCCGAGATAAAGCACGATCACCCGGTCGCAGATATATTCGACGACGGCCAGGTCATGCGAGATGAACAGCATGGTCAGGCCAAGCTGCTGCTGGAGGTCGCGCAGCAGGTTGATCACTTGCGCCTGGATCGATACGTCGAGCGCCGAGACCGGCTCGTCGGCGACGATGAATTCCGGCGACAAGGTCAACGCACGGGCAATCCCGACGCGCTGGCGCTGGCCACCGGAAAATTCATGGGCATATCGATTGATCGCATCGGCGGGCAGGTCGACCTTTACCAAAGCCGACTGCGCCCGTTCGAGCCTGCCGCGGGCGGTGCCGATCCCCTGGATCTTCAGGCCTTCCGTCAGGATCTCGCCGATCGTCATGCGCGGCGACAGGCTGGCGAAGGGATCCTGGAAAATATACTGCATGCGCGGCCGCTGCCGCCTTAGCGCGGAGGCGGAAAGTGCTGTGAGTTCCGTCCCGTCGAAACGGACGCTGCCGGACGACGGTTCGACGAGGCGAAGGACGGAACGCCCGATCGTGGTCTTTCCGCTGCCGGATTCGCCGACAAGCCCGACGACTTCACCCTTGCCGATATCGAAGGAGATACCCTCGAGAATGTTCAGCCGCGTGCCGCGGGAGGTATAATGTTTCGAAAGGTCGCGGACGGAAAGCAGCGGTGCGCTCATCTAGATCTCCTGCCATCTGATGCAGCGGCTTCGGTGCTGCGGATTGATCTGTTCGAGCGCGGGAACCGCCACGCGACAGGCATCGATCGCGAATTTGCAGCGCGGGGAAAAGGCGCAGCCGCTCGGCATGTTCATCAGGCTCGGGACCATGCCGGGAATGGCGGCGAGCTTTTCGCCGGCCTGTTTCATCCGTGCGGCATCGCCAAGGCGCGGCATGGAGGCGAGAAGGCCCATCGTGTAGGGATGCTTGGGATTGCGGAAGACCTCGCCGACCGGCCCTTCTTCGACGATCCGGCCGGCATACATCACCGCCACGCGATGGGCGATTTCGGCGACGACGCCGAGATTGTGGGTGACGAACAGCATGGCCATGTCGCGCTCGCGCTGCAGCTTGAGGAGCAGGTCGAGAATCTGCGCCTGGATCGTCACGTCGAGCGCCGTGGTCGGCTCATCGGCGATCAGCAGCGCCGGATCGCAGGCGAGCGCCATGGCGATCGTCGCGCGCTGGCGCATGCCGCCCGACAGTTCGTGCGGATATTGGCCGGCACGGCGCCGGGCGTCCGGTATGCCGACGCTTTCAAGCAGCGCGACGGCTGCGTTCATCGCCGCCTTGCGGTCGGCGCCGCGATGGATGCGGATCGGCTCGCCAATCTGGTCGCCGATGGTAAAGACGGGATTGAGGCTCGACATCGGCTCCTGGAACACCATGCCGATGTCGTCGCCCCTGATCCTGCGCATGCTCTCTTCATCGAGCGAGACGAGATCGCGGACGACGCCGTCGCTCGTCGCAAGGCGGATGCTGCCTGCGGCGATCAAACCGATGTTGCGGGTGAGCAGCCGCATGACCGACAGGCTGGTGACCGATTTGCCGGAGCCGGATTCGCCGACGAGCGCAAGCGTCTCGCCGGCGGCAACGGTCAGGTCGATATTGTTGACCGCCGTGATCTCGCCGCCGCGGATGCGGAAGATCGTTCGCAATCCTCTGATGTCGAGTACGGGTTCGGCGGTCTGTTCCATCAACTGGCTCAGTTCAGCAGGCCGGTTGCACGCAGGATCTCGTCGATCCGCGCCGTTTCGGCTTCGTTAAGAGAGGCACGCGGCCGGGGCATGACAGCGGAATCGATGATGCCGAGGCTGCGCATGGCGGTCTTGAAGGCGCCGATGCCGGCTGCGCCGCCGCTGACACGACCCTGCGCGACCCAGACGATTTCGAACAAGCGGCAGAGACGCTGCTGTTCCTTCTTCGCGGCGATCCAGTCGCCACGTTGGGCAGCATCCCAAAGCCGGACATAGCCGTGCGGATCGACATTGGCGATGCCAGGAACGACACCATGGGCACCCATCAGCAGGGCGGTGTCGACGACGATCTCGGAGCCGGTCATCAGGAAGACGTCCTTGTGTTCGGCAAGGTCGAGGAGCGCGTAGCGGAAATTGCCGTCGTCGCCGCTGGAATCCTTGAGGCCGATGATCGCGCCTTCCCTGGCGAGCGTGACCACGGTCTGGCGTTGCAGCTTGACGTGAACGCAGACGGGAATGTCGTAGGCGATCAGCGGAATGTCCACCGCGTCGCGGATATAACGGAAGTGATCGAGGATCTCTGACTGGCTGGTGACCGTATAGAATGGTGCCGTCACCACGACCGCATCGGCGCCGGCCGCCTTTGCCACCTTCGCATGGGCGATGACGCGATCCGTGGTCGGATCGATGACGCCGACGATCAGCGGCACCCGGCCATTCACCACCTTGGCCGAATGTTCGATGATTTCCCGCCGCGTCTTTTCGTCATGGAAGATCACCTCGCTCGTCGAGCCGAGCACGAATACGCCATGACAGCCGGCATCGATGAGATGCTCGAGCACGCGTGTATAGGATAGGTAGTCGACGGTGAGATCCGGATTGAGCGGTGTTACGACGGGGGGGACGACACCCTTGAATTTGGTCATTTTCGCTTCTTTCGATTGTCAGTTCAGTTCGGCACGCGGATCGAAGGCATCTCTGAGGCCATCGCCAATGAAGTTGATCGCCAGGACGGCAAGGATCAGCGCGGCGCCGGGGAAGAGCCATTGCCACGGATATTGTTCGAGCACGGCGGTCGAGCGGGCCGCGTTCAGCATGTTGCCCCAGCTTGCCGCCGGCGGGGCGATGCCGAGACCGAGGAAGGACAGTCCCGCCTCGAGCAGAATGGCATTGGCGATCTGTAGCGTTGCATAGACCACGAGGATATCGATCGAGTTCGGCAGGCCGTGGCGGAAGAGCAGATGGCCGATGCCGGCACCCATGCCGCGGGCGGCCATGACGAAGTCGCGTTCACGCAATTCCAGCAGCCGCGAGCGGATCATGCGCGCAAGCAGCGGCCAGGAGAGCAGCGAGATGACCAGCACAGTCGGCCAGATGCCGGTGCCGGCAATCGACGCGAGCACAAGCAGGAAGATGACGGGTGGCAGGGTCATCACCAGATCGACGAAGCGCATCGAGACGGCGTCCGTCCAGCGTCCGGCAAGCGCCGAGATTGCCCCAAAAAGAAACCCGATGACGGCAGAAAGCGCGGTCGACGCGACGGCGACCAGCAGCGAAATCCGGCCGCCTTCGAGCACGCGGGCGAAGACGTCGCGGCCGACGCCGTCGGCTCCGAACCAGTGCGTTGCCGTCGGGCCGCTATTCATGGCCAGAAGATCGATGTCGTTCGGCCGGAAAGCCCACCATAGGGGATAGGAGAGGATCAGCAGCAGCATTGGCGTGGCAATGCAGACGCCGGCAACAGCTGCGCGGTTGAGCAGAAACCGACTGAAGGCGCGGGAAAATGGTCCGGGGCTCCGGCGTTCGGACGAGCGTGCCAGCATGGTCAGCCCACCTTGATGCGCGGGTCGACGACCGCATAGGTGATATCAGTCAGAAGATTGACGACGATAACGCAGGTGCCGATGACGAGTGTCGCCCCCATGATGACGGGGTAGTCGCGGGTCTGCACGGCATCGACGAGCAATAGCCCCATGCCCGGCCAGTTGAAGACGCTTTCGATGAAGATGGCGCCGCCGATTGCAAGTCCGATAGTGGAGCCGATCAGCGTCACGATCGGAAGAAGCGCATTGCGCAAGGCATGCTTGCTGATGACCCAGAACTCGCGAACGCCCTTGGCGCGGGCCGTGCGCACGTAATCCTGGTTCAGAACTTCGAGCAGCGAGGCGCGCATATAACGCATGATCAATGCGGCTTGCGCGACAGACAGAAGTGCCGCCGGCAGGATCAGATGGTGGAGGAGATCGCCGAGCGAGAATTCCTCGCCCGGCGTCAGCATGCCGCCTGATGGCATCCAGTGCAGGCGGACGGAGAAAATATAAAGGCCGATCAGCGCGCTGAGGAAGGCCGGGCTGGAAATACCGGCAAGCGCAACCACCGACAAGGACAGATCGGCAAGCGAATTGCGGCGGACGGCGCCGATCACCCCGAAAGTGATGCCTGCGACGATGGCAAAGGCAAGTGCGGTGCCCATCAACAGAACTGTCGGGCCGATCCGTGACAGCACCAGCCCCAGAACCGGCTGATCGAGACGCTTGATCGAATAGCCGAGGTTGCCCGTCACCGCCTGCTGCAACCAGCCAAGATACTGCACCGGCAAGGGCTGATCGAGGCCGAGGCTTCGGCGCAGATCGGCAAGGTCTGACGGCGACATCGGAAGGTTAGGATCGATATAGGCATCGATTGGATCGCCGGGTGTCAGGCGCAGCAGCAGGAAGATCAGCATGCTCAGGGCGACGAGCATGCCTATTCCTATGATCAGGCGTCTGAGACTGTATTGGAGCATCGGTAATCCGTCTTATCGGGCCGTCTTGTCCGGCCGTCTTGTCAGGGTGGCCGAAGCCACCCTCAAGGCTTTCCCGGAAAGCGCCTATTCGGCGATCGACCATTTCTGCGGATTGGCCTGGTAGGGGCCGCCGCCCGGCGCTGGCGTCCAGACGAAATCCTTCACCTTTGTCGAGACGATGCCATAGCGGTTTGCCACCCAGAGCGTCGCCCAGGGCAGGTTGGTGTTCATCACCTTGCAGACGTCCTGGTAGGCGGCGTCCCGCTTGGTGCTATCAGGCTCGGCCAAGGCGCTATCGAGCGCCTTGGTGAGGTCAGGCATGCGAACCCTGGCGACATTCGGTCCGGCCGGAGGGATCTGCTTCTCGTTGAGGCCGACATTGATGCTTCCGGCATCCGGCCCGTTCTGCAGCCCGGCATAAACCAACTGGAACTGGGCGATATCCGGCGTCGCATTGAGCACGATGCTGTTATAGGTCGGCGCATCGACGGCGCGCGGGACGATGTTGATGCCGACCTGGGCAAGCATCGCCTGGACTGCGGCAAGCACGTTGGTCGCCAGCGGCGTGGTGTAATAGGTCAGAAGGGTGATCGGCTTGCCGCCGTTGATCTGGTCCCAGCCGGCTTCCGTCAACAACTGCTTGGCCTTCTCGGGATCATAGGCATAGCTGTCGATATCAGGGGGTATCAGCTGTTCGGCGACATAGGCGCAGTTGGCAGGCTTGGCCGCACCGCCATAAAGGCTCTGGATGATGGCATCGCGATTGATCGCGTACATTACCGCCTGGCGGACGCGCACGTCCTTCCAGAGCGGGGATTCGTGGTTGAAGCCCAGGTAGTTGACGACGAAAGAGTTGCCTTCTATGACCTGGAAGTCCTTGTTGTCCTTGAAGGTCGGCACGTCGTTGGAATCGACATAGGTGAACTGGATTTCGCCGGATCTCAGCGCAGCGATTGCTGCGGCCGGGTTGGCGAAATAGCGATTGATGACGCGTTCCAGTGCGGGTTTGCCACCGCGATAATCGGTGTTTGCGGCAAGTTCGACATATTGATCCGAGACGTATTTGGTGAATTTGAACGGACCGGTGCCGATCGGAGCTGTGGACCACCAGGTGTTCTTCGTCAGCTGGTCGGCCGGGATCGAGGAGAGCGCATGCTCGGGCAGCATCATCACTTTGGTCATCGTGTCGGGAAAACTGCTGCTGGGGGCGCTGAGCTTGATGACAACAGTGTGCTCATCCGGCGTCTCGACGGACGATATGCCCTTCAGCCGGGCGGCGAGCACCGAGCCGGTTTTCGCATCCATCGCAAGGCCCATGGTGAACTTTGCGTCCTTGGCAGTGAACGGTTTGCCGTCATGCCATTTGGCGTCCACCAGCTTGAACGTGTAGGCCATCTGGTCGGAGCTGACCTCGTAGGAGCTTGCCAGCGCGCCGACGACCTTCTGCAGCTTCTCGTCATAAGTGATCAGCGGTTCGTAATAGACGCTGAGCCAGGTGAAGCCGGCGGTCGCGGCGAGCGGATTGAAGTTGCCCTGGAAACCTCCGGGACCGACATCGAAGCCGCCCGACAGCGTGGCTGCCTGGGCCTCTATTGCAACGCCCGAAACGACAAGAGCTGGAACGGCAGCCGTCGACAGCAGGGCGCCAAGCGCAATCACGGATAATCTAGACAGTCTTTTCATGTGTTCCTCCCACGTTTGAACTTGTCTTGTTGTTGGCAATCACCCGGGCAATGCCTTCGTAGTGACGATCCAGGCGTCTGCGCGCCTCCTCCAGATCTTTTGCCTCGATCGCATCGACGATTGCGGCATGGTCGCGCCACGTTGCCATCGGATCGGCATTTTCAAGGTTGACGAAATCCGACGCCTTGTAGAAGGCGAGCCAGAAGACATCGATCAGCCGCACCAGCGTTTCATTGTCCTGGCAGCGAAACAGCAGTCGGTGGAACAGCTGGTCGTCTTCCGCAAAGGTTTCACCGCGCTCGGCCTGGGCGCGCATCCGATTGACGGTGGCGCGCAATTCGGCGATGTCCTGCTCGCCGATCACGTCGATCGTTTTGCCGATCAATCCCACTTCCAGCGTACGGCGGATTTCGAGGACCTCCTCGATCTGCCGCAGCGCGCCGCCGAGGCCGTAAGCGAGGTTGTCGAGAAGCGGCCCGAAGGAAAAGGCCTTCACGAAGATACCGACGCCGCGCCGCGTATCCAGCACGCCGAGCGATTCCAACGCCTTGATGCCTTCCCTCAGCGAATTGCGGCTGACACCGAGCTGGGTGGCGAGCTCTCCCTCGGCCGGAAGCAGGGTTCCCGGCGCAAGGCCATTGTCGTCGATATAGGCGCGCAGACTTTCCTGCACGGAGACATGCAGCAGTGGCGCGCGCGTCAACGGCTTCATCGATTTCAATTTCATGCCGGTCACTTTCCCGCATCGCCGATAAGATCGATGCTACATATCGACTTGTAGGATATCTGTCAAATGGTCAAGCTGGGAGGGCTGACACAGGACCCAGCTTGCGGCCTTCGTTCTTGCACACCACGATAGCCAAACGGCTTTAGTCTGAGGCTTGGTCGACCTTTGCGGCATGGACCACCACACGGTTGCGGCCGGTCTTTTTGGCAAGGTAGAGCGCCGCATCCGCTTGGCGTTGCATGTGCTCTGCTGACACAAGCTCACTGTCTTGTATCATCGTGGCCACTCCAATGCTGACAGTGACATAAGCAACGACGCGGGAGGTCGGGTTTGGAAGAGACGCAGCTTCCACTCGGCTGCGTATCCGCTCAGCGACGACCTTGGCTTCTTGCTCATCTGAGCCTGGGAGAAAGACGAGAAATTCTTCGCCTCCGTAACGGGCGACCTGGTCCCGCTCGTCTCTCATGCTGCTCTGAATGATGCCGGCAACCTTCACCAGGCAGCGGTCGCCTTCGGCATGTCCGAGATTATCGTTGAGATGCTTGAAGTCGTCGATATCGCACATCAGCATCGCCGCGCCGCTCGTTCGTTTAAGATCCTCGCTCCAGAAATAATGGAGCGTTTCCATCATCGAGCGCCGGTTGGCGACACCCGTCAGCGGATCTGTCCGTGCCAGCAATTCCAGCTGGGAATTGGCGTCGGTAAGCTCCGCGAGGCGACTTCGATCTCGTAACTCCAGCAAGAAAGTCTTCTGAGCGAAGATGGTTGCGGTACGTCGGGCAACGACGGTCGCAGCCACACCGCTTGCGAAAAACAGCGTCCCGGCCAGAGCACCGCCCACTTCGATGGCTGGATTGCGCAGTTGAAACACAAGGTAGATACCGAGGGCAGAAGCACCGATCGCCATCGCCCAACCGAGTGGAATGGGAAATATGATAATGGCAGTGACGGCCACAAAAAGCATGATGGTCAAATGCCGCTCATAAAACTCGCCACCGGTGTTAACGCCCACCAAGGCGACCGACAGGAGGATGAGAAAAACAGCCGAGAGGAGGAAAACTCCCTGCACCCACAAAGCATGCGGCCGCAGGAAGGCTATCGCGGCGACAAGAGCCGCGGGGGGAAGGATAGACGCTGGCCAAAGCATCGACATGACGGTTTCAGTCGGAAGCAAGATCGCGTTGAGGCCCAACGTCAGGACGTCGAGCACGATAACCCAGACCATCCACGCGCGAATGATCTTGGCAGTCCGCGGCCAGGAGCGTTCGCCAAAAAGCCGAGCCAGTTCCCCATTGAAGCGGATATCACGCGTGCGTCCACCGAGCAGGCGCTCGACTTGCTCGACAATGGCCGGGCTCAACCTCTGCAGAGGTTTCCGCGAAGACGCCCTTACCGATCTGATAGGAGCTGTGGTTCGCTCGGTATCCATGTGTCGGATCTAGGGAGCAGACGACCGGAGGCAAGACGGGCCGCGAATTCCGCCCCAAAAGACGATCTGCTTGCCCTAATGATTTTGTACCAGCGGACGACAGTATGTCGTAAACGTATCATATCGGGCCAAAGTCTCACTCATGCCAGGCCGAATTCACGGTTCGATTCCTGTCAAGCCGATCAATGTAGCAAAGCAATCTAAGTCGGTTCGCAGCGTGGTCCACCCCAGGCAGCGCGACAGACCGCTGATGTTCAAAGGTCAAGATGAGTACGATTAGTCGCGCTTCCTCCTCATTGGTGTAGAAACACTTCACGGAATTGCTCCGGAGCAATCTATTCGGCCGCGGCTGCAAACAATGGCAGTGGTTCGTCGCGCATTGACGTCGATATCGCAAATTCGTCAATGCGTTCTCAGCCCCTGAATGGATCAGCCTCAAATGCAAGTCCAGGTCAAGCGTTTGACACTGAACACCTCTGGCGCCTTGCAGCGGTTCAGGGCATCCTATGATGGCTGAAAATTGTGTTTATGGCAGTTGGAGGAAGGCCGATGCGCTGCTTCACCGTGCTTGGACCCTCGCAGACCGGAAAATCGACAGTCGTGGAAAAGCTCGGCTCCCTGGAGGGGACGCCGAGAAAATCCAGCTCGCCTTATGGATTGAACCTCACAGAATTCACCTTCGGAAACGAGGCGTGGTGTGCACTGGATGCGCCAGGACCCAACGAAGCGTTGGCGCATGCGCAGCACGCGCTTCTTGCCAGCGACGCCTGCATATTGTGCGTTTCATCGGCACCCGCGGAGGCTGTGCTCGCCGCGCCCTATCTGCGGATAGTTGAAGCCTCGGGGACGCCTTGCATCCTCTACGTCAACCGGATGGACGAACCGCGAGGGCGGTTGAGGGACGTGATCGCCGCGCTTCAAGACTACACCAACCACACCCTTTTGCTTCGCCAGATCCCGATCCGCGAGGGGGATAGGGTCATTGGCAGTTGCGATCTGATTTCGGAACGGGCGTGGCGATACCGGGAAGGCCAGCCTTCCGCGCTGATCGCAATCCCCGAAAGCACTGCCGAACGCGAGCACGAAGCGCGCACCGAGCTCCTGGAACACCTGTCCGAATTTGATGACTGGCTTCTCGAGGAACTGATCGAGGACCGCGAGCCATCCAGTGATGCCCTCTATGCCATTTCATCACGGGTTCTAAGGGAAAATAGAATTATCCCGGTCCTGATCGGTGCTGCAATTCACGGCAACGGCATGACGAGGCTGATGAAGGCGCTGCGCCACGAGGCGCCGCCGGTAGAGGGTCTTCGGCAGCGTCTCGCTCATACGGGAACTGTCGATGAAAGCAAGCTGGTGGCCGTGAGCTTCCATGCCTATCATCGCCAGAATGTCGGCAAGACGGTGCTCTTGCGCGCACTTGGCGAGGGACTGCGGCAAGGCGCATCACTGGGCGGCTCCAGCCTCGGCGCCGTACAAACTCTCGCAAACGGGCGGTCCAATTCGGCGGTTCTGCCTGCGCCGGGGGATGTCTTCGCAACGGTCAAGTCCGACCACCTGCCCGTCGCTTCTCTGTTGACCTCCGGCGCGGTGGTCGCCCCGCCTGAGTGGACGGAACCACCCACGCCGATGCTTGAAAGGATCCTAATTCCGGGTGGCGAGCGCGATGAAAACAAACTTTCCGAAACGCTGGCGAAACTTTCCGAGACGGATCGCGGTCTGGAGGTCTTGCAGGAAGAAGGCACGGGCGCTCAACTCGTCCGCGCCCAGGGGCCGGTGCATCTGCGTGATCTCTGCCGAACGCTGTGCGATGTCTTTCATATCTCCGTGACCGACCGAACGCCAAGCCCAATCTACCGCGAGACGATCGCGAAACCATCGGAGGTTCATTACCGGCATCGCAAACAGACCGGCGGTGCCGGGCAATTCGCGGATGTGAAGTTGAGCATTCACCCCAACGAGCGCGGTCACGGCTTCACCTTTGGCGAAACCATCAAGGGTGGCGCCGTTCCGCGCAATTACATCCCCGCCGTCGAAGCGGGCGCGCGCGAAGCGATGGAGAAAGGGCCGCTAGGCTTCGAACTCATCGATGTCGGCGTAACGCTGTTAGATGGTCAGCACCATACCGTCGACAGTTCGGAACACGCCTTCCGGACTGCGTCGAAAATGGGGGTGCGCCAGGCGCTTTCCGAAGGATCGACCGTGTTGATGCAGCCGGTCTTCCACTGCGAGTTCCACATCCCGTCGGTCTTTTCAGGCAGCCTTGTCCAAAGCGTCTCCGCTCTCAACGGTCAGGTTCTCGGCTTCGACCGTGATGAAACCGCCAAGGGATGGGACATCTTCCGGGCGATCGTTCCGGGCGGCGCACTTAACGATCTGGCGCGGGCGCTGCGCTCGGCGACGCAGGGCATTGGTTATTTTTCCAAGACCTTCGATCACTTCGAGGAACTATACGGCAAGGAAGCGGACGCAATTGTGAGGGCAAACGAAAAACCAGGCACCGCACACTGAAACGTTCGCGCCACTTCATGCTCGTTCACAGAGCCGGGCTCACGCCCGCCCTTGCGTGCCTGGAACGTTTGCAGTTGTAGTAGCACAGGCCCGACGGTCCTGCGCCGTCCGGTTTCGGGCCATGACAATATCAAGCGCTTGGTCGAGGCTGCCGGCACGCTCTACGCCTCGCAGCAGCCCACCTTCTACGGTGCGATCGATCAGCGCCATTTCCTGCAATATCAGGCAACACTTTGCAGCGGCCCCGATCGGTGGGGGTCATCGAGCGCGACGAGACGGGGCATGTGCAGCGGGTGACGATGACATTTGCGCCTTTGGACGCCGCGGTGTCACCATCGGCAGAACTGGGCGGCATCGTCGGGAAGGAGCTTGGTGATGATCTCTTTTCCGACGCGTCGGTGAACGAGGTCGCGGCGTCCTGATTGCCAGACCCGCATTCGATCGTAGGCAAAGGCCGCAGGCCTGGCGGCCGCCACCCGGCCTTTGCACGCCATCAACCGCGAAGGAACGCCAGCAGATCGGCGTTCAAGCGGTCCTTGTCGACGTGCAGCAGCCCACGCGAGCCGCCTTCATAGACAATGAGCTTGGCATGTGGAACGAGCTCAGCGGTGAACTTCGCGGAGATTTCCAGCGGCACGATCTGGTCGGCGCTGCCGTGGACCACCAGCGCGGGAACTGTGATCTTCCTGGGTCATCGCGGAAATCAGTTTCCGAAAACGCCCCGAGCGCATGGTAGGCGGCAGGCAAGCCGGTTGCCTGTCCCTGCCGCCAATAGCTCTCCCGCAGGCCTTCCGAGACCTGCGCCCCCGGACGAAAGGTTGCGCATGGATAGTGGATGAGGGTTGCAATTTGTCGCAATTCAAAAAGCGTCATTCCCAAACAACTAGAGGAGTTGTCAGTTGATATCACCTTCCATATATTGATAGCATGACCATCAGTGTTAAGGGAGTGCAAGCGATGGCAGCAGTTACAATACGCAATTTGTCTGAGGAGACCCATCGTGCCTTGAGAGTGAGGGCAGCTCATCACGGCCGCAGTACCGAGGCAGAAATCCGTGACATCCTAGAAACAGCGGTACGGCCAGCTGAGCGCGTCATGTTGGGCTCGTTGCTAGCATCGATCGGGCGCGAGGCAGGGCTTTCCAACACCGATGTGGATAATCTGCAGCTCGTCCGAGACAAAGCGCCTGCGGAACCTATGAGTTTCGAATGATCCTGATCGATACCAACGTCATCTCGGAGCCATGGAAGCCCACACCCGATAATCAGGTGCTGGCGTGGATCGATGCTCAAGCAGTGGAAACACTTTTCGTCTCGGCGATTACAGTAGCTGAGTTACGTTTCGGCATTGCCGCGATGCATAACGGAAGACGCAAGGCCGTCCTCTACGATCGACTAGAACAGGAAGTTCTACCTCTATTTTCTGGACGCATTCTATCGTTCGACATGGCTGTGTCAAAGAGCTATTCGGAATTAATGGCGCGAGCACGCGTAGCAGGGCGGGCAATCGGTAAAGCAGATGCCTATATCGCCGCAACTGCCGCGGCGAACGGATTTATTGTCGCCACCCGCGACACTAGTCCCTTCGAAGCCGCAGGACTTAACGTTATCAACCCGTGGTACGCACCAACATAGCAGCGACAAAGCTTCAGATGATTGCCGAGCCATCCCGCAATCTCGACCCATCTAGACCGGCAGGTTAGCAATTTATCTGCACGGGACGTCATGGCCCCAATTCTACGTGCAACCTATTCGGGTGACTCGAAGGCGTGGATTACCGCGGATTAAAAGCTGATTAAAATAATCACCTTACGTTGACAAGGCCAATTTCGCTCCATAGGTTCCGCCCAGATCGGTGGTGTAGGGACCAAGCAATGGCGCGTGTTTTTTTGAATGTTTCTAATAATGTATCGCGAATTTATAACGATAGCCTATTTGTCGCGACAGCGATCCTGCTGATCGGTGTTGCAGCATCGCCGGCTTCCGCTCAGAGCGCATCGACAGATGGCAGCGCGACGACGCTGGAGCCGATCGTCATTCAAGGTGCATCCTCTGATAGCAAGACCGACCGGACGTCCGTTGCTGCCAAGAACAGTTCGGCTGCGACCAAGATCAACACGCCGCTCGTCGAGACGCCGCGTTCGGTCTCGGTGACCACCGAGAAGGAAATCGAGCAGCGTGGCGCCCAGAGCATCATCGAGGCCGTGCGCTATTCGGCCGGCGTGACAACCGGACCGAACGGGTTCGATCCGCGCTTCGACCAGATCTTCATTCGCGGCTTCAACGTTACGACGGTTGGCGACTACCGTGACAGCTTGCGTCAGCCCTATATCAATTACGGCATGTTCCGCACCGATCCCTATCAGTTGCAGCGCGTCGAGGTGATCAAGGGGCCGGTATCCGTTCTCTACGGCTCCGGATCGCCGGGCGGCCTCGTCAACAAGATATCGAAGCTTCCGACCGAAGAGCCGATCCACGAAGTCGGTATCTCCTACAGCACCAAGGATCGGGCTCAGGCGATGTTCGATTTCGGCGGGCCGATCAGCGAAGGAAATGACGATTTTCTCTATCGCATCGTCGGCCTTGCCCGTCACGGCGACACCAATTTCGATATTGCCGACGACCGCTATTTCCTGGCACCGTCCCTTACCTGGAAACCTGACGAGGGCACGACCTTCACGCTGTACGGTCTGGTGCAGGCCGACGAGACCGACTCCAATGTCGGCGCGATCACGACGCTGGACGGCAGAATACTCGACATTAGGCAGAGCGATCCCGATTACGACTACCAGAAGGTCAAGCAGCAGCAGGTCGGCTATCAGTTCGAGCATGAATTCGACAACGGCCTGACGTTCCGGCAGAACCTGCGTTACTCGCATCTCGATCTTCGCGCTCGCTACCTCGGCGTTTCCAGCTGGACCGGGACCGTCGCGCATCGCAACGCCAGCTCGATCCGGGACGAGATGAACGTCTTCCAGGTCGACAACCAGCTCGAGGCGAAGTTCGATACAGGTCCGATTGCCCACACGATGCTCTTCGGGCTCGACTACACCAATCTCCAGTCGAACTGGGGCTACGGCATCGGCGCCGTCAACCCGGCATTCGATTTCGATATCGCCAATCCGACCTATGGCGTGTCGGGCGCCACGCCGGCCTATAACTTCATCGTAGCCGATGCCGACATGCGGCAGGTCGGTGTTTACGCCATGGACCAGATCGAGGCCGGCAACTGGCGCTTCAATCTCGGCGGCCGCCAGACCTGGGTGAACCAGACGCGTGACACGACCTATCCCTCTTTGGGGTTGAACGCCTCCGAAGACGTCAGCAAGAATGCCTTCTCCTGGCAGACCGGCGCGCTTTACCTCTTCGACAACGGCATCGCGCCATTCGTTTCCTATGCGACCTCTTTCGATCCCGTGACCAACCGGTCGGCATCCGGCGAGATCCTGGAGCCGACGGAGGGCGAACAATACGAACTCGGCGTGAAGTACCAGCCGCCCGGCACCGATATCCTGTTATCGGCGGTCGCCTATCACATCGTCGAAAAGAACAAGCCGGTGTTGGCCAATCCCCTGACCCTTGCCTATAACTCGCTCGGCGAGGTGACGGGAACGGGCATCGAGCTTGAAGCCCGCGCGGCAGTCGCCGATGGCCTGGATCTCATCGCAGCCTACACCTACAACCATTCCGAGGTGACCGGAGGTGGTGAAAACGAGGGCAACACGCCGGCTGTGACCCCCTCGCATGTCGCAAGTCTCTGGGCCAACTATACGTTCCAGGAAATCAATCCGTTCAACGGGCTGTCGGTCGGCGCGGGTGTCCGTTACGTCAGCGAGAACTGGACGGATACCGCCAATACTTCGAAAAACCCTTCGGGTTTCTATGTCGATGCGTCCGCCGCTTATGATTTCGGCGCGGTCGACAAGAAATATGAGGGCCTGACGGCCGCCTTCAATATCCGCAACATTGCCGACGAACGCGACACTGTCTGCAATGAGGGCTTCTGCTATCTCGGCCAGGGCCGCAACATGACCGGCACCCTGAAATACCGGTGGTAAGGCACGGCAATGGAGACAAACGGGGCGCTCCAGCGCCCGACCTTGATCGCTGACCATCCTGTCGCCCACCAGACCGTCAACCTCGACGGACTGGTGGGCGACGGACCGTTCTCTTATTGCCGCGGCAAGCTGCTCGATTCCCCGCCGCAGACGGGTATCGTCGTTTCCTGCAGAGATCTTTGCGACCGGGCGATCTTCGACGAGATCATTGGCCGGTATGCGCAAAAATTTCCCGGCAGCGACCGTCGTGCGATCGTCTCGATGTGGACGCTCTACTACTTCAGCATGCTGACCATCGCCCCCAGCGTCCATTTGTTCGTGCACCACATCGGGCTGCCGCTAGAGATCGACCGCCTATCGCTCGTCTGTACCGACCAGACAGGCGAACCGGAAGCATTCGTGATGTCCGGCAGGCCCGAGGTGACGACTGACCCGGCCGGCGAGCTTCACCGGCTGATGGTCGGTCACGCCGAGCCCGTCATCGCGGCGATCGCCGCCAATGCCGGAGTCGCGCCGAAGCTTCTCTGGAACAATGTCGCGGCCTATCTCTCCTGGATTCTGAAGGAGATCGCTCATCGCCATGAGCCCCTCCTCGTCGAAGGTGGCCTGGCGCTGCTGGAAGAAGCTCAATGGCCGGGCGGCGAGCGCAACCCGATGTTCGGCATGATCCGCATTGCGCGCCAGCAATGCGGGCTCGAATTCGTGCGCCGGAAAGTCTGCTGCCTGCGCTATAACCTGCCGGGCGTCGGCGGCTGCGGCGAAGCCTGCCCGCTGCCGGAGGGGCGCCACTAGCTCCTATCGTCCACCGCGCGCAGAGACGGGTGCCCTGCGCGCCAGTTATTGCAAATGCGCGCCAAGCAGAAAATCCCGTCGTCTCAAAGCGTAGCCTCACCTACCTGGACACCAGCGAGCGGCTTGACCATGAACAGGCATGGATGGTCCTCGTGCCAGAGCTTTGCAAAGACCTCAGCCCGCACGAAGCCGTTCCGGTCATAGAAGCGCCGCGTCGCCTCGAACTGCGGTTCGTCGCGGCCGCGCGGGGCGAGCGTCTTGACCGTCAGCAGCCGCGCACCCGTTTCGTGGCCGAAACGTTCTGCCGCATCGACGAGATGGCGTCCGGCGCCGCGACCGTGATATTCGGGTCGCGTCGCAATCAGCGCGATCTCGACGGCGCCCGGCGGGTGCGGCTTCAAGGCCATCAACGCGGTCACGACATCGGCTTCGACATAGCCGAACACCGGCAGGTCTTCGATCGCCGGGGCGCCCGCTTCGATAACCTCAGGTTCTGAAAGCCAATCTGGCAAAGCCCCATGATCGATCGGCAGAGCTCCGCCTTGCCCGTCAGGATCTCTCGTCGCGGACGGCAGGACGGCTGCGTGAGCGGATCGACGTTGCCCTGACGGCGATTGATGTCCAAAGCCGGGTCAATGACGACCGATTCATTCCTGGTACCGAGACCTGATGGCGCTCCCATTTTCGCTCGCCATGGCTGCTATTTCCTTGGATTTCCAGGAACTTTAAGTCGCATGTCGTTTAATTAATCGCGGAAGTATGGATCTGCTCAGAAGATTCCAGGAAAAAGAGCGGGATCATTGTTTAGTTAATACTAAATTATTGAATCTGGCGCGAGATCTTGCATCAGCCGGCATGCCGGTCGTTCCAGACCTTCGAGGAGACCCGCATGAAGCGCCCGAGCATCAAACAAGCCCTGATCTTAAAGCTGTCGATCATCAGTCTGTTCATGGTTGGCCTGTCCTATATCTCGCTGAGCACGATTTCGACACTTCGTGCCAATACCGAGCAGATCGGGACCTTCTGGATGCAGCGGCTTGTGACGGCCCGGGAGATCAAGGATGACTTCCTCGACTTGAAATTGGTCTATGCCCAGTATCTCCTGGAGAATACAGCGGAGGAGCGGAATGTCGGACAGCAAAAAATCGATGCAGCCGGCGCCGCGCTCGACACAGTTGTTGGCGAATACGAAAAAGGCGTCCGCACCGAGCGGGGGCGCGAACTGATCAATCAGATCAAGCCGGAACTCGCCAAATATCGCGCGCTTGCAGAGCAAATGATCGCGTCTGAAAATGACGGGAAGACGCCTGAAGCAATCCGTCTCTTCAAGGAAAATATGGAGCCACAAGCCGAGCTGATGAACAAGGCGGTTGCAGATCTGGTCGCCTTCATTCTCGGCCAGGCCGAAGGTTTCGTGGCCGCGAGCGGTGCTTCCGCACAATCCGCTTTCATGCTGACGGCTACGATCGCAACGCTGGCCGTGCTTCTTGCCGTTGCCGGCATATTCTTTGCGATATCGGGCATTGCTAACCCAATCCGAAGCATCGCTTCGGCCATGAGGCGCTTGTCGGATGGCGATCTCGACAGTGATATTCCCTATGCCGGTCGCACCGACGAAGTCGGCGAAATGGCCGGCGCGGTTGAAATCTTCCGTCAGAATGCCCTAAACGTCGTCAGGCTGGAGAAGGAAGCCGCCGAATCCCGCAGCGAGAGCGAAGCAGCGCGCGCCGCAGCCCAACAGCGCGCCGAACGCGAGGCAGAACAGTTGCGCTTCGCGACCACGACTTTGGGCGGAGGCCTCCGGCGGCTTGCAGCAGGCGACATTTCCTTCCAGCTTTCGGAGCAATTTGCGGCCGAATACGAAGCCTTGCGCGAAGACTTCAACGCTTCGCTCCGGCAATTGGGTGCGACCATCGGGGCCGTGCTCGAGACGGTACACAGCATCGACAATGGTACCGGTGAAATTGCATCTGCCGCGCAGGATCTTTCCAAACGCACTGAACAACAAGCTGCCTCTCTCGAGGAGACGGCTGCAGCCTTGGACGAGATCACCTCGAATGTGACGATGTCGACCAAACGCACCGACGAGGCACGCAACGTGGCCAAAGAAGCCGATATCAGTGCCCAGCGGTCGGCAACGGTCGTCTCTGAGGCGGAACAGGCCATGCGCCGCATCGAAGACAGTTCACAGCAGATTTCGAACATCATTGGTGCAATCGATGAAATCGCCTTCCAGACGAACCTCCTGGCGCTGAATGCTGGCGTTGAGGCTGCCCGTGCGGGTGAGGCGGGCAAGGGTTTTGCCGTTGTCGCCCAGGAAGTCCGTGAGCTCGCCCAGCGCGCCGCTCAAGCGGCCAAGGAGATCAAGGGCTTTATTCAAAAGTCGTCAACTGATGTGGAAAATGGCGTGAAATTGGTTCTCGAAACCGGAACGTCGCTCAAGTCGATCGGTGAATACGTCATACAGATTAACCAACTCATGGATGCGATTGCCACATCGGCGCGCGAGCAATCGATTGGACTTGCCGAGATCAACACGGCCGTCAATCAGATGGACCAAGCGACCCAGCAAAATGCAGCGATGGTCGAACAATCGACAGCTGCCGTTGCCTCATTGTCCTCCGAGGCAGGCCGGCTGCGGGATCTGGTCAATCAGTTTCAATTGGACGGCGACAGAGGCGCGGCGGACGGGCAGCGCAGCGGACGAGCCTTTGAAGGCAACAGCCCCATCCACTTGGTCGCCTCGCGGCGCGTGATACAAAGATGAAGCGCGGCGGACATCAGACTAAGTACCGTGGATATTGAACTGGCGCCTGGACGATCCTCGGCCCCTCCGCGGCGGGTTGTCCCACATCATTCCTCGCAACTTATCATGAGCGGCAGCGATATTCTCATATCCCGCCGCATCCTGTAGGGTCGCGGGATCTACGGACCTATAGGAATTTTAGAGCGATCGATGAAGAAGATCTTCAATCCGGCCTCGGTGCGCCGGCCTTTTGGGAATTACAATCACGGCCTGCTGGTGCCGCCCGGCGCAGCGCTGCTCGTCACCTCGGGCCAGCTGGGTATCGGTCTCGACGATACTGTTCCGAGCGACATCACGGCTCAGGCGGAACTCTGCTTCGAGGCGATCAAGGCGATCCTGGAAGAGGCGGAGATGAGTTTTGCCGACGTCATCCGCATTTCGGGCTTCGTCACCCGCCGCGAGGATTTCCCGGCCTATATGGCCGTGCGGGATCGCTATACGCTCGATCCGAAGCCGGTTTCCACCTTGCTCGTTATCGGCGGCTTTACCCGCTCGGAATTCCTCGTCGAGGTCGAAGTGACGGCTGCGAAAATTTTCTAGAATCGCTCCATCGCGCCTCCGACGCGGGCGAGGAATTTTGACCGCGTCTCCGGCGTGCAATTGTTCATGTCGTAATGGGCGAGGAACGTCACCGGCCTCACCGGATTGATCTGCGCCCTCAGCACGCGCTTGACGATTTTCTTTGGCGGGTTGCCGGCGGCGAAGGCCCGGAAGGGCGTTGCGCCGTAAGTCAGGACGGCTGCGAGCTTGCGGATGTGGCGCAGCCGCGATTCCACCTTGCCGTTAACCAGCTCGAAGGAGACGCCCGGCAGCCAGACGCGGTCGAAATATCCCTTCAGGATCGCCGGAAAGCCAAAATTCCAGATCGGGGTGCAGATCACCAGCCCCTCGGCCGCCTTCAACCGTTCGACGTGCGATCCCACCAGCTTCAGGTTTTCCGGATAGTCGTGATAGACGAGCCGGTCGTGGCGTGAGAGCACCGGATCGAACTGCTCTTCATAGAGGTCGCAGGCGTCCACAATATGCCCGGCCTTCTCAAGGCTCTTGACGGTCTGCCGGTAAAGCGCCTTGCCGTAACTTTCCTCGACCGGGTGAGAGTGGAGGACAAGAACCCTCATGAAGCCTCCATGACGGCTGCCAGGCCCGGGAAGAGATAGTTGTTGCCGGCGTTGAAATCGAAATCGGGATTGTCCCACGCAATCATCTTGCCGGGATTGAGCAGGCCCTTCGGATCGGTTTCCTGCTTGAAGGCGAGCTGCACCGCGTCGGTGCGCTTCATGCCGCCTTCTTCAAGCGTATAGCGGTGCGGGTTGAAGATCGGGCAACCATTGTCCTGATGGATCTTGATGATCTCTTCCAACCGCTCCTCGGTGGTATAGCGCACCAGTGGCAGCCCGGAGCACTGGATCTGGCCGTCGAATTTGATGAATTCGAGATGACCCGGTACTTCGTCACCGAAGATTTCGACCATCTTCCGAACCTTGGCGACATGATCCGGTCCCGGATATTGCACCTGCAGATAGGTGAAGCTCGGATCGACCTTCAGCGCACGCAATGTCGTGTGGTTCCAGGCAAGCTCATAGGCATGCGGGATGCCGCGCATGCTTTCCACCTTGTCGGAGCGGAACATGATCTCGCCCTTCTGCGCCGCCGTGAAGGCAAGAAAGGCATCCATGGAGTGCGGCGCGATCATCAGCACGACGATCGACTGGCCTTGACGGATGTAGGGCTTGTGGCGGGTGAAATAGTCGTAAGGAATGGGAGCGGCGATCGGCGCGATCTCCTTGACGAGAATGCCGTTGCATTTCGCCAGCGCATCGGAGAAGCGCACCGCTTCCATGAAGTCGTCATAACCGACGAGCACATCGACCCAGTCATAGGCAGGTGCAAGCGGCATCTCGATCTCGGTGATGATGCCGTTGGTGCCGTAGGCGTGGCTTACCTTCTGGAGATCCCAGCCGGTAAGATCGAGGACGCGCGGTTCGGCCTCCATGGTGACGACACGCAGGCGCAATATATTGCCGAGGTCGCGCAAGCCGCCCCAGGTGATCGAGCCGACGCCGCCGGAACCGCCGGCGATAAAGCCGCCGACCGTCGCCGTCTGGGCGGTGGAGGGATGGAAGCGCAGCTCCTGGCCGGAATGGGCCTTGGTCTGCTTGTCGAGTTGGGCAAGCACGATGCCCGGTTCGCAGATGACGCGGCCAGGCTGGATCTCCTTGATCTTGTCCATGGCTGCAAGATTGAGAACGATGCCGCCGGAAAGCGGCATGGCCTGGCCGTAATTGCCGGTGCCGGCGCCGCGCGGCGTGACCGGCACGCCATGGGCATAGGCGACCTTCAGCGTCCGGATGACCTCTTCCTCGGTCTTCGGCGTAACGACGAGATCGGCCGTCACATTGTCGAGCTGAGCTTTGAGTACAGGCGAATACCAGTAGAAATCCCGGCTCTTCTGGCGAACCAGCGCCGGATTATCCTCGACGGCGATGCCTTCGAGTTCCTTTTTGATCTTTTGATAATCGGCCATGTCAGGCTCCAACGACGTTATCGAGTTCACGGTAGTCCGGCAGGCTGCGGTCGATCACCTTGCCGCGGCGAAGCACGACGCGGTCAGACTGCGGACGGGACAGGAATTCACTCCAGCGCCGCGCGCTGAAGAGCACGAGATCGGCCGGATCGCCGGCGGCGATGCGACCCTTGTCCGGTCGCCCGACGATGGCGGCGGGCGAGGTGGTGACGACACGGGCGGCGGTATCGAGCGGGTGATCGAGATGCAGAATCCGCACGGCCTCGCGGAAGACCTCCACCGGATCGAGGTCGCCATAGGCATAGAAGGGATCACGGGTATTGTCGGATGCGACTGCGGTCGCGACACCGGCGGCGGCCAGCTCCTTGAACAGGGTGACGCCGCGCCAGCGCGGGGTGCGGCCGGGATAGCGGTCCTGCAGATACATGTTGCACATCGGCAGCGCGATGACCGCGACACCTGCCTTGGCGACCAATTCAACGGTGCGCGCGGCGGTGTCTTCGTCCTGGCGGGCGAGCGAGCAGCAATGGCCGGCGGTCACCTTGCCCTCGAACCCGTTGCGCAGTACGGCCTCGGCGATTGCCTTTAGCGTCTCGGCGCCGCGATCATCCGTCTCGTCGACATGCAGATCGACATCAAGGCCATGCTCCCAGGCAGTCCTGAAGAGCGTGTCGAGCTGCCAGACGAGCTCCGGCCCCATCCTGGTGACGCCGCCAAGCAGGCCGCCGTTCTGTCGGATTGTTGTGACGAGATCGGCAAAGAAGGCGCTGTCCCCCAAGGCATCCAGCGGGAAGAGGGCGACCGCCTGCAGTGCGATCCTGTCTTTCCAGGCATCCCGGATTTCGGCAAAAACCTCGAAGGAGATGCGATGCTGTGGCGCAAGCGAGTCCAGGTGCGTACGGATCAGGCTGGTGCCATGGGCATAGGCGGAGCGGAGCGAGAATTCCATGCGCCGTTTGACGTCTGCGGCCGACCAGTTTGCTTCCCGGTCGGCCCTGACGGCATCGAGCGCGCCCATGAAGCTGCCGTCGGGATTGGCCTGGCGCGGCCAGATATGGCCTTTGTCGAGATGAGTATGGATATCGGCAAAGCACGGCCAGACCATGCCGTCCTTGAGATCGATCCTGGCATAATCGGCGGGTGCGGCGCCGGCCGGCCGAATGGCGGCAACCATGCCGTCGCTGATGACGATATCGACCGTGGCCAGCCCTTCGGTGACCGGCACGTCGACATGCTCGACGGTGACGGCGGGCACTGTCGCGTTGCTCAACACGAAGCGGGCCGCATTCGGCGGGGATATGAAGGAATAGGTCATTAGTTTTCCCGTTTGATGCTGCTTTCATGCCAGCGATGAAGGCTCAGCCAGGCAATGAGGGTGGTGAGGCCGAAGATCGCTACGCCAAGCATGGAGAGCATCAAGAGGGCGGCGAAGAGCCGCGGGATGTTCATCCGGTACTGCGCTTCGAGCAGGCGGAAGGCGAGGCCGGAGCCGGCACCGGCGGATCCTGCGGCAAATTCGGCGACGACGGCGGCGATCAGTGCGAGGCCGCCGCCGATGCGAAGACCGGTCATGAAATAGGGCTGGGCGGCAGGCAGTTTGAGAAAGAGCAGCGTCTGCCAGCGCGAGGCGCCGTAAAGCTCAAAGAGGTTGATCAGATTATGGTCGACGCTCTTCAGGCCCTGCACCATGTTCGACAGGATCGGGAAGAACGCGACGAGGAAGGCGCATATGAGAAGCGCGACCTGCGTGGAGGGAGCGTAGATCAGGATCAGCGGCGAGATCGCCACGATCGGCGTCACCTGCAGAATAACGGCGAGCGGATAGAAGGCGATCTCGATCCAGCGCGATTGCACCAGGAAGATTGCAAACCCCACGCCGCCAATCAGCGCCAGCATCAGCGAGATGAACGTGATCTTGGTCGTGACCCAGAGGGCCGGCGCCAGCGTGCCCCAATCATTGATGAAGGCCGCAGCCACCGCGCCGGGACCGGGCAGGATGTATGGCGGAACGCCCGAGAACACCACGTAAAGCTCCCAGGCGATGATGAGAACGGTGATGACCAGGAAAGGCACGGCGATGCGCAGCGCCAGCTCACGCCGCCGGCCGTTCGCCGGTTGGGAGGCGGGCGGGGATGCGGCTTCGGCGGTTTCGATGCTTTCGACGCTCATCCGTGATCCTCCGATCCCTCCATCGCCTCGATCAGCGAACGGGACGCCTTTTCGCAGGCGTGGCGATATTGTTCCGAGGTTCGATAATGCGAATCCCGCTCGAGGCTGGTGGTCAGCGGAAAATCGGCATGCACGCGGCCAGGCCGTGCCTTCATCACCACGATCCGGTTGGAGAGATAAGCGGATTCAAACACCGAATGCGTCACGAAGATCACCGTAATGCCGGTCGCCTTCCACAGCCGCAGCACGTCGTCGTTGAGTTTCTGGCGGGTGATCTCGTCGAGTGCTGCGAAAGGCTCGTCCATCAGCAGCAGCTTCGGCTTGGTCACCAGCGCGCGGGCGATCGATACGCGCATCTTCATGCCCCCGGAGAGTTCGCGCGGATAGGCATCGGCGAAATCCTGGAGACTGACGGTCGCCAGCGCTTCGGTGATCCGGCCGCGGGCTTCCGCCTTGGAGATCCCGCGCAGTTTCAGCGGCAGGTAGACGTTGCCGAAAACGGTCTTCCACGGCATCAGCGTCGGCTCTTGAAAGACGAAGCCGATATCACCTTCAGGCAGGCCCTTGGAATTGATCTGTGAACTCGGCCAGTCGATCTTGCCCGCGGTGATGTCGCCAAGGCCGGCGATGATGCGCAGCGCCGTGGACTTGCCGCAGCCGGAGGGGCCAAGCAGGCTGATGAATTCGCCACTTTCGACGGTCAACGACATGCCCGAGAGCGCTGTCGTGCCGCTGGAAAAGACCTTCGACACCGACTGCATGACGACCAGTGGCCGCTTTCTCGCCTCCTTGGAAGGCGCCGCCTTGGTTTCGGCTAGGGACATTTTCTCGCTCATTTATCGAAGGAGTGCGGTCCGCCGCCAGACGAGCGGCGGACCTGGCCTGGGAGGCTTATTTCTTCAGCGCCATTCCGGCGCCCTTGCAGACGAACTTCGTCGTGAAGGCCTTGGTATAGTCGGTGTCGGTCTTGAAGACCTTGATAGCAGTCATCTCGTCGAAGAACTTCTTGTAATGGGCGTCGGTGATGCAGCCGATGCCCTTGTCCAGGCTGTCGCCGGATTCGATGATGCCGTATTCCTTCATCTTGGTGACCGAATAGGCGATCTGGCCGTCCGTTATTTCAGGATTGTCCTTCTTGATCAGCGCGTTCGCCTTGGTGTTGTCGCCGTAGAGGTAATTGTACCAGCCCTCGATCGAGGCATCGACGAAGCGCTGCACGACGTCGGGCTTGCCATCGATCGTCGCCTGCGTGGTCGTGATCATCGTCGAATAGGGTGAGTAGCCGTTGTCGGCGAGCAGGAAGACCTTTGGCTCGAAGCCTGCCTGCTTCTGGATCTCGTAGGGTTCGGAGGTCAGGTACCCTTGCTGGGCAGACTCCTTGTCTGCGAGGAAGGGGGCGGGACTGAAGTTATAGGGCTTGTACTGCTCGTCCTTGAAGCCTTTGAAGTTGGCCTTCATCCACTCGAAATAGGTGAGATAGCCGTCCTTGCTGAGGAACAGCGTTTTCAGCTTGGCGAGGTCCTCGAACTTGTCGACGCCGTTGTCCGGATGGGCGATCAGTACCTGCGGATCCTTTTGGAAGATCGCGGCGACATCGACCAGCGGAATGCCCTGTTCGACGGCGGATATCTCTCCCTGAGGGCCGCCCATGTAGAAATCGAGCTTGCCGGAGATCAATAGGGCGCTGTTTGCAGCATTCGGGCCGCCCTGGACGATGGTGACGTCGAGGCCGTATTTTGCATAGGTGCCGTCGGCGACGGCTTGGTAGAAGCCGCCATGCTCCGCCTGGGCAAGCCAGTTCGTCCCGTAGCTCACCTTGTCGAGGGCAAGCGCCGGTGAGGCAGCCGCAAGCATCGAGGCGAGGCCGAGGCAGCTCAGGAATTGCATCTTCGTCTGTGCTTTCAACATGGTCGGCAGTTCCCCTTTTGTGGCCGAGGGAGACCTTAGTGGCTCCCTTTTGAGGGAATTTGAGCCATTGCCATGCGCTTTGAAAAGCATCAAAATTCGTGCGCATTGATGCCTTTTCGGCATCTGTCGGAAAGCTGAAAATAATTTGTGCGCCCTGCGCAAAATTTATGCATCGGAGAGACCATGCTGCACTCCAGACGCCTTCTTTACATCAACGAGATCGCCCGGTGCGGTTCGATCCGCAAGGCGGCCGCGCGCCTCAATGTTGCGTCATCGGCGGTTAACAGGCAGATTTTGGCGCTGGAGGAGGAGATCGGGGCGCCGCTTTTCGAGCGGTTGCCGCGTGGCCTGCGGCTGACGGCTGCCGGCGAACTCTGCATCGAACATATCCGGGACGTGCTGAAGAATTACGAGCGCCTGGAGGGGCGCATCCGCAGCCTCAAGATGCAGCAGGCCGGCAAGGTGCGCATGGTGACGACCGTTGGGCTTGCCGCCGGGCCGCTGCCCGAAATCATCGCGCGCTTTCTTTCAGAGCATCCGCGCGTCTTCGTCCAGTTGCGCAACGATACCGGCGGCACGACGGCCAGCCCCGTTGTATCCGGCGAGGTGGATATCGGTCTCGGCTTCAACATCCCCGCCACTCCAGGCATCCGCACGCTTGGAAATTTCGATATCCCGATCGGTGTCGTGCTGCCGCCAGGGCATCACCTGATCGGTCCCGGGCCGATCAACCTTGCCGATGTCACCCAGGAAAAACTGGTTCTGGCGCAGCCGGGCACCAGCCTGCGCGAGGTGATCAACCTTGCTTTTGCGCGCCTGCCGATCTCGGTCGAGCCGGTGCTGGAAACCAATGCATCGGAGATGCTGAAGCAGCTCGTCAAATGCGGCACCGGGCTGACGCTGCTCAATCCGCTCGACGTCATCACCGAATGCCGGCGCGGTGAACTCGTCTTCCGGCCGATCGCCGAGCCGCATGCGCGTTACCAGCAGATGAAGCTGTTTGCCCGCGCCCGCGCGCCTCTCGACGCGGCCACCAGCCTTTTCGTCGAATATCTGCTCGCCGAACTGCTCGGCCTGGTGCAGGAATTGCAGGCCAAGGGTCATATCCCACCGGATGTCAAACCCGCGGCTGAGCCTATTTCACATAGAGATTCGAAAGCGGATAGGCCTTGAGATCCCGGAGCAGCTCGACAAACCCCTTGACCTGATGGCGGCAGATCGCCTCGCCCTTTTCAGCCGTGGCGATCGAGGCATCGCCGACAACGCCGAGGGGATTGAGGTCATGCGCGATCCAGGCCAGCGAATGCGGCGGCAGAGGCTGAAGAAATTTGGATTGCTGCCGCATCCCTTCGGCCTTGGAGGCAAAGTTCTGCGCCTTGTCCATGCGCACCAGCTCGGGGCGGAAGTGCAGCATCAACGATGTTTCGACATCGCCGCCGTGGATGCCGTATTTGCTCTCGTGATCGCTGACCATGCCTTCGGGGTGACCGAAGCGGCCCCATTGCGTGGAGACCACCGCCATTTGATGGCGCACGCGCAGTTCGCGCGCGACGATGCTCATGATGTCGACATTGCCGCCGTGGGAATTGACGATCACCATCTTCCGCAGCCCGGCTTCGGCAACCTTTGCGCCAATCGCCGTCCAGACGGGGATGAGCAGCTCTGCACTGAGCGACAGCGTGCCGGGGCCGTAGATGTGTTCGTTGGCCTTGCCGATCTCCTGTGTCGGAAGGACCAGGATGTCCAGATCCTCCGACCGCTGCCGCTTCAGCTCCGCCAGCATGCCGGTCGCGATGGCGACATCCGTTGAGATCGGCAGATGCGGGCCGTGCTGTTCCGTCGAGGCGATGGGCAGAACGGCAATCGTGGTCTCGGGGGAGAGGCCGGCAAAATCATATGTATTGAGCTCGTTCCAGTAAAACGGCGTGGGCATGCGGTCATCCCTTTTCGTCACCTGCTTCGATAGGGAGTAGGGAATAATGATGAGCCCGAAAAGCATCATTTTTTGCGCATGGCGCTGCTTTTTTTCGCGCGCATCGACGGGCGTTACTCCGCCGGCGCTTCCACATTCAAGCCAACTTCATTGAAGATGTGGTTCGCGGCATCTTATGACCGCGGCCCGGGGAATTCATGAGCCAGATCGATAACCGTATGCAACGGAAGGGGTCTAATCAGGAGGCGGAGTTGCACTACCTCAGCAGACGGCGTTGACGCGCCCATGTCCAACGAGCAAGGTGGAACAGTTCATGCCAAGCCAGACACAACTGGAACTTTCCCGTCGAGATCTACTTATCTCGTCGGCCGCAGCGATTGCGGTCACCGGAGCCGTCGCGCCCGCGGCGGCGCAGCCCCCAGGAAATGACATGGCCTATACATCGAAAGTTTCCTTCACGGTTAACGGTCAGAACCGCGATCTCGAGGTCGACAACAGAACGTCGCTGCTCGACGCGTTGCGCGAGAACCTGCATCTCACAGGCACGAAAAAGGGATGCGACCACGGCCAGTGCGGTGCATGCACCGTCATGGTCGACGGCCACCGCATCAACTCCTGCCTGACGCTGGCGGTCATGCACGAAGGCGATCAGATCACCACGATCGAGGGCCTCGGCCAGCCTGGAAACCTTCATCCGATGCAGACGGCCTTCGTCAAGCATGACGGCTTCCAGTGCGGCTACTGCACGCCGGGACAGATCTGTTCCTCCGTGGCGGTGCTGGAAGAGATCAAGGCGAACATACCGAGCCACGTCACCAGCGATCTTACGGCTGAGGCGGCGGTCACTCCGGCCGAGATCCGCGAGCGCATGAGCGGCAATATCTGTCGATGCGGCGCCTATTCCAACATTATCGATGCCATTTCGGAAGTCGCGGGGATAAAAGCATGAGAGCCTTCACCTACGAACGTGCCTCATCCGTCGAGACCGCTGCCAAGGCGGCAGCCTCCAATCCTGAAGCCAAATTCATCGCCGGCGGCACCAACCTCCTCGACCTGATGAAGCTCGAGATCGAAACGCCGACGCATCTGATCGACGTCAACGGTCTCGGCCTCGACAAGATCGAGCCCACGCCGGGGGGCGGGCTGCGCATCGGCGCCTTGGTCCGCAACACCGATCTTGCAGCGCACGAGACTGTTCGCCGCGACTATGGTCTGTTGTCCCGCGCCTTGGTCGCGGGTGCCTCCGGGCAACTGCGCAACAAGGCGACGACGGCCGGCAACCTCCTGCAGCGCACGCGCTGTCCCTATTTCTATGACCCGAACCAGCCGTGCAACAAGCGGCAGCCGGGCAGCGGCTGTTCGGCCATCGGCGGCTTTAGCCGCCAGCATGCCGTCGTCGGCACCAGCGAAGCTTGCATCGCCACGCATCCGAGTGACATGGCGATCGCCATGCGGGCGCTCGATGCTGTCGTGGAAACGGTCAAGGCCGACGGCAGTCGTCGCGCAATTGCGATCGCCGACTTTCATCGATTGCCCGGCGACACGCCTGATATCGAAACCGTTCTCGAGCGCGGCGAGTTTATCACGGCGGTCCTGCTGCCGCCCCCGTTCGGCGGCAAGCACATCTATCGCAAGGTGCGAGACCGTGCCTCCTATGCCTTCGCACTCGTCTCGGTCGGAGCCGTGATCCAGCCGGATGGTACAGGGCGGGTCGCCGTCGGCGGCATCGCCCATAAGCCATGGCGCATCGAGGCAGCCGAAGCCGAGCTGCCGAAAGGTGCGCGCGCGGCGGCAGACGTCCTTCTTGCCGGCGCCCGTCCTACCGAACAGAACCGTTTCAAGGTCCGTCTGGTCGAGCGCACGCTCGGCGCGGTCATCGCCGAAGCAAGGGGTTGAGCCATGCAGTTCGATACGCCAGCGACAACCAACCCGATCGATAATCTGAAGGTGGTCGGTCAGCCGATCCATCGGATCGACGGCCAGCTCAAGACGACCGGCCGCGCGATGTACGCCTATGAGTGGCACGATCCGAATATGTCCTACGCCTACGGCTATCCCATCGGTGCGGCCATCGCCAAGGGCCGCATCACGTCCATGGACGTGTCCGCCGCCAAGAGGGCTCCGGGTGTGCTTGCCGTCGTGACGACGCTCGACATCGGCGAGCGGAAGAAGGGCAAGTTCAACACCGCCAAGCTTTTTGGCGGCGACGAGATTCAGCACTATCACCAGGCAATTGCGGTCATCGTCGCCGAGACCTTCGAGCAGGCACGCGCCGCAGCCTCCCTGGTCAAGGTCGACTATGCCGAGGAGAAGGGTGTGTTCGATCTCGGCATGGCAAAGGATTCAGCCGTCAAGCCGGATGAATCGCAGCAGCCCGATACAGCGGTCGGCGACTTCGAGGCGGCCTTCAGGTCAGCTCCCGTCACTGTTGACGCATCTTACACGACGCCCGACCAGTCACATGCGATGATGGAGCCGCACGCATCGATCGCAGCCTGGAACGGCGAAGAGGTGACCGTCTGGACCTCCAGCCAGATGATCGACTGGTGGCGCTCCGACCTTGCGACGACGCTCGACATCGACAAGGAGAAGATCCACCTCATGTCGCCCTTCATCGGCGGCGGCTTCGGCGGCAAGCTGTTCCTGCGGGCGGATGCCGTGCTGGCCGTTGTCGGCGCGCGTGCGGCAAAGCGGCCCGTCAAGGTCGCCTTGCCCCGGCCCTTTCTCATGAACAACACCACCCACCGGCCGGCGACGATCCAGCGGATCCGCATTGGAACCGAGCGTGACGGCAAGATCACCGCCATAGCGCACGAAAGCTGGTCGGGCGACCAACCCGGCGGCCAGCTTGAGACCGCTGTCAATCAGACCCGTCTTCTCTATGCAGGGGCGAACCGGATGACCGCGATGCGGCTGGCGACACTCGACCTCCCGGAGGGCAACGCCATGCGCGCTCCGGGCGAAGCCCCCGGATTGATGGCGCTCGAAATCGCCATCGACGAGATTGCCGAAAAAGTTGGGATCGATCCTGTGCAGTTTCGGATCGTCAACGACACGCAGGTCGATCCGGAAAAGCCGCAGCGGCCTTTTTCCCAGCGCAATCTCATCGGCTGCCTCACGCTCGGTGCGGAGCGGTTTGGCTGGAGTAACCGGGGGAAGCCCGGTTCCAGGCGTGACGGCAACTGGCTGGTCGGCATGGGCGTTGCCGCCGCCTTCCGCAACAACCTCGTCCTTCCTTCAGGAGCAAGGGTAAAGCTTGACCGGGAAGGCGTCGTGACTGTCGAAACCGACATGACCGACATCGGGACCGGCAGCTACACGATCATCGCCCAGACTGCCGCCGAGATGATGGGGGTTGCGATCGACAAGGTCGCCGTCCAACTTGGCGACTCGCGTTTTCCGGTTTCTGCTGGTTCCGGCGGACAGTTCGGTGCGAATTCCTCCACGTCCGGCGTCTACGCAGCCTGTGTCAAGCTGCGTGAGGCAATCGCCAAGAAGCTCGGCTTCAACTCCGAAGACGTCATCTTCGAGAATGGCGCGGTCCGCTCGGGCAATCGTTCGGTGCCTCTTGCCGAAGCCGCCGGTCCGGAGGGTCTTGTCGGCGAGGACACCATCAAGTGGGGAGAGCTTACCGAGACGCATCAGCAATCGACATTCGGCGCACACTTCGTGGAGGTTGGCGTCGACATTGCTACGGGAGAAAGCCGTATTCGCAGGATGCTCGCAGTCTGCGCGGCGGGCCGCATCCTCAACCCGATCACCGCCCGCAGCCAGGTCATCGGCGCGATGACGATGGGGGCCGGCGGCGCACTGTCCGAGGAATTGGCGGTCGACACCCGCCGCGGCTTCTTCGTCAACCACGATCTCGCCAGCTACGAAGTGGCGGTGCATGCCGACATTCCGCACCAGGAGGTAATCTTCATGGACGAGACCGATCCGATGTCCTCGCCGATGAAGGCCAAGGGCGTCGGCGAGCTTGGCCTTTGCGGCGTCGCGGCAGCAATCGCCAACGCCGTCTATAACGCGACCGGCGTCAGGGTTCGGCACTATCCGCTGACGCTTGACAAGCTTATCGGCGGCTTGCCGGACGTGGCCTGATTATTTCGGCGGCGGTCTCGAAAGCGGACCGCCGCCAATTCCTGTAGGATTTCCGATGGATCAGACACTTGCGCCCATCACGGCGCCAATTCCCGTCAGGGCCTCGTCCACCGACGATCCGTCGGACCTGCTTCGCTTCGCGATAGACGCCCATGGTCTTGGCGTGGCGGCGCTCGCCACTCTCGTTGACATCCGGGGCGGGGCCGCGCGGGCGCTCGGCGCTCATATGGCGGTTGCCGCAGACGGGCGGTTCTGCGGCTATGTCTCCGGCGGATGTGTCGAAGCCGCCGTCGCTTCCGAAGCGCTTCTGGCAATGGCGGAAGGACGGGACCGCACGGTCAAATTCGGCGACGGCTCTCCCTTCTTCGACATTGTCCTTCCCTGCGGCGGCGGGATCACCGTCGCAATCCATGTCCTCAAAGATGTCAGCGCTTTGCGGGAGGTTCTCGATCGTCTCGAACGGCGGCAGGCAGCCGGTCTTGCCTATTCGCCAGAACGTCAGACGCTCGAAGCGGTAGACCCACTGTCACGGGCGTGCTGGCTCGAGCGAGATTTCCTGAGCGTCTACCGTCCCCGCACCCGCGTCGTCCTTTCCGGGCAGACGATCGAAGCGCAGGCCGTCGCACGACTGGCCGAGGCTTCCGGCTACGACGTGATCGTCAGAGGACAGGGCGAGGGGGGCAGGGTTGCGGCCGACATCATCGACCCCTTCACGGCCGTTGTGCTCCTGCATCATGACCTCGACGCCGAAGCCGCCATTCTCGAGACCGCGCTTCACTCGCCCGCCTTTTATATCGGCGCGCTCGGCAGTAGCCGCACGCATCATCGGCGTGTCGTGCGGTTGACAACCATGGCTTTCGGAAAGGATGACATCGGTCGCATCAAAGCGCCCATCGGGATGTTCGGCCCGACGCGAGATGCAACCTCGCTCGCCCTGTCGGTTCTGGCTGACATCGCTGCGGCAAGACTGGTGGCTTATGCGTAAGGCGTCAGTCGCGATCGTCATTCTTGCTGCCGGCAAGGCAAGCCGGATGGGTGAGGGCGGGAAGCACAAGCTGCTGGCCGAGTTCGATGGCGTGCCGCTCGTGCGGCGGTCAACATTGACCGCGCTCGGTACGGATGCAGCCTCCGTTATCGTCGTCACAGGTCATTGCCGGAGCGAGATCGAGGCCGCGCTCGATGGGCTCGCTCTGACTTTCGTCGATAATCCCGATTACGCCAGCGGCATGGCGAGCTCGCTCATGGCAGGATTCTCATCGAGGGGCGCTGACAGCGCCGACGGCATTCTCGTCATGCTCGCCGATATGCCCGGCATTTCCACGACGCATCTCGATGCCCTTATTTCCGCCTTTCGCAATGTGGGCGGCGACGCCGTCGTGCGCGCGGTCTCGCGAGGGAAACCGGGCAACCCCGTTATCCTGCCACGTTCTCTCAATCAGGCAGTCCTGAGACTTGAAGGCGATGTCGGCGCGCGCGATATCATCGCCACATCAGGATTGCCTGTGCTTGATGTCGATGTTGGCGACGCAGCCTTGCTCGATGTCGATACGCCGGACGAGGTATTGGCAGCGGGCGGCGCATTGAACTGACCCGCGGAAAATACAATGGGATGAGGATGATTTGATGAAACGGTTCGAGCTCGATTCTCCGCGGCTTTGAATTCGCCACTCTCAGCCGCGGATATGCCAAGCCGTCATTCTGCAGCCGATGGATCAGCGCACCGGTCTGAATGCCTCTCGCAGTTCCTCAGCGAAAAGCTGGGGCTGTTCCCAAGCGGCGAAGTGACCGCCCATATCGACACGGTGGTAGTAATGCAGCGTGGGATAGGCCTGCTTGCTCCAACTCTCCGGCGCCTGGTAGATCTCCTTTGGGAATACGCTGATTGCCACCGGGATCTTGATCTCTTTGGTCTTCTGGGCGTCTGAGCTGAAGTTGTTGTTGTTGTTTTCCCAATAGAACCGCGACGAGGATGCCCCAGTGTTGGTCAGCCAGTACAATGTGATGTCATTCAGCATTTCGTCCTTGGAAAAAACACGCTCGGGAATGCCCTCGCTATCGCTCCACTGCGCAAATTTTTCGTAGATCCAGGCAGCCAGGCCCGACGGCGAGTCGGAAAGCGAGTAGCCGATCGTCTGCGGACGCGTCACCATCACGGCCCCATAGGCGGCATTCCGGCCAAAAAAGGTGCTCAGGGATTCATAGGCATCCCGCTCGGGCGCCGACAGCCCTGCGGGAGCCGGGTCTCCACTGTTGATCGCCTTGGTGAGATTGCCCGGAACGGTCGCCGGCATGTTGAGATGGATACCAAGCAAACCCTTCGGTGCCTGGCGCGCCAGCGCGTCGGAGATAACGGAACCATGGTCGCCACCCTGGGAAACGTAGTGCGCGTAGCCGAGCCGCTTCATCAGGATGTCCCATGCCCGCGCAACGCGGTCGGGGCCCCAGCCAAGCTCCGTCGGCTTACCCGAAAAGCCGTAGCCGGGGATCGAAGGGATGACGACATCAAATGCGTCCTCCTCTTTACCGCCATAGGCAGTCGGATCGGTAAGAGGGCCGATCGCCTTGATGAACTCGAAGGTCGAACCCGGCCAACCATGGGTCAAAATGACCGGAAGGGCGTTGGGATGACGCGATCGCACATGGATGAACTGGATATCGACGCCGTCGATCTTCGTGATGAATTCCGGAAGTGCATTGAGCTCCGCCTCGGCTTTGCGCCAATCGTAATCAGTGCCCCAGTAACGGACCAGATCCTGGACGCGCGAAAGCTGGATGCCTTGCGAGGTGTCGCTCACGGTCTCCTTGTCTGGCCAACGCGTTTCGGCAACGCGCTTGCGCAGATCGTCAAGCTGTGACTGCGGAACGTGGATCTGGAACGGGCGGATCGTTTCGTCGGCCTCGATCGGCGTCGCCGGCCCGTCCGATGTGACGTCGGCGGCACTCGCCGGCACAAGGTAACCGGCTGGGAACAGCAACATCGGTCCAACCGCCATCACCATTGCTCCGCGGGCAAGCCGGCGCCAGGCGAAAATATTGTCAAACTTCTTCATGTGGCACTCCATGTTCTTGTCGCCCAGGGCGACATTTCGTGACGGAGTGATGTCTGACGGGTCTGGGTATCTGGCATGTTTCAGGAAATGCCAAAAACGTATCAGAGTGTGGAGCGGTGGCTACACAGCGGCAGGAACGCGATCGTCAAGGGAACGACCCAGGCCCGATGGCGCCTGAATAGAAAATCAAACACCTCCTTGCTGCCTGCGGAGGCTGCCCAACATAGCCTTGAATCCCGCGACCGCCCGCTTCGAAACCGCCTCCGGATTCTCCGCATTGGCGATCCACAGCGCCATATGGCTGCTAGCGCCATTGATGAGGCGAGCGGCGGTTTCGGTGTCGATATCGATGATCTCGCCATCGGCCTTGAGACGGTCGAGGCTGCGGGAGAGGGCGGCGATGCAGCCGGGGGTGTTCTGCCATTGCGAGATATCGCCGAGCACAGCCGGGCCATCGCGAAACATGATACGCTGGATTTCAGGCTCAAGCGCCATTTCGATATAGGCGGAGCACTCGTCGACAAATCCCTGCCAGCGCGTGGGAGCGGCGGCCGAGACCTCGTTCAGCCGGTCCGTCATTTCTGCATCGATTTCGATGATGACGGCCTGGAGCAGGCCCGTCTTGTCACCGAAGTGGTGATAGAGGGCGCCGCGCGTCAGTCCCGCTTCGCCGGTGAAATCGTCCATCGAGGCTTCCGCGTAGCCGATCGTGCCAAAGGCACGCCGCCCGGCTGCGATCAGTTTGCCGCGGGTCTCTGCGATCATCTCCTGGCGCGGTTTGCGCATCTCTTCTCCATTGGCATACGCCGCGTATCTTTTTCATTGACATACGGAACGTATGCATTATCTAGAACACATACGCTCCGTATATAAGCGTTCTATCCGATATCTGGAAGGATCGTCCCATGTCAAATCCGTATAAACAAATATTCGCGGCACCTGGGGCCAAGGGCTTCTCCGCAGCCGGCTTTTTCGCACGCCTTCCTATCGCCATGGCGCCGATTGGCATCGTCGCCATGCTTTCCCAGGCACGTGGCGAATATTGGCTGGCAGGCGCCGTGTCGGCGACCTATGCGCTCACCAATGCTGTGATTTCACCGCAGATTTCGCGAGCGGTCGACCGACTGGGCCAGACGGCAGTCGTCGTTCCAACAACCATGGTATCGGTGATGGCGTTCATCGCGCTGATCACCGCGGCCAATCAGAACTGGCCGGTGTGGACGCTATTTGCCTCTGCCTTCCTCGCGGCGGCCATGCCAAGCATTCCGGCGCTGATGCGGGCGCGCTGGACGGAACTCTTTCGCAACCGGCCCGAACTCAACACCGCCTTCGCGTTCGAAAGTGCCGCGGACGAACTGGTCTACATCGCCGGCGCCTCGCTGTCGGTCGGGCTGGCCGTCGCCCTATTCCCGGAGGCCGGCATGATAGTGAGCACAGCTTTTCTGGCGCTCGGAACGGCCGCCTTCATCGTGCAGCGCGGCACCGAGCCGAAGGTGCGTCATGTCGCCGGCGCGGCTTCGGTTGGCTCTGCGATCCGCCAGCGCCCGGTGCAGATCATCACACTCGCGCTGATCTTCGTCGGCGCGATCTTCGCAACCGCTGAAGTGAGTGTTGTCGCCATCACCAAGGAGCTTGGTCAGCCGAATGCCGCAAGCCTGGTCATCGGTGTCTATGCCCTCGGTTCCTTCCTAGTGGGTTTGACCCTCGGCGCGCTAAATATCCGCATCCCCTTGCACCGTCAGTTGTTGATCGCTGTTGCGATCCTCGCCCTGACCTCGCTGCCGCTGCTCGTCGCCGGCAGTTCGGTAACCCTGCTTGCTGTGGCCGTCTTCGTCAGTGGCATCGCAATCTCGCCGACCTTTATTACGGCCTTCGGACTGATTGAGCGTCGCGTGCCGGAATCGGTGCTGACGGAAGGCGTCACCTGGGTAATGACCGGCATCGGCATCGGCATGGCGCTCGGCGCTTTCGTCTCCGGCTGGGTCGTCGACAGCTACGGTCCCCAGAGCGGATTCTGGGTGTCTGCAGCCGCCGGGGCCGCAACCGTCCTTATCATTGCGCTCGGTCAGCGCACCCTCTCGGGAGAGTGCAACGGCGGGGAAGATTGCGCGATGCTGGAACCGGCGCAGTAGTAGGCGGGCGGTAGGCAGGAGCGACGCAGGAGGGTTCACCGCCAACGGTTCTAAACCGTTCAAGGTGAAGGCAGTGGGTCAACCCACTTTTCGGGAGAACTCACGAGCTAAGTCGAGGAATGCTCGGACGCCAGCCGATAGATTTCGGCGTCCAGGATAGTATAGACATAGCCCTGGATACGGCGGCGTCCAATCTTTCAAAACGCGCACAACGCGCCCCGCCTCTATGTCCGAGAGAATGTCCTGTTCAAAGAGATAGCCCACGCCGGCGCTTTCGATCACAGCAGTCCGCGTAAGACTGGTCTCGTCGAGTGCGATTGGCCCCCGCACGTCGATCTGCAACGACTCGCCGTCCTTTTCGAACCGCCATCGAAACAAGGAGCCGTCTGGCAGGCGAACACGAATGCACCTGTGACTGAGAAGATCCGGAGGCACCGTGGGCTTACCATGTTTCTCGAAATACTCGGGCGACCCAACCACTGCGTGTCGCTGAGGCCGGCCGAGCGAAACGGCAATCATGTCGCTGGGAACGAGGCCTTCTACCCTGACGCCCAGATCGAACCCGTCCTTGACGATATCGACCATTTTACCCTCGGTAACGATATCAACATTCATGTCGGGATAGCGGCGCAGGAACTCCAGCACGAGCGGTGAGACGATGGCGCGCGCCGCAAATGGCGCTGCGTTGATCCGTATCGTACCGGAAGGAGTCTCGCGGTGGGAGCGTACCAGATCCAGAGCAGCATGGAGATCCTGAAGCGTGGGCCCAACCTGCTGCACAAACAACCGGCCGGCATCCGTCAGCGACACACTGCGGGTGGTGCGGTTAAACAACCGCACGCCAAGTCCCGCCTCGAGCCTGCTTATCGTATGGCTCAACGCGGTCGTGGACATACCGAGATCAATGGCCGCTGCTCGAAAAGTCCCGCGCCTGGCAATTGCAATGGCCGCTTCAAGTTCCTTCAGGCTGGATAGCTCCATCGTCCCGATCTGTTCATCATCGCATGCCGGTTTATCCCACTTATTTACGCAATGGTCGAGGGATAAGTATCGGTTAGATTATGAGGAGAACACAATGGACATGCCCGGTATCATAAACACGTACTTTGAAGCAGACCGTCGCAATGACGCGGATGCGCTGCTGGACACCTTTGCGATCGAAGCCGTCGTCGAAGACGAAGGAGCGCACCATCAAGGCGTCGCCGCAATCCGCGAGTGGTGGGTGGCGGCGAAGAAGGCCACCCAATACCGTGCAGAACCCGTGGAATCCGCGATTGACGGCAACAAAGCAATCGTCCGAGCAAGGGTGAGCGGCCAGTTTCCCGGTAGCCCGGTGATGCTCACCCACGGCTTCACCCTCAAGGACGACAGGATCGTCTGGCTGGAGATCCGGTCATGACCGACTTTCTCAACCTGAGGGGCAAACGCGCACTCATTACCGCTGGAACAAAAGGTACCGGCGCTGCAACCGTCAGCCTGTTTCGGGAGCTAGGCGCAAAGGTGCTGACGACAGCGCGGGGCCGTCCGGAAAGCCTGTCGGAAGAAATGTTCGTCGAGGCGGACCTGACCACGGAAGAGGGATGTGCAATCGTCGCAGAGGCCACGCGGCGGCGCCTTGGCGGCGTCGACGTCATCGTCCATATGCTCGGTGGCTCTTCAGCGGCCGGAGGTGGATTTTCTGCACTGTCGGAAGACGACTGGCATAAGGAGCTGTCGCTCAACCTTTTTCCAGCCGTTCGCCTGGATCGGCAACTGGTTCCGGGCATGGTCGCTCAAGGAAACGGTGTGGTGGTGCATGTGACATCCATCCAGAGAGTCCTGCCGCTTCCAGAATCGACGACCGCCTATGCTGCAGCCAAGGCAGCACTTTCCACTTACAGCAAGGCGATGTCGAAGGAAGTTTCGCCCAAAGGTGTTCGTGTCGTTCGGGTGTCGCCGGGCTGGATCGAAACGGAAGCTTCGGTCCACCTTGCAGAGCGCCTGGCGAAGCAGGCCGGAACTGACCTTGAGGGGGGCAAAAAGATCATCATGGACGGGCTGGGCGGCATTCCGCTGGGGCGTCCGGCAAAGCCGGAAGAGGTCGCAAACCTGATTGCCTTCCTCGCTTCGGACCGGGCTGCATCAATCACTGGTACCGAATATACGATCGATGGAGGGACAGTGCCAACAGCCTAGGCGCCGACAGAGGGGCATCGATCGCTGAACTGCGGATCCGAGATGGCAAGCGGGAATCCGTGTTCGGATCCTATGTCCGTCCGCTCATGTCGCGGCCGAACCTGACGGTGCTGACCGATGCCCTGGTCACGCGTCTCATCTTCGATGGCAAGCGGGTGATTGGTGTCGAGGTTCTTGTCGATGGTCAGCGACGTCAGTTCACGGCGCGTTGCGAGACGGTGCTGTCGCTTGGCGCGATCAACACGCCGAAAGTCTTGATGCAGTCGGGTATAGGCCCGGAAGATGAGTTACAAGCTCATGGCATTCCTGTCGTTCAGCACTTACCTGGTGTTGGTCGCAATCATCAGGATCACCTCGCATTCGGCTGCACCTGGGCATATCGAAAGCCTGAAACCATCGGTGGTAGCGGCTGCGAAGCAAAACTATATTGGAAAAGCGACTCGCGTCTTGCCCAGCCGGACATTCTTCAGTGCCAGTTGGAGTTCGCCGTGCCTTCGCCGATCGAGACGGGTCTCCAAACGCCCGAACATGGCTGGACAATGTTTAGCGGTCTCGCCCAACCGCAAAGCCGTGGTCGACTACGGCTCTCCGGCCCGGATACAAATGACCCCATCCTAATCGAACCCAACTCTTTGAGTGAACCAGAAGACATGGCTGCTGCCCTGGTCGCGGTGGAGCTATGCCGGGAACTGGGAAACAGCGAAGCGTTTACGCCGCTGGTGACGGGAGAGACAGCGCCAGGCGCGCGCGATCGATCGGGAATGATTGACTTCATCCGCAGATCGGCCGTCACCTACTGGCATCAATCCTGCACAGCCAAGATGGGACGCGACAGCATGTCGGTGGTCGATAACGAGCTCAAAGTGTACGGTATTGATGGCCTTCGCATCGCAGACTCCTCGATCATGCCTCGCATCACCACCGGCAACACGATGGCGCCTTGTGTTGTCATCGGAGAGCGGGCGGCCGATCTGATCCGGGAAATGCATGGCCTTACGAGCGGAGGGTTCAATCAGCCCATATGATGAAGAGATTTATGTGCACTCGGCGGCCAGCATACGGGGCGGGCCGCCGAGCTTTTTGTAGCAACGGTTTGTATTGCGACCTCACGGCACCTGAGCCCCACTCACCGCCACATAAACCGAATAAACCGACCGCGTCGCCGCAATAAACAAACGGTTGCGTTGAGGCCCGCCGAAGGTGAGGTTGGCGACGGTCTGCGGTACCCGGATCTTGCCGATCAGTGTACCCGCCGGGTCGAAGCAGTGCACGCCATCGGCCGCACTCGACCAAAGGTTCCCGTTCACGTCCGTGCGGATGCCGTCAGGAATGCCGTTGTCGATCAGGCAGAAGACGCGGCCGTTTGCCAGCCTGATGCCGTCGATCACGTCGAAAGCGCGGATGTGGCGCGGCAGGCTTTCGTCATGGCTGGCGGCCGAATCCGCCACATAGAGGATTGTCTCGTCGGGCGAGAAGGCGAGGCCGTTCGGCTGAATGAAATCCGTGACGACTGCGGAAAGCGCCCCGGTCGTCGGATCGAGCCGGTAGACGTTGCGGGTAGCTTGCTCCGGCTCGGCGCGATAACCTTCATAGTCCGACATGATACCGTAGGTTGGGTCGGTGAACCAGATCGAGCCGTCTGATTTCACCACCACATCGTTCGGCGAATTGAGCCGGGCGCCCTCGAAACGGTCGGCAAGGACGGTGATCGAGCCGTCGATCTCGGTGCGGGTGACACGGCGCGCGCCATGTTCGCAGGAGATCAACCGTCCCAGCCTGTCGCGCGTATGGCCGTTGGTGAAGTTGGAGGGTTGGCGATAGACGGAGACGCCGCTCTCGGGCGTCCAACGCAGCATGCGCTGGTTGGGAATGTCGCTCCACAGCAGCTGGTTCGCATCGTTGAACCAGACGGGACCCTCCGCCCAGCGGCAGCCGGAATAGAGTTCGTCCAGACCGGCACTGGTCACGATCATCTGCCGGAAGCGCGGGTCGTGGATTTCGTAAATGCTGGCCTCGGCCATGGCGGTTTTCCCGTTTATCGCATGCCGGCCCGGCGACCGCCGGCGAGCATGATAACGCTGATGATGATAAGGCCGGTCATGATCAGGCGGATGCCCGCGCCGAACCCATAAGTATTGAGCATGGAGACGACCAGGAACATGAAGAGCGATGCGCCCCAGATGCCCGGTACGTTGGAATCGCCGCCGGCAACCGCCGTGCCGCCGATCACGACGACGGCGATCGACATCAGCAGATATTCCGTGCCCATGTTGAGCGCCGCGCCGCCGGAGAAACAGGCGAGCAGATAGCCTGCGACCGATGCGAGAACCGCACAGAAAAGGTAGGTGACGAGACGCGTGCCATCGACCGGTATGCCGGCCATGCGCGCTGCCGGCATGCTCTGCCCGATCGCCGAGATCCAGCGTCCGTAGATCGTCTTCTCGAGCAGGAACCAGGCCAGCAGCGAGATCAGGAATGCGACGATCGCCACATTCGGCACGCCGAGCGTGTTCGACGTGGTGAACTCCGCCAGCACGCTCGGCGGCTTGATGCGCAATCCGCGGTTCGTCCAGATCGCTGCGGACTGGACGATGAAGCTCATGGAAAGCGTGGCGATGATCGGCGGAATGCGCAGCGCCTTGATGAGCGCATAATTGCCGAGGCCGACGACAAGGCCGATGACGATGGCGACGAGAAGCCCGGGCAGGATCATGCCGTTTTCGACATTCATCAGCTTCAGCGCAACCGTGCCGGCAAGCGTCATGGTGGCGGGAACCGAGAGATCGATGTTGCCGGGGCCGAGCGTGATGACGAACATCTGGCCGATGCCGACGATGACCGAGAAAGCCGCGAAGGTGAGTGCTGCCTGCGACAGGCCAAGCGTGCTGGCGCCGAACGTCACCATGATCGTCAGGAACCAGACGACAAAGGCGGCAAGCCACGACCAGATCCAGGGTTTGCGGAACAGGCGCAGGAGCGGGGTCATCGGCGTTTCTCCCGCTTCTCCAGGCGGTTCAGCATCAGCCGAAGTGCCAGCACGATGATCAGGATCGCGCCCTGAGCCCCGATCTGCCAGTCCGGCGAAATGCGCAGGAAGGACAGGAACGAGCCGGCAAGAGTCAGTGTCAGCGCGCCGATGACGGCGCCGATCGGGGAAACGCGGCCGCCGATGAACTCGCCGCCGCCGAGGATCACGCCGGCGATCGACAGCAGCGTGTAGCGCAACGCGATATTGGCATCAGCCGAGGTCGTCAGGCCGACGAGGGCGATGCCGGCGAGCACCGCAAAGAGGCCGGCAAGACCATAGGCGGCAGCGCGCGCCCCGACAATCGACCAGCCGGCGCGCTCGACCGAACGCTGGTTACCGCCAATGCCGCGCATCAGCACGCCGAGCGACGACCGCATGACGAGAAGGTGGGCGACCAAGGCGATGACGATGCTGGCGACGATCGCCATCGGCGCCAGCGGCGGCTTGACGGTCATCAGCCAGCGCACCCAGTCCGGCGCCTGTCCGCCCGGTGCCGGCAGCAGCAGGACGGCAAGGCCACCCCAGACGAAGCTCATGCCAAGGGTCACGACAATGGACGGCAGGTTGCGTAGATAGATGACGACGCCGAGGCCCGCATAGGTTGCGATCGCGCCGGCCAGGATCAGCACGCCGATCACCGGGGCATCCCGCAGAAAGGTCGCGGTGACGCAGGCGACGAAGCTGACGAAGGCGCCCATCGAGAGATCGAGATCGTTGACCGCCATCACGATCATCTGGGCGATCGTCGCAAGCGCGATCGGCACAGCCAGGTTGAACAGCAGGTTGAGCCCGACATAGCTCATGGCGCGCGGCTGCAGCCAGAAGACGGCGGCGAGCAGCAGCGTCAGCGATAGGGCGGGAATGGCTAGACGCAGGGCGTCGGACGACAGCCGGAACGTCATGCGGCGACCCCTTCGAAGGAGGCGGCGATGATGTTCTTCTCGTTGACCGCGTCGCCGGCGAGTTCGGCCGTGATGCGGCCTTCGCGGAAGACGTAGACGCGGTCGCAGAGGCGAACCTCGTCCATCTCGGTCGAGTACCAGATGAAGGTGCGGCCGCGCGCCGCTTCCTCGCGGATGATCGCGTAGACCTCCTGCTTGGTGCCGACGTCGACACCGCGCATCGGATCGTCCATCAGGACGACAGGTGCGCGCGTTGCAAGCGCGCGGGCAAAGAGCACCTTCTGCTGGTTGCCGCCCGAAAGCGACAGGATGCGGTTGTCCATATGGGGCGTGCGGATCTCGATCCGCCGCTTCCAGTCGGCGCCCTTCGCCTCTTCTTCGCCCGCGAGGATGAGGCCGCGCCGGGAGAGGTCACCGAGCGAGGCGATGGAGAAGTTGCGCAGGATGCTCCAGAGTTCGAAGACGCCGTTTAGGCGGCGGTCGCCGGCAACGAAGGTGACGAGCGGATCGCGCTGGGGCAGCCAGTTGCTCGACTGGGCGGCATGCAGGGCAAGCAGGAGCTCGGTCTGCCCATGGCCGGCCAGACCCGCCAGTCCGATGATCTCGCCCTTGCGGGCCGCAAAGGGAAGACCCTTCGCCTGATGGGACAGAACGAGCGGAGCGATGGATTGTTCGCGGGCCGAGCGCTTGGTTTCCTCCTTCGCAACAGTGCCCATTGCTTCGACGAGGCCGTGATGGTCGAAGCCCTGCGCCGGGCGCTCGGCGACGACGCGGCCGTCCTTCATGACGACGATGCGGTCGGAGGTTTCGAGGATCTCGTGCAGGATATGAGAGATGAAGATGACGGACCCGCCCGTGGCGATGAAGCGGCGGACATGGTCGAGCATCTGCCGGGCAAGGCTTGCATCGAGCGACGAGGTCGGTTCGTCGAGGATCACCAGACGCGGCGCAATGCCGGCGTCGGAAAAGGCCATTGATATCTCGACCATCTGCCGCTCGGCGATCGAAAGATCCCCCACGGCCCGGCTGCTGTCGATGCCATGGCCGGGAAAGACGGCGTCGAGGCTCGTTTCGATGATTTGTGCGGCGCGCCTTCGCCAGCCGAAGCCTCCGAGATGGCGATGCATGATGCGCGTGTTCTCGACGATCGAAAGGTTGGGGCAGAGCGAAAGCTCCTGGAAGACGCAGCGCACACCGCGGGCACGCGCAGCGTTGATGCCATAACGCTCCAGCCGTTCGCCGTCGCTTGCCACACCTCCTTCGTGCGGTGTGAGACCGCCGTTGATGACGCTGACGATGGTGGACTTGCCGGCGCCATTGTGTCCGACAAGCCCGACGCATTCGCCCGGCATGACGCGAAGGGTCACGCCATCGAGTGCCCTGACTGCGCCGAAACTCACCTTGGCGCCATCGACGGCGATCACCGCCTTCAAAACGTCATCCATGCTGCCCGCCATGCCTGCTTGAAAAAAAATGCCGCGCGACCTTCTGCGGATGCGCGGCAGTCGCCGGGAGAATTACTTTGCGGACTCGATGACCTTGATTGCGTCTGCCTGCGTGTATTCCACGTTGGCGACGCCGCCGGCCTGGGTATTGGCGAGGTTGGTTTCGAGATTGTCCTGGTCGATGCGCAGGAAGGGCACGACGAGGTCCTTCTTGACTTCCTTACCGTCGAGGATCTGCTGGGCCACCCAGAAAGCGAGTGTGGAGACGCCTGGCGCGATGGATACGGACATGGTCTCGTAGCTCTTCGCGTCCTTCTGCTCCTTCCACCACTTCAGTTCGTCCTCGCGGTTGCCCATGATAATGATCGGCATCTTCCGGTCGGTTGCGGCAATCGCCTGTGCGGCGCCATAGCCGTCACCGCCCTGCGTTACGACGCCGGCGATGTCGGGCAGGCTCGGCAGGATGCCGGCAACAGCCTTCTGCGCCACGTCTTGTGCCCAGTCGCCGTGAACGGAGCCAACAATCTTGAACTGCGGGAACTGCTTGACACCGTCGTGGATGCCCGCCGAGATTTCGTCGTCGACGAAGACACCGGCAAGGCCGCGGATCTCGAGCAGGTTGCCGCCGTCCGGAAGTTTCTTCGATAAGTACTCGACTTCACTGCGGCCCATTTCCTTGAAGTTGACGGCGATACGCCAGGCGCAGGGTTCGGTGACGATACCATCGAAGGACACGACGGTGATCCCGGCGTCGCAGGCTTCCTTGACCGCACCGTTCAGCGCCGTCGGCGAGGCGGCGTTCAGCACGATGGCGTCATAACCCTGCAGGATCATGTTCTGGATCTGCGCGGCCTGTTCCGTCGCCTGGTTCTCGGCGGTGGTGAAAGGGTCGGCTGCGGCAACGGTGCCGGCCTTCACGGCTTCGCCCGTCACCTTGCCCCAACTCGTCAGCATGGCCTGGCGCCACGAATTGCCGGCATAGTTGTTGGAAAGGGCGATTTTCTTGGCCGATGTCTCGGCAAAGGCGGAAACGGGCATCGCGGCGCAAGCAATAGCGGCCGATGCCAGAAGCATCTTACGGATTGTCATGTCTTCCTCCCTGATGATCGCGCTGGTCGGCGGATCGCTTCACTCCTGCCGGCCCAATTGGGTCCGAGTGAAAATTGTTCTTGCACTGAGCTTCCTCCTCTCAGTAAGGGCAGGATGCGGGAGATCGACCGGCCTGTACAGGGGCAAGGCGGCAATCCGTTTGCGGGATTTGCGCAACAAGCTGCGGGTTTACGCAAGACGGCGGCGCTTCCGCGGGCGCTTACTGCGAAGGGTCGCGGCGGGTTGAGGAGCCTGCTGCCGCCTCGGGGAGGAACTGACGATGCTGCATCTCGTACCCGCAGCCATGTTCGACCATTATCTCGGCATTTCCCGGCTGCTCGCGGGCCAGCTCGACTTCCGCTCGGCTATCCGTTCCGTCGCGGCCGAGGTCGCCCATATCATCCCGCACGACCACCTCGATGTCTGCGTGCTGCTTGAGGGCGGTAACTACCACACGGCCTACGAGACGGGCATCGAGACCGCCTGGGGCGGGCTTGCCGGTGCGCCTGTTGTCAACAGCCCCATCCGCGCGCTGCTCTGGGGCGAGGTGGATTTTCTGCTGGCGGACGACGCCATGACCGACCCTCGTTTCCACTTCGAGGGCGCGTTCAAGCGGCCGATCGTCGAACAGTCGCTGAGAAGCCGCTTGCATGTGCCGATGAAGGTGCAGGGCACGATCATCGCGGCGCTTTCCTGCTCGTCGCACCGGGCGGGCGTCTATACGATGGAGGATATCGAACGCGCCCGCATCATCGCCGACCTGCTGACGCCCTATTTCTTCGCGCTGCAGGCGGCCGAGCAGGCGCAACGCTCGGCCATTGTCGAGGCAGAGGCCCGCGCCCGCGAGGAGGGCTTGCGGCAAGGTGCACTGAAATTGACCGAAGCCCTGGAGCAGGAACGCCAGCGCATCGGCATGGACCTGCACGACCAGACGCTCGCCGACCTGACGCGGCTCGCCCGCCGGATCGATCGACTGTCGCGCCACGGCGAGGTGGCGCCCGAGACGCTGGAGCCGATCTCCCGTTCCCTGCAGCATTGCATGCAGGATCTGCGGCAGATCATCGAGCAGGCAAAACCCTCCGTGCTCCAGCTCTTCGGCCTCGCCCAAGCGATCGAACATCATCTGGACCGATCGACCCGCGACAGCGGATCGGGGATCGAATGGGGCCTTGTCGACGAGACGCACGGCGCACTGGAGCGACTGGAACCGACCGTCAGCGTCGCGCTGTTTCGGATTGCCCAGGAAGCGATCAACAATGCGGTGCGCCATGCCGCGCCCCTGGCCGTTATGGTGCGGCTTGAGGCCGACGAGGAGCGGCTGTCGATCGAAATCTCCGACGACGGGACCGGGCTCACCAAGGCGCGGGGACGGATCGGCGGCGGCATCGACAATATGAAGACCCGTGCGCGGCTGATTTCGGCGCGGTTCACGACCGGCCCCGGCCACAACAATCGCGGCACTGTGGTGCGCGTCGTGCTACCGCTCGTACCGAACCACCCGGCAATCGGGCCAAACTGAGGAGAAGGGCGCAATGAAGGTTCTGATCGTCGAGGACGACCCGCTGCACCGGTCCTATCTGCACGAGGCGGTCAACGCGGCTCTGCCGGAATGCGATACGGTGATCGAGGCGGAGAATGGAACCGTCGGCGAGAAGCTCGCCCGCGACCACAAGTCGGCGCATATCGTCATGGACCTGCAGATGGCAAACCGCAACGGCATCGAGGCGGCGCGCACCATCTGGAAGGAGCGGCCGGAGACCCGCATCCTGTTCTGGTCGAATTACTCGGACGAGGCCTACGTACGGGGCGTCTCGCGCATCGTGCCGGATGGCGCCGCCTATGGCTATGTGCTGAAATCCGCCTCCGACGAGCGGCTGAAGCTTGCGCTGCGCTCGATCTTCATCGAGAGCCAGTGCGTCATCGACCGCGAGGTGCGGGGCCTGCAGCAAAAGAGCCTCGGCCAGACGAACGGCTTTACCGATTCCGAATACGAGATCCTTGTCGATATCGCGCTCGGCCTCACCGACCGGGCCATCGCCAAACGTCGGGGCCTTTCCCTGCGCAGCGTGCAGAACCGCCTGCAGCAGCTCTACGACAAGCTCGACGTCTACCAGAGCGCCGGCGACGACCACGAGGACGGCCGCTTCAATTTGCGCGCCCGCGCCGTCACCGTCGCTTTCCTGCGCAAACTCCTGAACTACAGCGCTCTGGAGCGGGCTGAGGCAGAACTGCAGGAATGGCTTGAGGGAAAGTAGTTCCGGACTTGCGCGGAATGAACGGGGATCAGAGACCTGGTGCGGCCCAGCCGTTCACGGCGCATGAGCCAGCGCGATCGCATCGGCGGCTTCCTCGCAGCGATCGCTGAGCGTGCTGGTCGCCACGCGAATATGACTGCTTGGCAGGACGGAGAATTTGCTGCCCGGGTTGACGGCGATATTGCGTGCGGCAAGCGTCACCATCGCGAATGGTTCGGAGACGACGGGCACCCAGAGGCACAGGCCCTGGCTTGGTGGTATCGGTATTCCCCGTTCGCTGAGCGCATCGGCAAGAGCGTCGCGCCTCTGCCGATAGATCTCGCGCGCCTCGGCGATAAGCTGCAAGGTTGCCGGATCGCGCAATAGCCAGGCGGCGGCACCTTGCACGATACGGCTGGTCCAGCCGGCGCTGAAGGAACGGTAAGACTGGATCTGGTCGACGATCGGCGCGGAACTCGACAGAACTGCGAGACGCAGATCCGGGCCGAGGCTTTTCGAGAGTGAGAGGATATGGATCGTCCGCTCCGCAAATCGGTCGCCGAGCGACTGCGGAGGTGCCGCCGACACGTCGCCGACGCCGTCATCCTCGATGATAAGCGTATCGCTGTCTTCCAGCACATCGCCGAGCTGATCGAGGCGGGATGAACTGACCGTAACGCCGGTCACCGAATGCAACCGCGGCTGGAACAGGAAAGCCGCCGGACGTTGCTGCAATGCTTCGCGCAGCGAATCCGGCAGCGGGCCTTCGCCGTCGCAGGCGACAGGGATGATTTTTACGCCGAGATCTTCCAGAATATCGAGCAGCCGCATCCCGGTCGGATGTTCGATCGCGACCGACGAACCCGAGGAAACCAGTGCATGCAATATCGTATAGACGGCGTTGTAACCGCCATTGGTCGCCAGAAAGGCTTCCGCCTCATAGGGCCATCGCTCTGAAACGGCGTCCTTCAACTCAGGGACGATCCGGCTGCGCTCATAGCTGTTGAGGTCATCGACGGACGCGCCATAGGCCATCGCTTCGGCGAGCCGCGGAAGAAGTGCTGCATCCGGCCCGGCTAAGGTGAGGTCGAGCACACCTGCCGCATAATTTCCCGAGCTGGCGAGGCGTTCCGGCTTGGCGACAAAGCGGTCACCGCTGACCCAGGTGCCGTTGCGCCCCCGGCCGCTGATGATCTTCTGCCGCCGCAATTCGCTCCAGGCTTCGGAGATCGTCGCCGGGCTGACATGCAATTCGTAAGCGATATCGCGGATCGCCGGCAGGCGCGTCCCAATGGGCAGGACACCGGCACGGATCAGCGCGCTCGTTTCGAGAGCGATCCCCCTGATACTGCGGTCGGCTATTTTTTCGGCAAACCAGGAGGCTTCGACCGTATCGCCCATTTTTCTCTCACTTTAAATGTTCAATAACGTAATAACATTTGTACTATGCATTTTGAACATTTAATTTGCCGCTCGTCGAGCCATTTTAGTGAGTTTTTGCATGCCTGTGACGCTTCGCATCGCCCTCCGGGACTGGGATTACATGACACCGCTCGTCCTCGGAGATGTCAGTTCTTCCCGCCTCGATATCAAAGTGGATCGCGTCGGCACGCTGGTCTCCAGCCTCGCCGATGATGCGGCGCATGACGCCGCGGAAATGTCCTTCAGCCGCTATTCGCAGATGCGTCATGATGGCGATGATCGGGTTCTGGGCATGCCGAACTTCATCATGCGCGGCTTCCGCCATCGCTGCATCATCACCACCAAGGATAGTCCGATCCGCAAGCTCTCCGATCTGGCCGGCAAGAAGATCGGCGTGACCGGCTGGCGCGATTCCGGAAACATCTGGACCCGTGCTGCGTTGCGCCGGGAAGGCGTCGGCGTCGAGGATGCCATGTGGTATGCCGGGCGCCTGACGGAAGCTCATCCGATCGCCGACCGGCTCGATGGTTTTGGACGGCCCGGCCGTATCGAGGCTGCTCCCGGCGAGCGTCCGATGGTCGATCTGCTGCTGGATGGCGGGCTCGATGCCGTGTTCACGCCTTTCATGCCGAAGGGTTTCTTCGATCAGGAATCGCCGCTCCGCCAGGTGCTGGATGATTTCCGCGCCGCTGAGGTCACCTACTTCCACGAGGTTGGCTATATCCCGGGCATGCATCTGATCGGCTTCAAGGCTGATATCGTCAGGGAGAATCCCTGGATCATGGATGAACTCAGCGAGCTGATCGACGAGTCCCAGCGTCTGTGGCTGGAAAAGCGTGAGAAATACGCCGACACCACGCCCTGGATGATCGACGAACTGCGCCGCTGCGCGGCCGACCTGCCGCCGAACTGGAACATCAGCGGGCTTGCCGAGAACGAGGCAATGATCGCCGATTTTGCCGAAGAACTTTACGAACAGAAAGTCATGCCGCGCCTTTTGACGCCCGCCGAGTTGTTTCCGTGGCACGCCAAGGCGCGATGAACAAGGCCTGGGGAAACTCTTCGCAGGCCTCATCGTTGAATCACGATTTTCGCAAACCAAAAAAAGGGGAATGACATGCACTCGAAACTGATCGCTTCCGCCGCCCTGCTGGGTCTGATGATGACGACTTCGGTCTTCGCTGAGGAAACGGCCATACCAAAACAGACCGTCAACGACGCGCTTCGCGCCCGCCTGCCGGAGAAGATCCGCACGGACGGCAAGATGATCTCCGTCAACAACGGTTCCTTTCCGCCCTATGAAATCGTCACCGGCACGAAATTGACCGGCGCCAGCGCCGACCTGACCGATGCGATCGGCCAGATGCTCGGCGTCGAGATCGAGCACGAAACCGTCAGTGGACTGACCGCATTGCTCGCCGGCATCAATTCCGGCCGATACCAGTTCGCCTTCGGCCCGATCGGTGACTTCAAAACCCGTGAAGAGGCCAATGATTTCGTCGACTGGGTTCAGGAATACGTGGTCTTCTCCGTCCAGAAGGGCAATCCGAAGGCCATCGGTTCGCTCGACAGCGCCTGCGGCAATCGCATTGCTGTCATGGCCGGCGGCTCCGCCGAAAAGGTGATCCAGGCCCAGGTCGAAAAGTGCAAGACGGACGGCAAGCCTGCGGTCGAAGTGCAGTCCTATACCGACCAGCCGAGCTCTATCCTGGCGGTCCGCTCCAAACGCGCCGACGCCTTCTTCTCCTCGCAGGCACCCTTGACCTATTTCGTGTCTCAGGCAAACGGCCAGTTGGAATTGAGCGGCGTCGGCCAGAAGAATGGCTTCGACGACCTCTATCAGGGCGCCGTGGTGCCGAAGGGCTCGCCGCTCGGCCCCGTTCTGCTCGACTCGATCAAGGCGTTGATGGATAACGGCGCCTATGCCGCCATCATGAAAAAGTGGGGTCTTGAGAACAACATGATCAAGCAGCCCGGTCTCAATCTTGGTGGAGCCCTGCCGAAATGAGCAATGACCGCACGACTGCCGCATCGCCGTCTGGCGGTGCGGACTTCCGGGATGTTGCCCATGCCCACAAGCCCTTTCCAACGGGCCGGCTCCTCTTGTGGGTGGCAGTGCTCCTGATTGCCGCAAACTTCCTGTGGATCGTCGCCCACAACGAGAATTTCGGCTGGCCTGTCGTCGCGGCTTATTTCTTCGATCCGACTGTTATCAACGGCCTTTACGTCAGCCTGGGCCTGACGGTGGTCGCGATGGCCATCGGCATCGTGCTCGGCCTCGGACTGGCGATCGCCCGGCTGTCGAATGACCGGCTCGCTCGGTCGCTGGCATCGCTGTTCATCTGGTTCTTTCGCGGCACGCCGCTCCTGGTGCAACTGATCTTCTGGTACAACCTCTCGACCCTCTTTCCCGAACTTTCGATCACCATTCCGTTCGGCCCGACGCTCGCCAGCTGGGAGACCAATTCGGTGATTACGCCGATGACGGCGGCGATCGTCGGCCTGGCCTTGAACGAAGCGGCCTACATGGCGGAGATCATTCGTGGCGGCCTGCTCTCGGTCGATCGTGGCCAGTTCGAGACGGCGGAAGCCTTCGGCATGACCAAGGCGAGGGCGCTGTGGCGGATTATCATTCCTCAGGCGATGCGCTCGATCGTGCCGCCGACGGGCAACCAGCTGATCAGCATGATCAAGGCAACCTCGCTCGTCAGCGTCATCGCCATGGCCGATCTGCTCTATTCCGTCCAGTCGATCTATAATCGCACCTTCGAGATCGTCCCGATGCTGCTGGTCGCGGTCCTCTGGTACTTGCTTATCACCTCCATCCTCAATCTCGGCCAGAGCTATATCGAGGCCTATTACGGCCGCAGCGAACGGCGCAACAACACCGCTGCCGCCAAATCCGAGACCCTTACCGAGGAGGCAAGCCATTGACCGGTGCCGAAATTGCAAAGCCCCTCGTCAGAGCCCGCAACGTCCACAAGTCCTTCGACCAGCTCGAAGTGCTGAAGGGGATCGACCTCGACGTCATGCCGGGTGAAGTCGTCGTCGTGCTCGGCCCGTCCGGGTCGGGAAAATCGACCTTCCTGCGCTGCATCAACCATCTCGAAGCGATCAATAAGGGGTTTATCGAAGTCGATGGCGAGCAGATCGGCTACCGTCTCCGCAAGGACCGGCTGGAAAAGCTGTCGAGCAACGGGATCGCCAGCCAGCGGCGCAAGATTGGCATGGTGTTCCAGCAATTCAATCTCTATCCGCATATGACGGTGCTGCAGAACATCGTCGAGGCCCCGATCGGCGTGCACGGAGAAAGTCGTAAGGCCGCGACCGAGAACGCCATGCGGCTTTTGGAGCGGGTCGGCCTATCGGAAAAGGCGGGTAGCTATCCCCGCCAGCTCTCCGGCGGCCAGCAGCAGCGCGTCGCCATCGCCCGCGCCCTGGCGATCAAGCCGAAGCTGATGCTGTTCGATGAGCCTACTTCGGCGCTCGACCCAGAACTCGTCGGCGAAGTGCTGGCCACCATGCGCGATCTCGCCAAACAGGGCCTGACGATGATCGTCGTGACCCACGAGATCGGTTTCGCCCGTGAGGCGGCCGATCGGGTGGTGTTCATGGACGGCGGCAATGTCGTCGAAATGGGCAAGCCCGAGGATGTCATCGGCAATCCACAACATCCCCGGACCCAGGCTTTTCTCGCCCGTTTTCTCTGACCGGTGTCAGCTCGCTGCTTCGACCCTCGGGCCGGAGCAATCGTCCTTTTCGACCAATACTGGATGTTTTCATGCCCACGCTCGACAATGCCTATGCCCGCCTTTCCGATTTCGAAGCCATGGAGGCGGAGCTGAAGGCGACCCGCCAGCACCTGCATGCCCATCCGGAACTCTCCTTCGAGGAAGCGGAAACAGCGCGTTTTGTCGCGGAAAAGCTGGAAGGCTGGGGTTATGACGTGACCCGCAATGTCGGCGGTCACGGCGTTGTCGCCCGCCTCAGCGCCGGCAAGGGCAGCAAGGGCATCGCCATCCGCGCCGATATGGATGCGCTGCCGATCGTCGAGGCAACCGGACTTGCCTATGCCAGCGGCACCCCCGGCAAGATGCACGCCTGCGGCCATGACGGCCACACGACCGTGCTGCTCGGCGCCGCCGAATATCTGGCCCGTACCCGCCGCTTCAGCGGCACGGTGACGTTGATCTTCCAGCCTGCTGAAGAGGCGAGCAAGAATAGCGGCGCTCAGGCAATGATCGCCGACGGCCTGTTCGAACGGTTCCCGTTCGACGCCATCTTCGGCCTCCACAACCATCCCGGCGCTCCGGAAGGCACCATCCTGCTGCGATCCGGCCCAATGATGGCGGCGTCGGACACCGTCGAGATTACCATCAAGGGCAAAGGCGGCCATGCCTCGCGGCCGCACCTGACCATCGATCCCGTGGTCGTGGCGTGCAACCTCGTCGTCTCGCTGCAGACGATCATCTCGCGCAACCTCGACCCGACCCAGACGGCGGTCATCACTGTCGGCACGATCCATGCCGGCGATGCCGTCAACGTCATTCCTGAGTATGCCAAGCTCGCATTGAGCGTGCGCTCCTTCGAGCCTGGCATTCGCGACCTCCTGCAGGAACGCATCACCAAGCTCGCCCGTTCGGTATCGGACGGTCATGGTGCTTCGATCGAGATCAACTACGATCGCGGCAATCCTGTCGTCGTCAATTCGCCCGATGAGACAGATTTTGCCCGGATCGTCGCGGCGGAACTGGTCGGCGAAGACAAGGTCGCGACCTGCCCGCTCATTCCCGGCAGCGAGGATTTCTCGCACTTTCTCGAGCACAAGCCGGGCAGCTTCCTGCGTCTCGGCAACGGCATGAATTCCGCCATCCTGCATAGTCCCAAATATGATTTCGCCGATGCCAGCCTCACGGTTGGCGCAGCCATGTGGGCAAGGCTCGCGGAACGCTACCTCCAGGATGACGCCTGAAGTCCCGGTCGCCAGCTTGACCGCGTCGCATTTGGAGCTTGCGCTTTCTGTAGCGCAAAAGGATTTTGTAGCGAGAACATCAGTTCAACATCTCTCGCCGCAATCCAGGATGCGCAGCATGATTGCCAACTACAACGACGCCGGACTCGACCTGTCTTACGATCTCGAATTTTACGCATTGATGGCGGAAAGCTTCGAACGAAGCGTGGGACGCCGCCTGACGCCGGAAGGCCAGGGTGCCGAATGGCTGTATGACCACTCGCCGGCGGTGGTCCTTGCTCACAATACCGACGCCGATCCGCGCTTTATCTACGCAAACCGCGCCGCCCAGGCCTGTTTTGAATATTCATGGGACGAGTTCATCACTTTGCCATCGCGCCTTTCGGCGGAGGCACCCGATCGCGCGGAACGTGACAGGCTGTTGAATACCGTGGCGGCCAACGGCTTTATCGCCGACTACCGCGGACTTCGCATTGCCAAGTCAGGGCGGCGTTTCTATATCGAGAACGCCATCGTCTGGGATCTCGTCGACCGCATCGGATGCCGTCGCGGTCAAGCTGCGACATTCGATTCCTGGAAAGACGTGCAGGCGGATTGAGCGTCGGCTACGGAGACGCCGACCACGCGCGGATATGTTTCCGCCACTTTGCAAACCATGTCGTTTGCCATTTGGTTGCCAAAAAACCATGATTGCGTCACATAGATCGCACATCGACACTCGGCATCAAGAATTGGATCAACGCTGAATGCGCATAGCCTACGTTTTCCTTGGTGCATTTCTTGCAATTGCACAGTCCGCATATGCTGAAGTCGCATCACCGCCTGTTTTGGCGCCGCTAAAGCGACAAGCGCAGGCCGCTGAGTTGAGCGCACAATTTCTTTCGCGGTATAGCTACAAGCCCGTTCCACTCGACGACGCCTTGTCGGCCAGGATCATGGATCAGTTCATCAAGTCACTTGATCCGGACCGCATGCTCTTCCTGCAAGCGGACATCGACAAGTTCATGTCCGATCGCAGCGAGATCGACGATGCGATAGAACGGAAGGACTTGAAGATCCCGTTTGCGATTTTCAACGCCTATGAACAGCGCGTTGTCGACCGCATGAACTATGCGCGCAGCCTGCTGAAGCAGGACTTCGATTTCAGTACGCAGGAAAATTATTCGGTGCTGCGCGATAAAGCGCCGTGGTCGCAGTCGAAAGCCGAGAGCAATGAGCTTTGGCGCAAGCGCGTCAAGAGCGACTGGTTGCGGTTGAAACTCGGCGGCAAAAACGACGCGGCCATCCGCGAAACGCTCGACAAACGTTATGAGAACATACTCGAGCGCGCTTACAAGTTTAAAAGCGACGACGTTTTCCAGTCGTTCATGGATGCCTATTCAACGTCGATCGATCCGCACACGGACTATTTCGGCGCGGCCGCTTCAGCCGACTTCAATGTCTCGATGAAGCTTTCGCTGTTTGGTATCGGTGCCGTGCTGCAGGAACGCGACGACTACACGACGATCCGTGAGCTCGTGCCTGGCGGGCCGGCGCAGCTTTCCGGCAAGCTCGCGGTCGGAGACCGCATTACGGGCGTTGGTCAAGGCAAGGATGGGGCGATCAAAGAAGTGGTGGGCACGCGCCTTGATGAAGTCGTGCAGATGATACGCGGAAAAAAAGACTCCGTCGTGCGGCTGGATATCCTGCCGGCAGATGCCGGAGCAGATGGCACGCATCGCGTCATCAGCCTGGTGCGCGATAAAATCAGTCTCGACAAGCAGGCTGCCAGGAAGACTGTGCTGTCCGTGAAGGCGGGCGACGCCACGCGAAAAATCGGGATCATCACGCTGCCGGTATTCTATGAGGATTTTGAAGCCAAGCGCAAAGGTGACCAGGATTACAAAAGCGCAAGCCGCGATGTCGCCAAGCTTCTCGACGAACTGAAGGAAGAAAAGGTCGACAGCGTTCTCATTGACCTGCGCAACAATGGCGGCGGTTCATTGGACGAGGCGATTGATTTGACCGGTCTCTTCATCGGCAATGGACCGGTCGTTCAGCAACGCGGCAGCGACGGCAAGATCGAGGTCAAAAGCGCTGAGCTTGCAGCGCCTGTCTGGGCAGGCCCGATGGGTGTCCTGATCAATCGCGGCTCGGCGTCGGCTTCAGAGATTTTTGCCGCGGCCATCCAGGATTATGGTCGAGGCGTGATCGTCGGCGAACCCAGTTTCGGGAAGGGCACCGTTCAGACCGTCGTCGACCTTGACCAGATCGTCCGCAACAGCAAGCCTGAGTTCGGGGAGCTGAAAGTGACGATTGCCCAGTTTTTCCGGGTCAACGGCGGTACGACGCAGCTGCGCGGCGTGACGCCTGATATCAGCTTACCGGGACTTTCCGATCCCACGAGCTTCGGCGAGACCAGTTATGACAATGCGCTGCCGTGGGCGCAGATCAAGCCCGCGAATTACACGCCCTCCGACACTGTCTCGACGTTGCTGCCGACATTGCAAAGCCGCCATGATGCGCGGGCTGGAAGCGATCCGGATTTCCAACGCTTGTTAAAAGACCTTGCCGACCTCAAGGCACAGCGCGAGAAAGGGGTTATCTCCCTCAATGAAGCGGAACGTCGCAAAGAAGCGACGGCTCGAGAGAAACGGTTCAAGGATCGAGCGCAAGTGAGCGATGGCGAGGATCCGGGTGGAGATGATGGTCTGGAGGCAGGCGAGCGCAGCCTGAGCGCTGATATTGCCATCGAGAATGCTCGCAAGAACGCAAAGGACGTCCTGCTCGATGAAGCCGCCGCCATTCTTGCCGACGAGGCGGATTTGCAGCAAGGCGCGCTAAAGGCAGCCACAAAACAAACGGGAAACACGAACGGAAAATAATCGTCGTTGACCGGCGCAACGGTTGCGCAGCTTTGCGATCACCTTGGCATAATGGGCCTGGCTTCAGGTCCCTTCAAGGCGAGGGACCCATGCAGTGTCCAATTCAGGCGCTGTGTTGGCGATTTCCGGATCGGCGTGATGACAGGCGGTCAGAAGACCTGGGGCCGCCGTTCGCGTGGTCAGGGCAGGCTCCTGTTCTGCACAGATCGACGTCGCTTTCCAGCAACGCGTTCGAAAACGGCATCCGCTGGGCGGATTTGCGGGGCTCGGCAGATCTCCCTGCAGAACGATACGCTTGCGCTGCGCACGACGCCTCGGATCCGGTGTCGGGACCGCCGACATCAGTGCCTGCGTGTAGGGATGGGCCGCAGCGCTGAAGATCGATTGCTTTGGCCCCGTTTCGATGATCTTGCCGAGATACATGACCATCACACGGTCCGAGACATGCCGCACAACGGCGAGATCATGCGCGACAAACAGCATCGCCAGATTGCGCTCGCGCCTCAATCCGGCCAGCAGGTTGATCACTTGCGCCTGCACCGAGACGTCGAGGGCCGAGATAGGCTCGTCGCAGACAAGAAGTGTCGGATTGAGGGCGAGAGCGCGGGCAATGCCAAGGCGCTGCCGCTGGCCGCCTGAGAATTCCGCGGGATAACGCTCCGCATGCTCGGCGCGCAGCCCGACGGATTCGAGCAGCTTGACCGTCTCTTCACGCCAGTTGCTCTTGGGCACGACCCCCGGGTGCAACGCCCAGGGTTCAGAAATCAGCCGATCGACCCGCATGCGGGGATTGAGCGACTGGTAAGGATCCTGGAAAACGACCTGCATCTTGCGGCGCAATTCATGCAGCCGCCGGCCACTGGCTGTCGTAATGTCCACACCGTCAAGCAAAGCGCTGCCGCTTGTTGCCGGTCCAAGCTTCAAGAGCGTCCGAACCAGCGAGGTTTTGCCGCAACCGCTTTCGCCGACGAGGCCGAGCGTCTCTCCACTGGCAATCTCGAAGCTGACATCGTCGACGGCACGCACCGGCGCCGAGGCACTGCCGAAGTGCCGGGAAAGGTTTTGGACCTTGAGCAGAGGTTCGATCATGCTGGTGATACCGGGAAGTGGCAGGCGGCCTGGCGGCCCGGCCCTACGGTTTCAAGAGAGGGGACGACCTCCGCACAGAGCCCTTCGGCGCGTGGACAGCGCGTTCTGAATGCGCAGCCGGAAGGCAGGGCGACAGGATTGGGCGCGGAGCCGGGGATCGGCACCAATTCGTCTTCATCCGTGTCCATGCGCGGCTGCGAGGCAAGCAATCCGACGCTGTAGGGATGGCGGGCATCTTCGAACAGTTCGAAGACGCTTGCGGTTTCGACGACGCGGCCGGCATACATGACGGCAACGCGATCGGCGAGTTCGGCGACGACGCCGAGATCATGGGTAATGAAGATCATGCCGGCATCGCTGCGTTTGCGGATAGTCTCCAGAAGATCAACCACCTGCGCCTGGATCGTCACGTCGAGCGCCGTCGTCGGCTCGTCTGCGATGATGACATCCGGTTCCAGTGCCACGGCCATGGCGATCATGATGCGTTGGCGCATGCCGCCCGAAAACTCATGCGGATATTGTCTGGCGCGGCTTTCAGGGTCGGGAATGCCGATGGCCGTCAAAAGGTCGATCACGGCTTTTTCGACACCGCCTTCCGAAGTGCGGCCGTGGATGTGGAACATTTCGGCGATCTGCCAACCCACGGAATAGACCGGGTTGAGCGCTGCGAGCGCATCCTGAAAGATCAGGGCGATCCGGTCGCCGCAGAGATCGCGCCGCTCGTTTCGCGAGAGCTGCAACAGCTCGACACCGTCGAAACGGATCGATCCTTGACTGATTTCGCCCGGCGGGTTGGGAACGAGATCCATGATGGCCGATGCGGTCACCGACTTGCCGGAGCCGCTTTCGCCGAGCAGCGCCAGGACCTCTCCGCGCTCGAGCGAGAAGGAAACGCCGTTGAGCGCCAGGATGCGGCCGGCTGCCGTATCGAAACTGACCTGCAAGTCCTTGACTTCGAGAAGAGCCATCAGCGCCTCCGGCTGACAAGACGCCAGTGCTGCGACGGGTCATTGATGATCCGGAACCAGTTGGCGAGGAGATTGAAGGACATGGTCGTGAGCATCACAGCCAGGCCGGGGAAAAAACCCAGCCACCAGGCGGATGACAGATATCCCTGGCCCTGCGCCACCATCAGGCCCCAGCTCACGGCCGGCGGCTGGATGCCGAGGCCGAGATAGCTCAGCCCGGATTCGAACAGCATGACCATGGCGAGATTGACCGAGGCGAGCGTCAGCATCGTGGGAGCGACGCTTGGGAGAATGTGATTGCGCAATATCCAGACAGGCCCGCCGCCAAAGACGCGCGCCGCATCAACGAAAAGCCTCTCCCGGACTTCGAGAGTTTCGGCTCGTGCGACGCGGATATAGGCCGGCATACGGGTAACGGCGAGCACGATGATGAGGTTACCGACGCTCGGGCCGAACAGGTAGAGCCCGAAGAGCGCCACCAGCAGTGTCGGGAAACCTAGAATGATGTCGCAGATCCGCATGACAAGGTTGCCGATGATGCCACCGAAGTAACCGGCGATCACGCCGAGCAGCGTTCCGCCGATCAGGCTCGTCAGAACGGTCACCAGCGCTATGCCGATCGTCGTCGCTGCCGCCTGAATGAGGCGAACGAGGAGCGGACGCCCGAGAGCGTCGGCGCCCAGCCACAAGGTCCAGGACTGGCCGAAGTCGAAGGGCGGCAGGTTGCGCGCCTTTAGCGAAATGCGGTTTTCGCCCAGCAGCGACGATGCATCCGCAAGAATGGCAAGGACGACGATCAGCAGCCAAATTGTCGCTGCGACCGCCATAGGGTCACCCGCGAGCGCACGCATGAACCACAAGATGCGGCGGCTTCGGCGCTCGCGGGCAGGGAGGACGTCGGCGGAGGTGCTGGTCATTCGACCCTCACACGCGGATCGATCGATGCATAGAGCATATCGACCAGGATATTGATGACGAAGATAACGACGGCGACCGCGAAGATCGATGCCTGGACGATCGCGAAATCGCGCTTCAGGATGCCGTCGATCAGCAGCTTGCCGATGCCGGGAAACCCGAAAACAACCTCGACGACGCCACCGCCGCCGGCGAACTGGGCGGCGAGGTCACCGGTCACGGTCACCGCGGGCAGGAGGGCATTGCGCAGCGCATGCACGAAGGTAACCCGGCCGCCGCGCGCGCCCTTGGCCCGCGCAGTCCGGACAAATGTCGCGTTCAGTGCTTCGATCATCGAGCCGCGGACGATCTGCACCAGCGTCCCGAACGGTCTGGCAAAAAGACAGGCAACCGGCAGGATCCAATAGATCGGACCGCCGAAACCCGATGTCGGCAGAATGCGCAAGGTGACGGCAAATAGCAGAACGCCCATCAGCCCGAGCCAGAAATCCGGCACGCTGGCCGCTGCCTGCGACAGCACGTTGATGGCCCGGTCGATCCAACCGCCGGCATTGACAGCGGCAATTGATCCGATGATGACGGCGGCGATGAAGGCCAGGGTCAAGGCAATGGCACCGAGCGCCAGCGTGTTCGGCAGCGCCTCCAGGACAACGTCCATGGCCGGGCGGTTGTGCCAAAGCGACGTGCCGAAATCGAGGCTCAGCATATCCCCGGCCCAATCGAGGAATTGCCACGGGAGGGAACGATCGAGGCCGAGACGGACGCGCATGGCTTCGCGGGCGGCATCCGAGGCATCGACGGGCAGGTAGAGATTGACGGGATCGCCCGTCAACCGCACGAGGAAGAAGGCGGACGTCATCAATGCTGCAAGGGCGAGTGCCGCAAAGGCCGCACGTTTCAGGAAGTAGGTGAAGGACATCCGCTCTCCTCAAGGGACGTTCGGCAACCAGTCTGCGCCGTCAGCGGTAGCTGATCGATTTAAGCTTGATCTCGTTGCCGGCCTGCACATCGGGCGTGTAGGTGACGTTCTCGGCGACGCGGGCAATCGTGACCATGTGGAACAGCGGCACGATATTGACCGCATCGACGGCGATGTAGCTGAAGGCCTCCTCGAACAGTTTCTTGCGTTCGTCGCCGGTTGCCTTCGACGCGTCGGCAATCAATGTGTCGAGTTTGGCATCGGCGATGGTCGACTGGTTGCCGTCGGTGGTAAAACGGTTCGGCAGCGTGAATACGGCGTCGCCTTCGGTGTTGTCGATCTGCGTCTGCAGGATCGACGGCTGACGTTCCTTGTCCCAGGGCTTAAGAAGCTTCTTCAGCCACGGGCTTGTTTCAAGCATTTCGAGCCGGGCATTGAAACCTGCATCCGCGAGCATCGCCTGAATGGCTTCCAGGCTTTCGGACGAATTGGGATAGATGCCGATGCGGCCGTAGATGACGATTTCCTTGTCAACCGGCACGCCATCGGCTTTCGCCGCGGCGAGCAGGGACTTCGCTTTTTCGAGATCATACGTCCAGACGGGGATGTCGGGATTGAAGCCGAAGACGGACGGCGGCACCGCCTGCATCGCCTTTTGGGCATCCTGGTGGAAGATGGTGCCGACAAGTCCGTCCCGGTCGATCGCAAGATTAAGGGCTTCGCGCACGCGTTTGTCGTTGAGTGGCGCAATTTCTGCGTCGATCCTCAGCAGCGAGGTTTCGGCGTTCGGGAAGGCATGATCCTGTTCCGTCGTGCCGTCCTGGGGTGCTATTTCATAGGCGATCTGCGCTTCACCGGTGGCGACCATTGCCGCGCGAACAGCGGATTCGGCGCGCCAGATGATGGTCGCGTTCTTGATCGCCGGCTTGTCGCCCCAATAGCCGTCATAGGCCACGAGGTCGACCGATTGCCCGGGCGTCCACGCTGCAAGCTTGTAAGGTCCGGTTCCGGCCGGGGAGCGCGACTTGCCGTCGTTCGGGGTCGCCGGCGAACCGATGTCCACGGCGGACATCTTGTTCGGCAGGATCGGCTCGACGATATCCGTTTTGATGAGGAGGGTGGTGGGGTTCACCGCTTCTGCATTGAACTTGACGCCCTTCAGCGTCGCAAGTCCGACTTCGCAGGCCAGTGCCGGATCCTGCGCCCGCTTGAGAGCGGCAACGACTGCACTGGCATCAAACGCCTTGCCGTCGTGGAAGGTGACGTCGTCGCGGAGCTTGAATTCCCAGGTCAGCTCGTCCACTTGCCGCCAGCTGGCGGCAAGGCTCGGGACGACCGATCCGTCGGCCGGGCTCAGATTGACCAGCGCTTCGGTGATGTTGTTGTGCAGAATGCGAGAATTGCCCGAAAGGTCGGTGTCACAGGGATCGAGCGACTTCGGTTCGTCGGTCACCACGACCGTCAGCTTATCCGAGGCAGCGTCGGCGCGAATTGCGCTGCCCGGACCCAGCAGAAATGCCAGTCCGATGCTCAGCGCACCAATTGCCTTCATCTTCTTCATGAAATCCCTCCTCCAGACCAAACGAGCGGCATCCTGTCCATCGCAGTGCCGTCTTGTGAAAACCACCCGGTTGAGCACCGCCGCAGCGGTTATCCAAATGGCTTTACTTCCTCCGCCAAGCGCGTAGTGTCAAATGTGACACTTACGCCGCCAAGCATGCTCGCTCGGTCCGGAGAAGTCAATATTATAATTCTCATATGGAATTCTAAGTTCATGATTGAACCAAAGCATGGCTCACCCATCGTCGAAAAGACCGCCCACCTGCTCGAGGCAGTCGCCGATGCGAGGACGGGAATTTCCCTGGCCGCGCTGGTTGATCAGCTTGGAGTTCCGCGTTCGACCGTCTACCGGATCCTCAATTCATTGGCCGCGCATGGGCTTGTGGCGCGGGTGAATGGTGGAGCGTCCTACGAGCTGGGGCCAAAATTCGTCGAGCTTGCGCGCCGCATCTCGCCTGGCGCCGACAGGGCAACGGTGATCGAGGCGGCAAGGCCGATCCTGACGGCTGCGGCTGACCGCATTTTCGAATCCTTCAGGCTGGCCGCCCCCGAAGGCAACGAGATGATGACGATATTTGCAGCCTCCAGTCCCGGCGATTATTCGCTCTTCATCAAGGTCGGCAGTCGCTCGCCTAAACATGTCGGCGCCGCCGGCAAGCTCGCGCTTGCCTATTCAGACTACGGTGACATCGAGGCCTATTGCAGCGTCGGACTGGAGGGAAAGACGCCATATACGATTACCGATCCGGAGGCGCTAAAGGAAGCACTCGTTGAAATTCGGCGCAATGGATGCGCTGAGGACAACCAGGAATCCAACCTTGGCCTCCGGGCCTTTGCCGCGCCTGTCTTCGATTCCGAGGGTCGACTTGTGGCAACGATCAGCGTCCCGTTTATCGGTGAAGCCACCCCAGACAGGGCGCGCGCAATCAAGCGCGAGGTTGTGGAGGGTGCCGCCATCTTGACAAAGGCGATTAATGGCAAACAGCCTTTACCCAAATAAGAAACATAAAATTCTCTATTGAACTCTCTATTCCTTGTGCTAGAGCTTCCACCGGACAATGGAGGATCTCATGACGGTTTTGGACCCATCAGTTTACGCAAAGCTTTTGCGGACGAATTCTGCAAGTCTCAGCACCCTGTTGCTGAAGCGTGGCTTGAAGAACACCGCGGTTCGCGGCGTGCGGCCGCTGGCGAGCGCCGGCAGGCCGATGATCGGCCCAGCCGTCACCGTACGCTACATCCCCGCGCGCGAAGATATCGACGGTTCGACTTACAGTTCGGATCCATCCAATCAACAGCGCAAGGCCATCGATACGATCCCCGACGGCCATGTTCTCGTCTTGGATTGCCGCTCCTTGGCGGAAGTCGCCGGCATTGGCGCCATGCTCGCCCGTCGTCTCGTCTATCGTGGCGCCGTCGGTCTTGTGCTCGACGGCGGCGTCCGCGATACGGCCGATATCGCGCAGTTGGGCCTCCCGACCTACTGCATGGGACCGGCAGCGCCGGCGAACCTGGTTGCCCACCACGCCTCGGACATGAACCAGCCAATCGCCTGCGGCGGCGTTGCCGTTTACCCCGATGACATCATCTTCGGCGACAGCGAAGCGGTGATCGTTATTCCGCGGGAATATGTCGACGACATTGCCGAAGAAGCCGTCGCGATGGAGGAGCAGGAAGAGTTTCTCAAGCTGGAAATCGAATCAGGCAAATCGACCTTGGGCGTATACCCGCCCAACAAGGAGACCCTGGAGCGTTATCAGGCCTGGCGCCAAGCGCGTCATATGACCGCATGACACCATTGCTTCAAAGCATTGTCTAAGGCTGCGTCTGCTCGCAGACTAACCCCTGCGTTGCTTCTTGTGAAACGCTCGACGTTGCTGCCGACATTGCAAAGCCGCCACGTGAATATTAGGGGACGAGCGCCATCCACTGGGGTTGATGCTTGACGCTCCACTCACGCGACTTCACACTTGCAGCGTCGAAGGTGAGTCGGACAGACTGTACCGTTTTTCGCATCCGTTGCTCATCTCAGGGGGAGTCGTCAGCAGAGCTGATTGGTCAACGCGCCGACCGACACCGGTTGGTCGCAAATAGGATCAAGAGTGATTGAGCTCGAACTCACAGCCGCTCCTGTTTGCTTGTGAGGTCGCGCCGTGGATAAAGTGCCATCAGCAGTCGATCCTCCTCGAGACAGCCCGCCTTGGCACCGGAATTTCCCAATGCCGAGGAACCGCTGGTCCCTGCTTTGGCCAGGGCTTTTGATATTAATTTTGCTTCTTGCAGGCACCGTCGTTTTTTACCGTGAAATCCATCACCTCGAAGATCCGGTCGGCCCCTTCGAAAATCGAACTGTCAATAAGGCTGCCCGATCATCTCGCATCGCCGCCCGCCCTGATCCAGCGGCTCCTTCTCCCCTCCCGTCGACGCCGATACCGCTGCAGCTGATCGAGGTCCCGAAGCTGGAGTTGGCAAGTCAGTTTCTGCGGATGTGGCGCGTCTCGGGGTCGAACTTTTGCGCTGCTCTTCGAGAAGCCGGCGTCGATATGAGCGAATGGAAAGCCGCATCGATGCGCAATCGCAGCTTTGAGTGTTATTTTCAGCGGATCTACGAACGCGACGAGGTGCGTCCACTCAGCTCGACCTTCGTTAAGGTTCGTGGAGATGAAATGGGCGATATTCTTGAGATCCGCGCCAAGATCATCGGGCCGACGACCGACGCCCAGGGACGTCTCTCCCCGGCCATCCTTCACATTTTCGAGATCATCGTGAAGCAGGCGTGCTGGCGTGATTTCGAGGATACTCTTGCCTCGATCCGAAACCTTCAAAACGTTGAATCCGAACGATTCGGCTCCTATCTCAGCTTCACGCGCGAGGCCGGCGGCGCAAATATCTTCAATTTTGTTCTTGGTCTTAAGGCGACTTCAAATTCGCAGGTGAAGACCAAGTCGTATTTTTCGACTGAGCGCTGGCTCCAAATGCCCGCAGTGCTCCGGCGAGCTTCCTCGTCAGGGAGCGCTCGGGAACGTCCATATCAGCCAGCGCTCGATGACGGCTCAAGCACCCGTCACGGTCAGAGGTCAAGCTGGAACTGCGGCTGAAGCCGCCGAACGCATGGACAGCCCCGGAAAAGAACATATCTTCGAAGGACCTTCCTTTCTGGAAGTCTCAAACCAAACAGCACGGGCACACATCCATGACCAAAGGCTCCGATCTTCTAGTGGCAGCGCTTGAAAACGAAGGTGTCGACCGCATTTTCGGCATTCCCGGCGAAGAGAACCTCGACGTCGTCGAATCCATCCGCAAGTCGTCGATTGAGCTCGTGCTCACCCGGCATGAACAGGCGGCGGCATTCATGGCCGCGACCTATGGCCGCCTGACTGGAAAGCCCGGCGTCTGCCTGACGACGCTCGGGCCGGGTGCCCTCAACCTCTCGACGGGTGCCGCATATGCCTTGCTCGGTGCGATGCCGATGGTGATGATCACCGGTCAGAAGGGGATCCTCTCGTCCCGCCAGGCACGTTTCCAGGTGGTCGACGTCGTCGCGTCGATGAAGCCGCTGACCAAGCTCGCAAGGCAGATCGTGTCGCCGCAGATGATCCCGACGACGGTCAGGGAGGCGTTCCGCATAGCCCAGGAGGAAAGGCCGGGTCCGGTCCATCTCGAGCTTCCGGAAGATATTGCGGCTGAAGAATGCCAGGAGGTGGCGCTGATTGCGCCGCATCAGCTCGAATTGCCGACGGCAAGCGACGCGGCTCTCGACCGCGCCGCTGCACTCATTGCCGCAGCCAAACGTCCGCTTCTGATGTTCGGGGCCGCCGCCTCTCGTCCACGCTCGACATCGGATATTGCGCAGTTTGTGATCCGTACGCGCATTCCGTTCTTTACCACCCAGATGGGGAAGGGAACGGTTCCCGGCGGAACCGAGCTTTATATGGGCACCGCCGCGCTGTCGGAGCGGGATTATGTCCATGAGGCCATCGAACAGGCCGACCTGATCATCACGATCGGCCATGATACCATCGAGAAGCCGCCGTTCATCATGGGCAAGAGCGGCCCGAAGGTCGTCCATATCGGATATCAGCCGGCGACCGTCGAGCAGGTCTATTTCCCGCAATCCGAAGTCATCGGCGACATCGGCCCCTCTCTGAAGGCGCTGGCCGATCGCCTCGAGGGCAAGCTACCAAACGCGCAAGCGCTTCTTCATCTGCGCGAGCGCATTCTCGAGCGTATCGCCACGCGGGCGACGGAGGATCGCTTCACGCCACAGCGGCTGGTTCACGATATAAGAGAGGTGATGCCGCATGACGGCATCCTGGCGCTCGACAACGGCATGTACAAGATTTGGTTCGCGCGAAACTACCGGACGCGGATGGCGAACACGCTGCTGCTCGACAACGCTCTTGCGACGATGGGAGCCGGGCTGCCGTCTGCGATGGTTGCCTCGATGCTCTACCCGGAGCGGCGCGTCATGGCGATCTGCGGTGACGGCGGCTTCATGATGAATTCCCAGGAACTCGAAACCGCCGTCCGGCTGAAACTCAATCTCGTTGTCCTCGTGATCGAGGACAATGCCTATGGCATGATCCGCTGGAAGCAGGCGGTGGACGAGTTCCCGGATTTCGGGATGACTTTCGGCAATCCCGACTTCGTGAAATATGCCGAATCCTACGGCGCCAAGGGAACCAGGGTCGACGATATCGGCCAGTTCAAACAGGTTCTCGAAGAGGCGTTCGCCGGAGGCGGCGTCCATCTGGTGAACGTTCCTGTCGACTATTCGGAGAACGAACGCGTGCTGGTGAAGGAGCTTCGTGAACGGCTCCCCCAGATATTGGAGGCCTGAGATGCCGCTTGCCATGAAGGTCTACCAGGCGTTCGACCGCGAACCGATTGCAGAGCTGCCGGCCGATGACGCGGCCGCACTCGAACGCAAGCTTCAGATCGCCGCCAACGCCTTCGCCGATCGCGACGGCTGGCTGCCCGCGCATCAGCGGATGGCCATCCTCAGAAAGGCGTCGGCGCTTTTGCAGGAGAACCGCGATCGTTTTGCGATGATGATCGCCCGTGAAGGCGGCAAGCCGCTGACGGATGCGATCATCGAGGTGACGCGCGGGATCGACGGCCTCCTCAATGCGGCGGACGAGCTGCGCAATTTCGGCGGCAAGGAAATCCCCATGGGGCTGACTGCGGCCAGCGCCAACAGATGGGCTTTCACCACCAAGGAGCCGATCGGCGTCGTGGCGGCGATCTCGGCCTTCAACCATCCGCTCAATCTCATCATCCACCAGATCGCGCCGGCGATCGCGGTCGGCTGCCCGGTTATCGTGAAGCCGGCGGCAACGACGCCGATTTCCTGCATCGAGATCGTCAAGCTGTTCTGGGAGGCAGGTCTCGATGAGCGCTGGTGCCAGACCCTCATCACCGAGGACAACGCGCTTGCCGAAGCCTTTGCAACCGATCGCCGCGTCGCGTTTTTGAGCTTCATCGGTTCCGCCAAGGTCGGCTGGTACCTCAAGGGCAAGCTGCCGCCGGGGACCCGATGCGCGCTTGAGCACGGTGGAGCGGCACCCGTCATCGTCGACCGCAGCGCCAATGTCGATGCGATCGTCGGCACCATTGTCAAAGGTGGCTATTATCACGCCGGGCAAGTCTGCGTGTCGGCCCAGCGTCTCTTCGTGCATGAAGATATTCTGGCTTCCTTCACCGAGGCTCTCGCTGCCAGGGTGGCAGCTCTGCATGTCGGCGATCCCACGCTTATGCAAACCGAGGTAGGGCCGCTCATCCTGCCACGCGAGGCAGACCGCGTCGCCGCCTGGATCAAGGAGGCGACGGACGCCGGAACCAGGCAGATCGGCGGCGGTCGGATGTCCGAGACGACACTTCTGCCTTCGGTTTTGCTGGACCCGCCTACTGAAGCGAAAGTATCCATGCTCGAGGTCTTTGGACCGCTGACCTGCGTCTACGGCTACCGCGACCTCGACGAAGCGATCCGCATTGCCAACTCGCTGCCCTATGCCTTCCAGGCGAGCGTCTTTTCCGCCGACATAGCGGTTGCTCTCAGGGCGGCAAAACATTTGGATGCATCGGCCGTTCTCGTCAACGACCACACCGCTTTCCGCACCGATTGGATGCCTTTCGCCGGACGCAGACAGTCAGGATACGGCGTCGGCGGCATTCCCTGGACGATGGAAGAAATGGCCGACGACAAGATGGTGGTATTCAACCAGGTGACTTAGGGGCGGCGATCATGGGATCAACCGTTCGATTTCCATCGGCAGGTAAAACCCTTGGATAATAGACGATGCCTTCGCCGCGTGGCGGGTCACCGCGTCTGCCTAATTCTTGCAGGGCTACGGGATGGGTGTCGTGCACCGCTCAAAATTAGACAAACATTGGATAACTGCTTGCTCGGCCAGGATGGACTTGCCTCGCCCATAGCCGGGAGGCATGGTCTGCCTCGGAACAACGGAATCATGAAACTGTGGACGAGAGGTCCTTGGCCATGCTCGAAAGCTCGCGGCGCATCGCAAACATGGCTGATTAATGTTTTCCTTCCTGCACAGTTCGGACCTTCATATTGGCAAGCGATTTGGCAATCTTCCGGAGGATTTGAGAGGGCGCCTGCGCGAGGCGCGGCATGGTGTCATCGCCAGGCTTGCCAGCGCGGCACGAGAGCATGGGACGGATGTCATCCTGCTCGCCGGCGACACCTTCGATACCGAGACGCCGACGCCGGCCGTGCTTCGGCAAGCGCTTGGTGAGATGGCCCGGAATGCTTCGCTGCGCTGGGTGCTGCTTCCGGGCAATCACGATTCGCTGCTGGCGGACCAACTCTGGAGTGCGGCGCGCGGCGTGGTGCCCGACAATGTCATCCTGGCGACGGAGGCGGCGCCCCTTCCGCTTGAACCTGGTGTCATCCTGCTGCCGGCGCCTTGCACGACCAGGAGGCCGGGCCGCGACCTGACCGAATGGATGACGGGTGCTGCCACACCTGATGGCTCTATCCGCATCGGCCTCGCCCATGGCCCCATCCAGGAATTCTCGGAGGATGCCACGGCCACCAACGTGATTGCGCCGAACCGCGCGGCGCTGGCCGGCCTCGATTATATGGCTCTCGGCGATTGGCACGGATCGGTAGCGGTGGACGCCAGAACATATTACAGCGGCGCTCCCGAGCCCGACCGTTTCAAGCATGACCGGCCGGGGCAGGCGATGGTCGTTTCCATTGCCGGGCAGGGAGCGATGCCGACGACGACAGCGGTGACGACCGCCAGCTTTTCCTGGCAGACATTACAGCTTCCGCTGCTGGCATCGGAAGACGGTGTTGAAGCGCTGAAGGCCGCGCTGCCGGAACCGTTCGCGCGGCGACAAACCCTGTTGCGCGTCGCGCTGTCCGGCCGTGCCCGGTTGAACGGGCGGACGGCAATGATCAGCCTGTTGGAGCAGGTCGCGCCGGAATTTGCACATCTGGAGATCGATACCGACCTTCTGGGGACCGACTGTGAGAGCGATGATCTCGAGACCATCGACCGAGCCGGCGCGTTGCGCGATGCTGCGGAATTGCTGCTTTCCGAAAGCCTCGACCAATCCCGCTCCGGCGATGACAGGGGCGTGGCGCGCGAGGCATTGATCCGCCTGTTTTCCTATTGCGAGGCGATTGATCGATGAAACTTAACGCTCTTCGCCTTCACAATGTCAAACGCTTCGCCGGCCGCGGCATATCCGTCGAAGGAATCGCCGACGGCGTCAATGTGCTGAGCGCCGCCAACGAACATGGCAAATCGACCTGTTTTGAGGCGCTGCATGCTCTGTTCTTCCAGCCGCACAGCGGTAATCCAAAGAGCGTGCAGATGCTGCGCCCCTATAGCGGCGGCAATCCGATCGTCGAGGCCGACATCACGATCGAAGCCGGCCGCTACCGCCTGACCAAGCAGTTCCATAGCGGACGGCGCGCCAGCGTCACCGATCTCGGCAGCGGCCGGATCGTCGCCCAGGCAGACGAGGCCGAGGCTTTCATCGGCGATCTCATTTCCGGCGGAACTGCCGGCCCGGCAGGCCTGCTCTGGGTGCGCCAGGGCATCACCGGCATCGAAAATCGCAGCAAGAGCGAGGAAGAGAACGACAAGCGGGTGCGAGAAAGCCTGCTGACTTCGGTGCAGGGAGAGGTGGAGGCGCTGACGGGCGGACGGCGCATGTCGGCGGTGCTCGAAGCCTGCGAGGATGAACTCAATCGCCTGGTCACCGCGACGCTCCGGCCAAAGACCGGAGGCCGCTTTGCCGCCGCGCTCGAGGAGGGTGACCGGCTGCAGGCGGAGGAGGCGCGGCTGGCCAAGGAGGTGGAGATGCTGCACGGCGCGCTCGATCGCCGCCGCTCAGTGCAGGCGAGACTCAGCGAACTGGAAAACCCTGATGAGGAGGCCGGCCGGAAGACCGCGATTGCCAATGCCGAGTCGGCGCTCGGAGCTGCTAAACTGCATGACAGGGAACTCAAAGCGCTCGATGCCGAGGCTGCCTTGGCCGCCAGCCGCCGCGACGACGCGCAGCAGGCATTCGACCGCTTCCACGCAGCATTGAACCGCAGCGGCGAACTCGCGCGGCGTTTCGCCTTGGCGGAAAAGGACCTTTCAAATGCAGCCGAGCGACGCACGGCATCGCTTGTTGAAAGCGAGGCTGCAACGGCGGAGGTTCAGGCGGCCGAAGAGGAGGAGCGGGTAAACCGCGAACTTCTCGCGCGGATCGAGGCAGCGCTACGTTCACGCCACGCCGCAGAGCGCTTGGCCGAGGTCCGCCTGCGTCTCGAACAGGCGGAAGCCGCGCGCCAGCAGATCGAGGATGGGGATGCGGCGCATGCATTGCTCGCCATTCCAGCCGATGCCATCGAACGGCTTGAAGCGCTGGACATCAAGATCGTCGGCTTGCGCGCAGCCGCCGAAGTCGGCCTTCCCACGCTCCGGATCGATTACCTGAAGGACGTCTCCGGATTGGTGAGCATGGACCGCCAGCTTTTGATTGGCGGCGAGGATAAGAGCTTTGCCGGGATGGCGAGGCTCGACATAGCAGGCGTCGGCACCCTGACCATCCATTCCAACCGGCAGGCCGATCACAATGGGGCGCTGGAGACCGCGGAAGCCATGCGCCAAACATTGCTTGCCAAGCTCGGTATCGACAGTCTGCGGGCGGCGCGGCAGCGCGAAATTGCCGCGCGGAACAAGCAGGAGGAACTGGTGCGGGCGCGCCAGCGGCTCGCCGATCTCGCCCCGAATGGCATTGACGCACTTCACCTCGACGCCGCACGCTTTGCCGAACTCAGCCAGGGTGCGGTCGAACTCGACGCCAACCCGGAAGAGGTGCGTGCCGGTCTCGCGGATGCGACACGGCGCATCGAACTGGCGCGCAACCGGGCGCGGGAGGCGTCAATGATGCGCACGGAAGCCGGCGAGGCCATATTGCGCGCGCAGACCGAGCACGCCAGGCTTGGCCAGGAACTCGAGGCCATCGAAGCGGTCATCGGCCCCGAGTCCGGCCGAACTGAATTGCAGCAGGACCTCGCCATAAAACTTTCCAGCGCCAGAGAGCAGGTCGATGCTGTCGAACTTCGGGCCGCGCCTTTGCGCAGGACAGGGCGGGACCTCGCAGGCGCAGAGGCTGCCCTTGCCAGGGCGCGCTCGGTCGCCGACGCCGCAGGCCGCGAAATTGCCAGGCTCCGCGAAGAGCTTGCTGATCTCGGCGGTCAGATCCGTACCCGTTCGGACAGTGCGCTGGAAGAAAACTGGTCGGAAACGCGCGATTTTCTGGCAGCGGCGCGCGAACAGGTGAAGCGTTTCGAGACGGAGGTCGGCGTGCTCGATCGCTTGCGCAAGGCGCTGACGGCGACGCGCGCGGCGGCGCGTGACCTCTATCTCAAGCCGGTCATGAGCGAACTAGCCCCGCTGCTCGGCCTGCTGTTCGACGACATCTCGATCACCTTCGACGGCGACACCTTGCTGCCGCAGATCGTGCGCCGCAACGGTCTGGACGAAGATGTCGACCGGCTGAGCGGCGGCATGCGGGAGCAGCTCTCGGTGCTGACCCGCCTCGCATTCGCCCGGCTGCTTGCCCGCGATGGCCGGCCGGCGCCTGTCATCCTCGACGATGCGCTTGTTTATTCCGACGACGACCGAATCGAGCGGATGTTCGATGCGCTGCACCGCCAATCGCGCGACCAGCAGATCCTCGTCTTCTCCTGCCGCCAGCGCGCCTTCGCCAAGCTGGGCGGCAATGTGCTCACCATGCAGCCGTGGCAGCCGGATTAGGGAGAGGTCCTGAGCCGCTGAAACTTCAATCGCAGTTGGATGAAGGTTCGGGTGCAAGCTTTCGAGGTCGTCGCTCGCCTTGGGCGCAAATGACGTTGTAGTTCATGCCCTGCGCTATTTCTTGGCGTGAGCGGCCATACGGGCATCGAGCCGCCGGCCGACGTCCTCGGCAGAAAGGCCGCGCTCGGGGTGGGCTTTCGTCTCGTCATAGGTAGGCACGACCTCGTCTCGCAGCCATTTCTCAACGGCGGCGTCGCGGGCGGCCAAGGTGCGCAGGCCGTCGCGGATGACTTCGCTCTCGGTCGCATATTCGCCGGAGCTGACTTTGGCCTTCACCATCTGCGCCATTTCCAATGGAAGGGTGATGGTGAGGGGTTGGGTTGTACGCATAGTGTGTGTCCTCGGTTATCTCCTTATAACAAAGTGTATGATTAAATCATACACTTTACATTTAGGCGACCTGGAGGGGTTAAGCCAATCGTAGAAACGGCTTAGTTGGGCGCGGCTCTACACTCAGGCGAGGACGACGCCTCGCTCAAGCCATAGATAGGCGGCAGCCGTCCAGGAAAAGCCGAGGCCACCGCAGCCCTGGCCGGTGACCGGGTCGAAATATTCGGCGAAACCTTCCGTTTCGATCGCTGCGATGGTGGATTGCCGCAGCTCTTCGGCGACATCCGCGTAGCGATTGCGCTTAAGGCCGTCGATCAGCAGCCAATTGATGATCGCCCAGGCGGGGCCGCGCCAGTAGCGCTTCGGCTCCCAACTGGCGATGCCGGGTTTGGTCGTGGGGAAGGCAACCTTGAGATCCTTGGACCAGGCCTTCATTTCGGAGACCAGGGCGTCCGCAACCTGCTTGTCGAGGTCCAGCGAGAGGAGGGGGATGAAGCCGGCTTGCGTGGCGGCTTCGACATCTTCGCCGGAGATCAGGTCGCGCGAGACGAAGCGGACAAGCTCCGGCCGCCACTGGGCCATTATCGCCTTGCGGCTGCGGTCGTTGAAGGCAGCGATCTCGATCGCGTCATCGGTCCGCCCAAACAGGCGGGCAAGGTGTTCCAGATCTTCGCCCGCCTTGAGCAGGATTGCGGTCGTCTGGATCTCGGCGACCTTGAACGCCGCCTTTTCCCATTGCCGCGCCGGATCCCAGCCGCAGGCGGCATAGGTATCGACGAGATGGATGAAGCGGCGGTAATCCTCGTCGCGCGGGCGCATATCGGCATCGACATGACCGGTATCCTTGCGCACCACAGGCGTATCGGTATTGGTCGGCACTCGGGCGAGCGCGATGTCCCAGGCGGGAGAATTGTCGCTGCCGCTTTCCCAGGGATGCAGGAGTGCTATGAGCCCCGTGCCTTCAGGGTCGCGCGCCGAATACCACCAGCGATGCCATTTCAGCGCCGCCACGTAGAGGGGCAGGGTGCGCGCTTCGCCATCCTTGCCGGCGGCTTCATGCAGCTTGCGCAGCGCAATCGCAAAGACCGGCGGCTGGGTTATGCCGGAGGTCGGGATAGCGTGTCTCGTGCGCCAGACGTTCGGTCCCGGGAAGTAAGTATCGCTTGGCGCATGGAAGACGATATGCGGGATCATTCCATCAGCCCACTGGCCCTCGACCAGCCGCTCCAGCTCGCGATAGGCGCGGTCGGTATCGTAGAGCGCAAAGCCCATGGCAACGAAGGCCGAATCCCAGTTCCACTGGAACGGGTAGAGCCGGTCGGTCGGCACGGTATAGCCGCCGCGATCGTTGGCGGCGAGGATGCGCTTCGCCTGGTCGGTATGCATGTTCATGTCGGATGCTCCGGTATTCTTAGGCCAAGAGGGCCGGAAAGGACTTGCCGCTTTCGGGTGAAAGCCAGGTGATGCGCTTCTGGTCGAGCTTCAGACCGATCGTGTCGCCGCTCTTTACGGTCTCCGAGGCCGGCAGGATGACGCGCACCGGCTGGTCGTGGATCGAGCCGGTCAGAAGCAGGTGCGAGCCCATCGGTTCGGCAACGCGCACCCGCATTTCGAGACCCTGCGGCAGCGGCGCGAGTTCGACGGCTTCGCCGCGCAGGCCAAGGATCACTTCATTGCCGGACCCCCGCGGCGCGACAAGCTGTACGGCGCCTGCCGCCACCTGGCTGTTTGTCACCGGCACCTTGATGAAATTCATCGGCGGGTTGCCGATGAAGCCGCCGACGAAACGTGTCGCCGGGTGGTTGTAGATCTCGACCGGATGGCCGACCTGTTCGACCACGCCGCCATGCATGACGGCAATGCGGTCGGAAAGGCCCATGGCTTCGGTCTGGTCGTGGGTGACGTAGATCGTCGTGGTGCCGGCCGATTGCAGCACCGTCTTGAGTTCGGTGCGCATTTCGAGGCGGAGCAGCGCGTCGAGGTTCGAAAGCGGCTCGTCCATCAGCAGAACCTTCGGTTCGACGGCAAGGGCGCGAGCGACCGCGACGCGCTGGCGCTGGCCGCCGGAAAGCTTGTTCGGGTAGCGGTCGAGATATTGCTCGATATGCAGGAGGCCGGCGGCCTTCTCGACCTGCGCCTTCACCCTGGCGTCGTCGGCCTTCTGCATCCGCAGTCCGAAGGCGACGTTCTCATAGACCGTCATGTGCGGAAAGACGGCGTAGTTCTGGAAGACCATCGCAAGGCCGCGATCCTTGGGAGGCAAGCCGATCACCGACTTGTCGCCGATGCGGATATCTCCCGATGTTGCGGTCTCGAGGCCGGCGATGATGCGCAGCAGCGTGGTCTTGCCGCAGCCGGACGGACCGAGCAGCGAGACGAATTCGCCGTCGTTGATCGTCAGCGAGACCTCTTTCAGCGCCTGGAAGGCTCCGAAGCTCTTGCGGATGCGGTCGATGACAATGTTGGCCATATCTCTGGTCCCGTTATTTGGAGGAAATGCCCCAGATCGCGAAGAGGTAGCGCCTGACCGCGAAGATGAAGACAACCGATGGAAGGATGAGCATCAGGCCCCCGGCAAAGCGGTAATGCATCGGGCTTTCCGAAAGCACGGTCAGCAGGTAGGCGGTCAGCGTGCGGTTGCGCACCGTCAGTACCGAGGCGGCAAAAACCTCGTTCCACGAGATGACGAAGGCAAAGACGGCGGTCGCGACGATGCCCGGCAGGGCCAAGGGTGCCACCACCTTGAAGAAGGCCTGAATGCGGGTGCAGCCGAACACCAAGGCGGCTTCCTCCAACTCCTTGGGTACCCCGAGGAAAATGCCCTGGGTGACGAGTGCGGCAAAAGGCAGCGCCAGAACCGTATGGATAAGGCCGACGCCGAGGATCGTATCGTAGAGGCCGAGCCGGATGAAGGAGACCGTCAGCGGCAAGGCCAGGATCGCCAGCGGAAAGGCGCGGGTCAGCAGCACCAGAAGGCGGTAGCTGTCCTTGCCGCGGAAATCGTAGCGGGCGAGCGCGTAACCTGCCGGCGCGCCGAGCAGGATCGAAAGCGCCACCGTGATGGCGGCTGCCCCCAGCGAATTGAGGAAGGACTGGACGACGCCTTCGGTCTTCAGAAAGAGAAAAAAGGGCTCGAGCGATATGCCGGCGGGAAGACCGGTCTTCGGCCAGACATAGACGCCCTGGCGACCACCGAGCGCCCCGAGCGCCACCAGATAGATCGGCACCAGCACCCAGGCGCATAGGGCGGCGATGCCGCTCCACAAAAGCCAGCGCCGTGAGGAGACGAAGCTGGCGGCTTTAGGGGTGTCTGTGGTCGTGCTGATGGTATCCGTGGTCATGGCAGGCGCTCCGGATCGACCTTCAGGGCTTTGAGATAGATAAGCGTGGCGGCAAGCGAGATGATCATGATCAGCACCGCGTAGGCAGCAGCGACGCTGTAATTCTGGTTCTGGTTTTGCCAGTTGTAGGCCTCGCCGACGAGGACCGGAAAATTGCGCCCGCCGAGCGCATAGACCACCGCGAAGACCTCGAAGGCGAGCACGGTGCGCAGGATCAGCGCCGATTGCAGCGCGGGGCGGATCAGCGGCAGGGTGATGCGCCAGAAACGCGTCCACGGACCCGCGCCGAAGATTTCGGCGGCTTCCTTGAACTCCTTCGGCACCTGGTTGAGGCCGGCAACGATGATGACCATGACGATTGCCGTGCCGCGCCAGATTTCGGCAACTGCAATCGCGATGAAGAGCGCGACCGGCGTCTGGTAGGAGAGCCAGCTTGCCTGCCGGCTGATGATGCCGAGGCCGAAGAGCAGCGAATTCAGATAGCCGGTATTTTGCAGGATCGACAGCCAGACGAGACCGGCGGCGAGATCGGAAATGCCGAGCGGGATCGTCCAGATCCACAGGATCGTCTCGCGCCCGCGGCCGACCTTGGCGACCATCGTGCCCATGGCCAGCGCAAGGGCGATCTGCACCGGCACGACCGCGATCGTCAGCAGGAAGGTATTTTTCACCGAGCGGGTGAAGTTGATGTCGGTGACCATGCGCTCGGCATTTGCAAGCGACGGCGCGCCATTATCCGACACCGCCAGCCAGATCGTCTGCACCAGCGGCACGACAAACAGCAGTGCCAGGAAGGCGACGGATGGCAGGATCAGCAGATAGGGGATCCAGGGTCGGCTATTGGTCATCGGCTCCCGCCTCGACGAGCAGAGGGGTGAAAGAGCGTCCGGGCATTTCGCCCGGACGCTTGCTAAGTGGGTTTATTGAACCGGGCAGGGGCCGTCGCTCTTGGCGTCAGGCGCCCAGCAGGCAGCCTTGGTGTCGGTCATCAGCTTGGCCATCGTCGCGCCCTGGGCCTTCAGCACGTCTGCAATGGGCTCGTTCTGCAGCACGATGCGCTGGAAACTGTCCATGTAGACCTTGTTGAACTCGCCGCCCTTGTCGCCGAGGCCGACCGGGAGCAGCGAGATGACCGCGTCCTTGGAGGCCTGGGTGGCGGTGACGGCACCGGCGAGCAGGGCGACGCCGGCATCGAGATCCGGCGGCAGCTTGACGTTGAGGGTCGGGAAGAAGCCGACCTTGGAGGCGGTCAGGAGCTGCGTGTCCGGCATGGACAGGTGCTCGATGATTTTTTCTGCGCCGGCCTTGTCAGGCGCGCCCTTCGGAATGGCGAGACCGGCGACGACTGGCATGTAGCCGCGGCCCTTCGGACCGGCGGGAGCGGGGAAGACCACATAATCATCCGGTGCGGCGGAAATGGCATTCTTCAGCCGGGCGATGTGGTCCCAGGCAACCATGACTTCGCCGGCCGCGAGCGGCTCCTGCATGAAGTCGTAGCTGGTCGAGTTCGGTGTCACATAGGCCCACAGCACCTTCAGCTTCTCCCAGCCGGCGGCCGCATCGGCACTCTGGAAAGTACGCACGACGCCGCCTGTGAAGGAGGGATAGAAATAGCCCTGGAAATAACGCGCCATCAGGCCTTTCGGGCCGGCGGGAAAGCCGATCTGCGGCTGGCCGGTTGCGTCCTGCATATTCTTGCCCCACTCGATCAGCTGATCGTAGTTCAGCGCGTTCACGTCGGCGCCGGCAGGCAGGTATTGCAGCGCTTCCTTCTTGGCGGCCATCACATAGGTCGCCTGCATCCACGGGATGTACTGCTGGGTCGACTTGCCGAGCTTGCCGAGATCGAGCAGCGACTGCGGCATGCCGCTCGCTGCCAACTTCTTGGCGAGATCGTCAAGCGGCTCGAGCGTGTCCTTGTCGGCGAGCGGCGAGAGCTCGCCATGCAGTGCACCGACGAGGCTGACGGTGTGCTTGCCGGCCTGACGCTCGGCTTCCATGCGCACCGCAAACTGCGGCGGCTCCTCGACCACGTAGTCAACCGAGCCGACGTCCTTCAGGAGTTCCTCGCGAACGACGGTCGCCTCCTCGATCGGACGAAGCTGGGTGGATACGAAAACGGTCTGGGCCAGCACCGGCGAGGCGAAGGCCAGCACCGTGGAAGCCAGAACTCCAAATGACATGATATGTTTCATCTTCTCCTCCTTCATTGTTCTTTGTTTGAGATGCACGGCTGTCTATGCCGCCTTGGCGGGACGGCGATGGCTGTCGCGATCGACGAATTCGATCGCGTGAAGCTCCTGGAGTTCTTCGGCAGGTTCGCCGGCGATGGCGCGCAGCAGCAGCGAGGCGAAGTTCGCGCCGAGGTTTTCGCCGGTCATGCGCATGGTCGACAGCGGCGGGCTTGTGAAGGCGCCCATTGCCAGGTCGTCATGGCCGACAATGCTGATCTGGTTGCCGCCATCGACCTCGCGTAGCGCCCGGAGCGCTCCGATCGCCATTTCGTCGGTGGCGCAAACGAGTGCGGTCGGACGCGAGGGTTGGCGCAGAAGTTCGAGTGCGGCGAGATAACCGCCCTGTTCCAACGGCGCGCCTTCGGCGCAGAGGTCGGTGGCAAGGCCGCATTCCTCCATCGCCGCCCGCCAGCCACGGCAGCGGTCATGTGCGAAGTAATATTCCTGCGGGCCGGCGATGTGGCCGATACGGCGGTGGCCGGCAGCATGGAAGCGCAGCGTCGCGGCTCGAAAGCCGGCAAAACCGTCGCCGTCGATATAGGGATGGGACAGCAGGCTTTCCGTGCGGCCGTTGGTGACGAAGGGAATGCCGCGCGACTGCAGAAATTCGACGCGCTCGTCCTTGCGTTTGGTGCGGACGAGAAGCATGGCGTCGACGCGGCGGCCATCGACGAAGCGGCGGCAGATGTCGAGTTCGCTCTCGCCGCGCGGCACCGGCGCAATCACCAGATTGAGGCCGGCAGCGGCAAGGTGTTCGGCACAGCCGGACAACATATCGAGGAAATGCGGAGGACCGATATGGCCAGGATCGCTCGGCAGCGTGACCGCAACCAGTTCGGCGCGCTGCCTGCGGAGGCGCCTCGCCGAAGCATTCGGCCGGTAGCCGACCTTGTCGGCAGCCTCTCGAACCCGTTCGCGCGTGGCGGCCGACACATCGGCATAACCATCGAGCGCCCGCGATACCGTGGTGATCGACAGTCCCAGCGATTGCGCGAGCTGTTTGAGATTGGCCAAGATCTTCCTCCCGAATTGAGAAAAAGATTCTCCAAAACGTTTTGGGAGTCAAGCCAAAACGTTTTGGCTCCATGAGAGGCGCCGGAATCCATGATTATCTTTGGATTAGCGGAAGGGCGCAAGACTCGAAAAGCGGCCAAGGATTCTCAACGCAGATTGGGAGGGACCACTATCTTGTGTATCTGGATACGCTCCGGAAGTTCGCACAGCAGTTCTGCATCTCGCGCCAGATGATGAACCTGCTCCGGATCACCTTTCGTAAACGCCGTCATCGATTGCATGTCGGCCCAGTAGGAGATCGTCGTGAACCATGTTTCATCCTTTCGATCTTCGCGTAGCAATTGGACGCCGAGCGCCGTCTTAAGCAGTGGCGGAATTCCCTCAGCGCGATTGTAAGCCTCGTATTCATCGGCAAATTCCGGCTTGGTGCGGCCACGCCAGATACGGGCTATGGTTGGAACATTCGTCATGTTTTGCTCCCAGTGACATCTGAACGAAGCAAGCCGACGGCGAGGAACAATCCCGCACGAGCGGCAGGCCATCTGGAAAATGTGTCGCTCCAACCCAATGAAAAGTGCTCCCGACACGGCGGGATAACCCAAGGCTTGCTTTGGGCAGGGAGGTGGCTTCTCTCGCTCAATCGGCAAGCTTGAGTGTTGCCGTAAACTGCGTCCCTTCCAGGCGACTATATCTCGCCTCGCCATGCAGTTGATTGACGAAGGCTTTAATCAGCCGCGTCCCCATCCCGGCGCTGTCCGATCGACCATCGAATCCAATCCCGTCGTCAGCGACGGTAAGTTGGGATTCCTCTCCTTCGGTCACGTGCAGCATGACGCGAATGTTTCCGGATGCTCGGCCGTCGAACGCGTATTTCATGCTGTTGGCAATCAACTCGTTGAGCAAGAGGGCAAACGGCGTTGCCTTGTCGGCTGCAATCACGATGTCGTCGATTTCAAAGTCGACGGAAACGGCGCGGCCATGGACGTCGACGAGCGTCCTAACGAATGATGGAATGAACTCTCGAGCAGATATTCCGCTAAACTGGTCGAAGCCGTACATCTGCTCGTGAACGGCAGACATCGCAGAAATGCGCTCATTTAATTTTTGAACAGCCTCCGGTTCAAAACCCTGCAAGCGCAGCAGGGCCATCACCGTCTGCAGGTTGTTCTTCACTCGATGGTGTATCTCGCGCATGAGCGTTTTATTTGACCGCAACGCATCCGCAAGCTGCTTGGTGTGCAATGTGTCTACCTTGATCAGGTTCTGAATCCACAATGCAGCGGCCAAAGCGCCGACGAGGGCGAAAGCGACCAACAAAGCCGCGATTTTTGCATCCTCCCAAAAGGGCTGCATGATCACATGGATATCTGCCGAAGCAATGGCCACGAAAGGGGTGCGTTCGAGGATTCGGTATCCAACCAGGCGATCGTCATCATCGACTGGCGACACGGAGCGATATGTGCCTGATGTCGCCTTCCTCATATAGTCGGTAAACAGCTTGTGGTTTCGCATATCGACTGGTCCGGCAGGTTCCGGGTATCGGGCGATAAGTTGCCCGTCGCGTCTTATGAGGCTGACAATCGAGTTCTCGCCTATCGCCACCGCGTCCCATATTGGCCTTAGGATGCTCGCGTCGAAGGCAATCACGGCGACGCCGGCGAACTCGCCATTTCGTTCCAGCCTGCGGCTGAAGACGAATATCTGCCGCTGGGAAAGGCGGCTGATGATCAGCGGCGATGTATATTCGTCAGCACCGTTTCTCAGCCGAACGAAGTAGTCGCGATCCGTAACGTTGACCGGCCGGATATCGCGATCATTTGAGTAGAGCGTTTCTCCAACGGCTCCGATGACATAGGCAGTCGCCTGAGGAGGAAGGTCGTAGACGGCAGCGTCGAGATCGCGCACGCGATCCGGCCCGGGCAAAGACATACTCGGCCCCAGAGCATCATCAATCCGGTGCAGGGTCTCCCGGGCAAGGGAATTCAACCAGTTCGCGTTCGCTGCAACGATTTTGGAAGCCGCGCTGACACGCTCATCGCCCCGGCGAACAGCTGTCTCGTAACTGGAAATGAGCCAGAGCGACAAAAGGGTGGTCAGTGACAGAAACATCAGCGCGATGATCGCGAGCGATGCTTTTCCTACGGAGCCAACGTATTTATCGCCACCGATCATCTTTTAGGCCAATTTCCATTTGTGCGGCGACAGCCAGATGGTGACATTGCAACGCATTTAGAACCATATCCGATAAGCTGATTTCTGACTCTCGAAAATTATGCCGTGCTCCCGACTCGGCGCCCTCAAGAGCGCGACTGAGGATTGCATTTCATAACCGTCTTTAGAGAACGATCGTGACATCGGTCAATCTCACTCCGAGAAGGAGGTCAGAATGCTGGAGAGCTTTCGCACGCGAAGCTCGCCACGACAGGTCCCAACCGATCATTCGGCGTCTATTCGATCAAAATCTAATCAACGGCGTAACCTGATTTGAAAGTCGGTTTGGTAGGCAGGGGTCTCCTTCCGGGAAGTGACGTTATGATCCTTGAGTTGCAGAATGCCATTCTGGAAATGATTGCCAAAGGGGAACCGCTGGCAGCAACGATCGAGCAACTTTGCCTTAAGGTTGAGGCCGCCGTTCCTGGAGTCATCGCTTCGGTGCTGAGGTTCGACGGAAGCCGTCTCCACACACTTGCCGGACCTTCCCTGCCGCCTGACTACTCAACGGCTGTCGACAATCTTCAAGCCGGTCCTCTTGCGGGCTCCTGTGGCGCTGCTGCCTATTTCGGAGAAGCGGTCGTTGTCACCGATATTGAGACCGATCCTCGTTGGCAGGATTTCAAGTCTCTGGTGCTTCCGCTGGGGTTGCGGGCTTGCTGGTCCAGCCCAATCAAGAGCGGCGGCCGGGTGATCGGCACCTTCGCCTTCTACTATCGAGACCGCCGCGGTCCGAAGGTCGTCGAACGGGACCTCGTCGAGGCTTGTGCCCATCTCTGCACGATCGCCATCGATCGCGAAGAGCGGGTGATGGAACGTCAGCGGCTGACATACAGCGACGCTTTGACGGGCCTGTCGAATCGCGCTCGTTTCAACCAGCTTCTCGCCGAAGAGCTGCCTCGATCCCGGCGCGCCTGGGGCATCTTGCTTGTTGACATCGACAACTTGAAACTCGTGAACGACACGTTCGGGCACGCAGCCGGCGACGCATTGATTCAAGTGGTCGCAGACCGGGTCGCCACGACAGCAGGCACCAAAAACACCTTTAGGCTCGGTGGAGATGAGTTTGCTGTCATTGTGTCGGGCGACAAAAACCTTGATCTGAAGGCGAGCGCGACCGACATCCTCACAGCACTGTCTTCTCCTTCAACCTGCGACGGTCATGTCGTCTTTCCCGCCGCGACGATTGGCGGCGCGTTGGCAGAGACGGAAACAAACCCTGACCAGACCCGCCAGAACGCCGATGTGGCGCTCTATCATGCAAAAGAACACAATCGCGGCCGGTACGTGCAACACTATCCCGGCCTGGGCACCGCCCTGACCAGACGCTTCAGGGCGGCTCGGGACGTGGGCGTCGCCCTGAAAGACGATCGGATCGATGCGCATTACCAGCCGATCTTGCGCCTGGATACGCGCGAAATTGTCGGTTTCGAAGCCTTGTGTCGAATGACCACGCCTTCCGGCGAAATCATAGCCGCAGCGCATTTCCATGAGGCGACGAAAGACGCGCATATTGCTGCTGAGCTGACCGAACGGATGTTGCTGAGGGTTGCGAAAGACATCCGCAGCTGGCTCGCCCGAGGCCTTCCTCTCCAGCATGTAGGCATCAACCTGTCCGCGGCAGATTTTCGTGGCGGTAATCTGCAAGACAGGCTGTGCCGAATTTTCGGGGAAGCGCAGGTTCCCCTCAAGCACATCATCCTCGAAGTGACGGAATCGGTTTATCTCGGACAACGGGACTATGTCGTCGCGGACGAGATAAAGGCTCTTCGGTCCAAGGGCTTGCGGGTTGCCCTCGACGACTTTGGCACGGGTTACGCGTCTTTGACCCACCTGCTGACGGTGCCGGTCGACATCATCAAGATCGACAAGTCCTTCATCGACCGCATGGTGCCGGGCGACGCTGGGACCTTCATCGTTGAGGGCTTGATCGGAATAGCTCACAAGCTGGGAATCCGGGTCGTCGCAGAGGGGATTGAAACAGAACCCCAAGCTGCTCAATTGAGCCAGCTCGGCTGCAAGCTCGGGCAGGGCTATCTATTTTCGAAAGCCGTCGATCGAACGGTTGCCGCGGCCTTTTTAGATCAGCATGGACAACGGCTCAACCAAGACAAGACCCGTGCCGGAGCCCTATAGCCTGAGCGAGGTTTTCGCGCTCGAGCCGGCCCCGGATAGCTGAGACAACGCTTGAATACCAAGATCACTTTGAACGGATCAGAGATGCGAAAACGGATACATGTCAGCCAATTGCGGGTCGGAATGTATGTTGAGGACGTCGAAATTGAGGGAGAAGACAGGACACGCCGGTTCAAGCCGTTCCTGATATCGGCCACCGGTCAGGTCGAGAATTTGATGGCAAGCCGCCTCATGACTGTTGTTATCGACGTCGGAAAGGGCGCGGATGTCGATCCGGGCGGGGCACAGGACATCGACCGGGCTGCGTTTGACGCCCAGCTTCGTGCCGTGTTTTCGGCCAAGGATATCAAGCAGGCGAGGGAATGCGTCGAGGATACGAGACCGCAGATCCGTCATATGCTTGCCCATGCCAGGATCAAAGCCTCTTTCGCCAGTGATGCGGCAAGCGCAGCTGTGGAGCGGATCATGTCGGCAGCCTTCGACAATGCGGGTGCGCTGATCGCAGTCGCCAAGCTGAAGGAAAAAGATGAGCTGACGTTCCTCCACTCGCTGGCGGTTAGCGCATTGATGATCACCCTGGGGCGCAGCCTCGGTCATGGAGAAGAGGATGTGCGGGTATTGGGACTGGGTGGACTGGTTCACGATCTTGGAAAAATGGCGCTTCCGGACGACATCTTGACGAAACCCGGTAAACTGACGGCCGAGGAAATGGATCTTGTGCGCGGGCACCCTCAGCGGGGATATGAGCTGGTTTCCCATGTCGCCCATGTCCCGAAGCCGGTGCTCAACATCTGTCGCTACCACCACGAAAAGTTCGATGGCTCCGGCTATCCTGGTCGCCTCGCCGGAAAGAAGATCCCTTACGTCGCCCGGCTTGCGGCGATTTGTGACGTTTACGAAGCGCTGACCACCATCAGGCCGTATAAGCGCGCCTTCTCACAAGCAGAGGCGATCAACATGATGATGAATTCGCCGGGCCATTTCGATAGCCAGCTTCTTTCCGCATTCGTGTCAAAAATGGTGATCAGCGGCACGCTGCAATAGATCCGTCATTTGCCATACGGCGCGTCGCACCGGCCAAACGTCAATTGCAACTCCGCTCCGGATCGGCGGTCATTTCGGCAGCAGGGCCGGGGTCACAAGAACCGATCTCCATCTCGTCGGTTTGATTCCCATCAAAGCGAACATTGATGGGCATATCTTATTCGGAGAGCGACGTTCGAAACTACGAGAAGTTCTCCAGGACAGCCAGGAACGTATGCCGATCACCGTGTCCTTCGGTGAGCCGCACTCGGCCCTCGATATCGGCCAGGTGATGGTCCATTAGTTGCTGAGCCTTCGCCAGGTCCTTGGCCTTCAGCGCCGCCACGATCATTCGGTGGTGGTCTGCGCCGCAATCGTCCTTACGCTCTTCTTCGTACAAGGACATGACGAGGGACAGGCGAGCGACGATCTTCGACAGCATTTCCGTCAAGACAGGATTTCCGGCGGTTTCGGCGAGTACGATATGAAATTTGCCAGACAGAACCGTCTTGGATTTCTCATCACCATGATGATGGATGTGCTCTTCTTCGTCGGTCAGTTTTTGCAGGGCATCGAGTTGTTCGGCCGTTGCCCGTGCAATAACGAGCTCCAGCAGAAGTCCTTCAAGTTTTCGGCGGGCTTCGAACAGGTTCTTGGCCTGGGCAATGCTGGGTTCGGCAACAAAAGTGCCGCGGTTTCTCTTTCGCTCCAGGAGGTGATCACTTTCGAGAACACCGAGCGCGCCGCGTACGACCGTGCGGCTAACGCCAAAATGCTCCGCTATCGCCTCCTCCAGGATTTTCGTGCCCGGCTTTAAGGCGCCTTCACCGATAGCTGCCGCCAGCGTGGCGCGAATGCGCTCGGAGACGTCGTCGTTGTTGTCGGCGCTATCGACCGCCCCAATGGACGCGGGTGGCGCCTTGACGCTTTGACGGCGCGTCTTCCTTATTGCCTTCACCACTTCAAGCCTCGGTAATGTTTTGCGTCCAGTTACTCGTGCACCGAATATCCGTTCGTCGTAATTATTTCTATAAGAATGTTTCTGCGCAACCACTGCATTTTGATAGAAATCCCAATTGAAGGCGCCGACAAAAATATCCGCCCGCGCTATCTTCAAAGGCTAGGCTGCCTTTTGTTCTTTTGCCGGCGGGGACAAGGTAATACCCTTTTCGGCGCAAATAGCCTCGATGTGGCGGGCCGACTGCTTGATGAAACCAATCGCCTCGTCGAAACCGTAGGATTGCACCTCATAGGTCGGGTAGCCGTAGCGGCTGCTCTCATAGGCTTCCCAGTCGAGAACCGCTCCGGAGGCGACCCGCTTTTCATAGGCATCCACCATCGCCATGTAGGCCGCAAGCTCATCCGCCGTCAGGTCCGGGTGGCCAGCTCGCCAGACCGGATCGTCGATCTCGATGCACTGGCGTGGATTGGCCTTGCGAGGCTTGTCGGCGACAGACTGGGCAACCTCCAGCGATAGGTTCAGCGCGGCGTTGGCGTCGCTGAGAATGGGAAGGATCGCGGCGAAATCGACAATGCCGCCGCCAACGGGTCTGGTCTGGAAATCGAGACCACCCGGAGCGCGGCCGACATAGGCATCCTTGATATGGGTCTGGCGGATATAGGGAGCCAGCCGCTTGGCGGCGAAGACCGGATGCTCGCCCCGCTGCAGTCCGTTTGCCGTGTCGAAGACGACGCCGACGCAATCGGCGCCGACCTTCTCGATCAATCGCAGGATCTCGAAGGAGGTGATCTCGTCGTGGGTTTCGATGTTCATGTGCGCGCCATTGGCGCGCGCGACGGGCGCCAGCTTGCGGAGGACCTTTTCGATCCCGATCAACTGCTCTTCCCAGGTCACATCGGTGCGGAAGCGGTCATTGGCCAGCCGGCCGCGATATTCGCTCTTGAAATTGCCCGGAGCAACCCAGAGCTCATGGCAGCCGATCGCGGCACTTGCCTCGATCATGCGCGTGAAACCGGCAATGATATCGCCGCCGCCGGCTGCCCGCAGCGCCGGTTCCTCGGCGCTGCAATAGGGATTGATCTTGCCGATGCCGCTTTCGAGATAGAGGCCAAGGTCGTCGGCCTTCGCCCTGATGTCGCGCAGCAGGCCGCTGTCGAGATCGGGGCTCATGTCCAGCGCCGTACTGAAGAAAATGCCTGCGAGCCCAAGTTCCTTGACGTGATCGAGGCTTGCCAGAGGCCCCCGCTTCTTTGACTCGGGCAGCTTTATGCTGTCGATTCCCAATTTCATGTCATGCTCCTCTGCTGTTTCCTGATGGGGCGCGCTGCACTGGCGACCCCTTCGTTGTTGATCTCAATTCACGACGATCGATCCGCGATCACGCCCGTCCGGGAGCACGAGGCTTCTCTGCTGTCCGGCCTTTCGGAACGAGACTCTTTTCGAGATAGTGCTGGCCTATGGATGCGACGGTCGTGATGGCGAGGTACCAGATCGAGGCGACGAACAGCAGTTCGATGACGAGGAAGTTCCGGGCGTAGATTGCCTGGGCCTGCGTCAGCAGATCCTGCATGCCGATGACCGAGACGATAGCGCTGGCCTTCAGCATGCCGATGGCCTGGTTCCCCGTCGGCGGCACGATGATACGCGTGGCCTGGGGCATGATGACGGTGAGAAAGGTCTGTGTCTTTTTCAGCCCGAGCGCCGTTGCCGCTTCGCGCTGGCCGCGATCGACTGCGACCAGGCCGCCGCGGATGATCTCCGACATGTTCGCAGCTTCATGCAGCCCGAGTGCGAGGAAGCCGGCCAGGGCCGGCGTCACCAGATCGTTGATCGAAATGGTGAAGCTTCCCATCCCGACCTGCGGGATGAAGAGGGCGATATTGAACCAGAAGAAGATCTGGACAATCAACGGCACGCCGCGAAACCACCAGACGAAGCCGGCGGCGATCACCTTGAGAACCGGGTTCTGGCTCGTCGCCATCAGCGCCAGCAGGCATCCGAGTACGATGCCGAACACCATGGCGCCAGCCGTCAGTTCAAGCGTCAGCAGCACGCCGCGCAGGATCGAAGGATCCACCAGATAGCGGGGGATCTCGGACCACTGGATGCTCTGGCTCTGCCCGACGACGAGCGCAAAGAAGGCCAGCGCTGAAATCGCGATGGCACCGGTTGCGATCTGTCCCCAACGCATCGGTCTTCCGACCGATGGCGCAAGGGAGAGCGATATGGGTGACGCTTCAAACAGGGCCATCGGCGTCAATCCGCAGGCATGTTGGCGGCATCATTGACCTTGACGGTCTTCACGGCCAGCGGTCCGAGGCTCCACTTCTTCATGATGGTCTCGTAGGCGCCGGAGTCCACCATCTGCTGCAAGGCGGCAACGACGCTGTCGCGCAGCTGCGGATTGTCCTTGGCGGTCAGCATGCCGAGATAACCGACGGCAAGGCGGATATCCGGCAGCGCCTGCAGGCCCTTGCCGTTTCCGGTCTGGTGTTCGGTGGTGTAGACGCTGGTGGCGTAACCGTTGACCGTGGCGTCAGCCCTCCCGGTGCGGACGGCCTGCAGCACATCCGGCATTTTCGGAATCGACATGATGTTGACCGGGGTCGCGCATTTGGCCGATGCCGCCTCGACCATCTTCGCCTGGAAGGTACCGACGGGAACGGCGACCTTCTTGCCGCACAGATCCTCCAGGCCCTTAATGGCGAGAGGATTGTCCTTGATCGTCATGATCGTCGTCGCGTCATACATATAGTCGATGACGTCGACCTGCTTTTCCAGCTCCGGATCGTCGTTGATGCCCGAGATCGAGAGGTCGAAGCGCTTCGCCAATATGGAGGGCACGATTGCGGCACCTGCGCCGACATCGGTCATCTCAACATCGAGGCCCAGGATGACGCCGAGTGCGGCAGCAATATCGGCATCGATGCCGATCAGCTTGCCGTCTTCGCCGTGAAAGCTGATCGGCGGCGTCAGGTCGGTCGCGACCTTCAGCACGCCCGATGACTTGATGGAGGGCGGCAGCCCGTCGGCCAGTTTCTGCGTGAGGACGACACCGGGGAGCTTGGCGACATCGGCATCAGGCGTCATCTTCTCAGCGGCACCTCCGGCGGCATAAGCAGAGGCCGCGATCAAAGAGACCATCGCTCCGGCAACCCCGGCCTTCAAGATTTTATGAATGCGCATCATGTGATCCCCTTTCATTTTTGTACCGGTGCATTCTCGGGATCGTCCATGCAATCGCCGTGCCACCTGCAGTGGCGCGTCAATAATTATCTGATATCAATAGGATTTTTGTTGATGACGACATTTCTGATAGAGTTTCGCAATATATTTCGCATGAAGTTTCGAACATATGATGCACAATTTTTACGCTTGCCGGCCCTGCCGCATCACTTTTGACCGCCGCATTCGCTCACAAGACCCAAAAACACCTCTTCAGATGCCAAACCCCGCGCTTTTCGGCGCTTGATCGCCCGTTCAGGGGCCGTGGCTGTTTCTATCTGATGCCCATTTAATATACGAGGCTGGCGAAAATTTATACAAAAAGTAAATGCGCATTCTAAATAGAATAATTATTATTACAAACTTTCGCAAGTTTGTAAGTCAAAAATATCTATTTATTTTCATAGACTTGTTATCGCCGTCAGCGGCGAAAGACAAAACTGGCACGCCGCTTGCAAGTCGTTTCTCATGAACAAGCTCGACGCAAAATTTCTCGCCGGACCGCATCTCCGTCTTGTCCCGGAGACCGCGCAGCAATCCGTGACCTCGACCCAGCACCAGGGAGGCCCTATGCCAGGCATACCGAATATGGCTGAACGCAAACGGCTCAGCGTTCAGGGCCTCACACACAGCTATGGTGGCCAGAATGCCATCAGCGACGTGGCCTTCGATATCGAGGCCGGCGAGATCGTTGCCCTGCTTGGGCCGAGCGGCTGCGGCAAGTCGACCGTGCTGCGCGCCATTGCCGGGCTGATCCAGCCGAAGACTGGCAGGATTGTGCTCGGGGAGAAGGACTTGGCCGATGTCTCGGCCCGCTCACGCGGCGTCGGCATGGTTTTCCAGAACTATGCTTTGTTTCCGCATCTGACGGTCGCTGAAAACATCGCCTATCCGCTCGCCTGCCAGAAGCTTCCTCGCGCTGAGCGCAAGGCGCGCGTCGAGGAGATGCTGTCTCTCGTCAGGCTCAAGGATTACGGCAACCGCCTGCCGCGGGAACTCTCCGGCGGTCAGCAGCAGCGCGTCGCCGTCGCCCGCGCCATCGCCGGGCGCCCGTCCCTTCTTCTGCTCGACGAACCCTTCGGCGCGCTCGACCGCGCCTTGCGTTTCGATCTGCAGGTCGAGCTACTGCACCTGCAGAAGACGCTCGGCATCACGACGCTGATCGTCACGCACGACCAGGAGGAGGCCCAGAGCCTCGCAAACCGCCTGGTGCTGATGAACAAGGGCAATGTCGAGCAGATCGACACGCCGATGACCGTCTATGACCGCCCGAAGACGCTCTTCGTCAACACCTTCATCGGCCAGGCAAACCTGCTCAATGGAACGGTGCTGCGGCTCGATGCCGCCAGCACGCTGATCGGCCTTGCCAATGACCGGACCCTGCTCCTGCCGCGCCGGCTGAATTTCACCCTCGGCTCGAAGGTCACGATCACCTTCCGGCCGGAAGAGGTTCGCCTGTCGACGCAACCGAGCGAGAGCACTCTGCCGGTTCACATGACCGTTTCCGTGCCGCTCGGCCCCTCCCTCGTCCATGACCTTGTTCTGGAAGACGGCACCGGCCTGCGCGCCTCCGAGGTCAGAGGCCCCACCACATTCATTCCTGAACCGGGAACGCCGCTATTTGCCGAGATCGACACCGCAAGGTGTCACGCCTTTCCGGCCGAACCGGAAACCATGAGTGAAGAAACAGATCAACAGAGGTGAACGAGATGAAGGACTTTCAGATTACCCGTCGTGGGTTCGGTTTCCTGGCGGCCGGTGTTGCCGCATCGGCCATGCTTCCATTTGCCGCCCGCGCTGCCGGCGGCGGAGCCGTTGCCGCCACTTTCCCGGGCAGCTGGGAAGACGCCTACCGCACTGTGCTGACGCCGATGGTCAAGGATGCAGGCTATGACCTGACCATTGCCCCGGCGATGGCGCAGGACCAGCTTGCCAAGATCATGGCAAGCCCCGGCAACCCGCCCTATGACACGCTGCTGATGTCGCCCGGCCAGATGGCCGTCGCCATCGAGAAGGATCTCATCCAGAAGATCGATCCGAGCAAGCTCAAGAACTGGGGCATGCTCGATCCGTCCTTCCAGGGCGAATACGGCCCGACCGTGACCATCGAAGTCAACGGCATCGCCTACAATCCCGATCTCGTTCCGAAGCCGAAGGGTTATCGCGATCTCTTCGAAAACCCGGCCTATAGCGGCAAGGTTTCCTGGACCGGCTTTGCCTCGAACACCGCCGTCATGGCCTATACCGAGATCGCCAAGATCTTCGGTTCCGGCCCCAACGACATGGACGCCGTCTTCAAGCTGTTCAAGGATCATCCGGAGCATCTGAAGGGCGTGGTCGACAGCACCAACCACCAGATGACGCTGTTTCAGCAGGGTGAAATCGCCGTTTTCATGTGCTCGACCGGCAACGTCGCCCGCCTGAAGAGCCTCGGCCTCAACGCCGAGTTCGTCCAACCCGAAACCGGCTCGCCGGCAGCCCCCGTCAACATCCACCTGACCAAGGGCACGGCCAATCTCGATGCGGCCTATGCCTATATGGATGCCGCGATCTCCAAGGCCGCCCAGGACCAGCTCAAGGAGCCGCCGACCGAGATGTTCCCGACCAACAAGGATGTGGCGCTGACACCTGGCATCGAAGCCTATGTCACCCGCGACCAGATCAAGACCATGGTCTATCCGGACTGGGTCGCGATCAACAAGAACCGCGACGGCTGGATCCGCCAGTTCGACGCCCTCGTTGCCGGTTGAGGTGATGTGATGAAGGCGAGCGGCTTCCCATACGTCCTACCGATGCTGTTGCTTTCCGTGGCGTTCTTCGCAACGCCGCTCGCCGTCCTCGTCGGTTTCAGCTTCGCCGGGCCCGGCGGAGCGACCCTCGAACATTATGCCCGCTTCTTCGGCGACGCGTTCAATTTCCGCGTCCTCGTCAATACCGCAAGGCTTGGGCTCGAAACCGTCATCGGCACGACCTTGCTCGGCGTACCGATCGCACTCCTCTACTGGCACGGCGGCCGAAACCTTCGGCAGGTGCTGATTTTCCTGACGCTCATTCCGATGCTGACCAGTAATGTCGTGCGCACCTTCGCCTGGATCGTCATCCTCGGACGCCAGGGGCCGATCAGCGAAGCGCTGGTCGCGCTCGGCCTGACGGGAATGCCGACCAGCCTGCTGTTTACCGAACTCGGCCTGGTCATGGCCATGTGCCAGATCGACCTGCCGCTGATCATCCTGCCGCTGATTGCCATCCTGTCGCGCACGCCGGTGCAACTGACGGAAGCGGCTCAGGTTTCCGGCGCCGGTCCCTGGCGCATCCTCGTCACCGTGCTTCTGCCGCTGATGCTGCCGGGCCTGCTGGCGGGCTGGATCCTGGTCTTTGCCAGCACCAGCAGTTCCTTCGTTACCCAGGCTGTCATCGGCGGCGCGCGCAACGTCTATGTGCCGCAGCTGATCTACCGCGAGGTCGGTACGCTGTTCGACTGGCCGCTGGCCTCGGCCATCGCCGTCGTCCTGCTGCTGTCCACCGGCTGCCTGCTGGTCGCCCTTACCATGATGTCCCGTCACAGGAGGTTGGTCGGTCATGCCTGATCGTCGCGAAAATCCCATTCCCGTCATGCTCTATAAGGCATTCGTCTACGGTTTCGGCGGCCTCTGCGTCATCTATCTCGTGGCACCCATCGTGATTGCGCTGACGATGTCGTTTACCTCGGGGCAGACATTGAAATATCCGCCGCAGGGCTTTTCGCTCAGGTGGTATGCGGCGCTGCTCGATCCGGTGCGCTCGGCAACCGAACATATCGCCGCCTGGAATTCGCTGAAGATCGCCGGCCTTGCCGTCCTCGGATCGCTGATCTTTGCGGTTCCGGCAACCATCGGCATGACGCGCATGAAGCGCAGCGCGGTCGGCACGATCGAGCCACTGCTGCTCGCCCCGCTCGTCCTGCCGAGCCTGGTCTACGGCCTTGCCGCCCTGATCGTCGCCAATTTCATCGGCTTCAAGCCGTCGCTCTGGCTGACCGTATCAGGCCATGTCGTGGTCTTCGGGCCGCTGATGTACCGCGCCGCCTCAGTCGTCGCCCAGGGTCTCAATCCCTCGCTTGCCGAGGCATCGACGACGATGGGCGCGAGCTGGTTCATGACATTGCGGCGCGTGACCCTGCCGCTGCTGATGCCCGGCATTCTGGCCGGGGCATTCCTCGTCTTCATCCAGTCGCTCGACAATGTGTCGGTATCGCTTTTCCTCGCCGATGCCCGAACGACCGTCTTGCCGCTGCGCATGTTCGCTTTGATCGAGGAATCCCTCGATGTGCGCGTCGCGGCAATCTCCGGAATTCTGATCGCCGTGACGCTGGTCGGACTGCTGGTTGCCCGGCGCGTTCTCGCGCCGCCGCGGCAGGGCTGAACGATCCGCCATTTGACCTATGCTTGAATTGGAAGGAACAAACTGATGAACATGCGCGCGACAAACGCAGGCCGCGGGATGGGATCGCTGCTGGCCGATTTCCAACCGGATTTCGACTTCTCCGCGCCCTTGCCGCTTCCTGTCGAAGAGTTCGAGGATCGCCTTCGCAGAATTCGCCGTCAGGCGGTCGAGGCCGGTCATGACGCGCTGATCGTTCACGCCGGCAGCGTCGGCTGGTTCCACGCTTCGAACGCCTATCTTCGCTATATTTGCGACTGGATGCGCGAAGGCGTGCTGATCATCCCGACCGACGCCGACAAGGCGATGGTGCTTCTCTCCTTCTTCACGCAGTCCGTCCTGCTCCCGCCGGGCGGCGAGCCCGTACTCGTCGACGAGATCTGGCAGATCGGCCCGATCGGCCGCGAATATGCCGACCGTCCCGGCGATTCCGTCATCAAGACTGCCGAAAAATGCGCCGAGGTTCTCGCCAGCCTGGGCCTCGCCAAGGCCCAGATCGGCAGGATCGGCGACCGTACGTCGCTGACCTTCTGGTCTGCACTCGAGGAACTGCTGCCGAAGAGCAAGTTCGTCGCTGACAACGCCATTTTCGACCGCATGCAGAAGGTCCGCTCGCCGCGCGAGATCGAGATCTTCCGCGCCGCCGCCCAGCTGATCAGCATCGGCACGCAGGCCGCCTATCATGTGGCAAAATCAGGCGTGACCGACCATGAAATCCTTGCCGCCTTCACCTATGCGCAGATGGCGCTCGGCGGCGAGACGGGCGACGGCTATCAGATCGGCATCAACGAATTCGGCACCCATTGCGGCAAGCCCTATGGCCATATCGTCCGGCCCGGCGACCTCATCAACCTCTATATCTCCAACGTCACCTATCGCGGCTATACCGCCCAGACCGCCCGGATGATCGCGGTCGGCGACATCAGCAGCCATCAGGAGGATGTGCTTGCCGCCTGCACCGAAGGCGTCAAGCGGGCCGAGAAGCTGATCAAGCCCGGCGCATTGATGCGCGACGTCAACAATGCCGCCTTTGAGCCGATGATCGAGCGCGGCATGCTGACCTCGCCCGAGGCGCGCACCATGCCTTACAACTGGTCTCCGATGGAAGACGGCGGAGCACGCCTGATCCCCCATCAGTATGTGAAGGACATCGACTGGGAGGCACAGGGCCGCAAACTCATGCACGTCTATCCGGCAACGCACGGACCGCACAATCCGAACCTCGGCCATTCGGTCGGCATGGCCGGCGGCCAGAACAGCTTCAACATCTCCTCACATAACTACGACAGCATGGAGGAGGGCATGGTCTTCGTGCTGCACACGCAGTGGCTGGAACCGCTGTCGGCCGGCTGCAATATCGGCGACATGTATGTCGTGACCAAGGACGGCTTTGAGAACCTCAGCCGCCATACCCCGCTTGAAACCCACCGCGTCGCTGCCGAGGCCTGAGATGACCCATCATAAACAACACACGCATTTCGATTTCGCCAAACTGACCGAGCGCGAGCGTTACAAGATCCTCATCGGCACGGTCATTCCCCGCCCGATCGCGCTGGTGACGACGGTGAGCAAGGATGGCAAGCCGAATGCCGGCCCGTTCAGCTTCTTCAACGTTCTGACCCATGATCCCGCGATTGTCGCCATCGGCGTCGAAAACTATTCCGACATGCGCTTCAAGGATACGGCCCGCAACATCCGCGAAACCGGCGAGTTTACGGTCCATATCTGCGATGACGCCCTTGTCGACCAGATGGAGGTCTGCGCCATCAAGTTCGGCCCTGAGGTCGACGAACTCTCCGAAGCCGGACTGGTAACGGTACCGGGACAGATGGTCAGAAGCCCTCGCATCCTGGCCGCGCCCGCAGCACTCGAATGCCGCCGCCACACGACCCTGCAGGTCGGCCCCGCCCGCGAAATCATTCTCGGCGAGGTCCTCGGCGTCTATGTCAGAAGCGATGCAGTCAATCCGGCGAACCTGCACATCGACCAGCAGCGAATGGATGCCGTCGGCAGGATGGGCGGCCACACCTATGCCAGGACGCGCGACCAGTTCGACATCAAGACTCTGACGAAGGAGGAGTGGGCTTTGCGCCAACAGCTTTCGAATGCGGCCACCGCTTGAGCTTGCCACTCCGAGCTTTACTTCACGGACCGTGTCCGATTTTAACGCCGGCATATCGAGCATCAACTCGTTCTTGTCGATCCCACGAACAATTCGGAGGTCGACAGTTCATATCGCATCAAGGCGCCGGAGTGTTCCTGGAGTTCACCGCTTCCCGGAAATGACGGGGGGTCGTACCCGTTCGCTCCTTGAAAATCTCGTAAAAGCGACTGCTGGAACCAAACCCGCAGTCAAAGCCGATCTGGAGGACAGGATCGTCCGTGTCCGTCAGCAGCTGCATCGCCCGGGCAATCCGATGTCGGGTCAAGTATTCGTTGACTGATATTCCCAAAACCTTTCGGAAAGCGCTGTTGGCGGTGCTTGGATGCATGCCCCCAAGCTTGGCGAGATCGGCTACGCTAATCGGATCTGCGTATCGGGTATTGATGAGATCGATCAGCAGCTCGACGTGGCGCACCGCGTGGCCGGCCAACGATGTCGGAGAGACTTTGGTTGGCGAATTGTCGCTTTCAGCATTGTCCAGGATCAGACGTCGTATTCGCAGTCGTGCTTCCTCCACGACCAATTTCCGTCTTGCCGCACTACCGCACTGCCATTCCTTTTGCCATCGTGGGAGGGTCAATGCATCCATCGTTTCCTGATTTCCCTGCGCCAGAAATCTCCCCTGCATGATCGACTGCCTTGCCTTTCTGTCCACCGGCAGACCCAGGAAATCGACAAGAGGAAGATAGAGACACACCAGCGGTGCGTTTTCGCTAACAGCGATCGTCTGATGCGGAATTGCGGCCCAGAATAAAACCAGGCGGCCGGCCTCAACCTGTTCCTGCCTTCCATTGAAAAGGTAGGTCATCCGGCCTGCCATCAGCAGGTTTAATTCAACGTGGTCGTGCCAGTGCGGTGCGGCCATCGCATCAGCGATGTGACGCTCGATCAAGAACTGCCCTCGGGATCCAATCCATTCGCCGCGGCTTTGGGTATGTTTCATGTGTCTGAGACTCGAATCCCGGAATTAATAGGCCGATGTCAGGAAGAAATTTCGATCTAGAAGGAGCAATAAGCAATCACAACCCTTGGGGAGATTGCAATGCCGAAGATTTGCCTGGTAGGCGCTGGTAGCACCGTTTTTGCACAGAACATTCTGGGAGACGTCCTGTCCTCGCAGAGTGGCGGCGACTACGTCATCGGCCTCTTCGATATCGATCCAGAGCGGCTGAAGACGTCAGAGATCGTCGCTCGCCGGATCTGCGAGTCGCTTAAGCTTTCAAACGTCAGGATCGACGCCACGCTCGACCGGCGAGAAGCGCTGCGCGGTTCCGATTTCGTCATCCTCATGATGCAGGTCGGTGGCTACAAACCGGCGACCGTCACGGACTTCGACATTCCAAAAAAATATGGCTTGCGTCAGACGATCGCCGACACCCTTGGCATTGGCGGCATTTTCCGCGGTTTGCGGACGATACCAGTCCTTGAGGCGATCTGCCGAGACATGCAGGAGGTTTGCCCGCAGGCTCTTCTGATGCAGTACGTCAACCCAATGGCCATCAACTGCTGGGCGATCAAGGATCTGGCCCCGGAAATCCGCACCGTCGGCTTGTGTCATAGCGTGCAGCACACAGCTGGGCATCTCGCGCAATGCCTCGGCGAGGACATTGCCGACGTGAACTATGTTTCGGCTGGCATCAACCACGTCGCCTTCTTCCTGAAATATGAAAAAGTTCACAGCGACGGGCGGCGGGAAGATCTTTATCCGAGACTGAACGCGCTCGCCACCGATGGCCGCGTTCCGCCGGACGATCGGGTGCGTTTCGATGTTCTCAAACGGCTCGGCCACTTCGTCACCGAATCCAGCGAACATTTCTCCGAGTATACCTCCTGGTACATCAAGGAGGGACGAGGGGATCTGATCGATCAGCTCAATATCCCGTTCGACGAATACATCCGGCGCTGCGAGGTGCAGATCAAAGAATGGCATGCCCTGCGCAAGGAACTGGAAGGGGACAAGCCGATCGAGGTGTGCCGCAGCAACGAATACGCGGCCGGCATCATTCATGCCGCGGTAACCGGCAACCCGGCGCTGATATACGGCAATGTCCCAAACAACGGCCTGATCGAGAATCTGCCCGATGAATGCATCGTGGAAGTGCCTTGTCATGTCGACAGAAACGGAATTCAGCCGGTCCGGGTCGGTCGGATCCCCTCTCAGCTTTCCGCCGTCATGAACTTGAGCGTTTCCGTTCAGCAGTTGACAGTCGAGGCGGCTCTGACAAGAAACCGCGAGCGCATCTACCAAGCCGCTCTGCTCGATCCGCATACGTCTGCGGAATTGTCTCCAGACCAAATCTGGAACCTTGTCGACGACCTGATCCTCGCCCACGGCGATTTGTTGCCAAGATATCGGTGAGATCCCGCGGATAAGCCAGCCACAAGCGCATGGCAGGTCATTCGTTTAGACGCGTCGTGAATTCACGGCGCGTTTTTTCATTCCAGCGCCCTCCAATAAATCAAAAAACGTCATAAAATTGATTGACATTGATCATTTGAAATGAAAACATGATCGAAATTGGGATCGGCCGTGAGGGAGGTTTTCGTTGAGCCAGGCAGTTGGAGTGAAGGTCGATCGACTGGATGCCATTCGCAGCCATCTCTACGCGAACGGCTTTTCGACCATTCAGGCGCTTGCCGATGCGATCGGAGCATCGCTTGCCACCGTTCGTAGAGACCTGCAGATCCTTGAGCAGGAGGGCGCCATTGATCGCGTGCATGGTGGAGCGCGCATTGCCGAAGGATCGTCGGTTGAGGTTGCATTTCAGGAGCGCGAAAAGCGCCATTTATCGGCCAAACGGGCGATTGCCACCGCCGCCTACGACTTGCTTCATCCGCGTACGGCGATCTTTCTCGACGCGGGAACCACCGTCCTGCAGCTTGCGCGCCTCGTTCGCATCAACCCCATGCCGCTCAGGATATTCACCAACGGCCTGACGGTAGCGCAGGAATTCCTGAATATTCCGAATTTGGAAGTGGTGCTTCTCGGCGGTCAGTTGCGCAGCGAGAATGCGTCGCTTGTCGGACCTCAGGCGGAGGCAATGCTGGAAACTTTATGGTTCGACCAGCTCTTTCTTGGCGCCAGCGCCATTAGTTCCGACGGCTCGATCTACAGCGTGGACAGTGCGGAAGCGAGCCTCAACCGGCGCATGCTGGCTCGGTCGGCCAATCGTTTCGTCCTGGCCGATTCCTCGAAATTCGGAACCACGGCGACCTACAAGGTCGCGCCGCTGGACACCGCGAAAGTCATTACCGATTCCGGGCTTTCGCGGCATTGGCGTGACGAGCTTGTCAACTTCGGCGTCGACGCAACGATCGCCGATCTGAGGGCGAAAGGGTGAGCAACGAGCTGATCCTCGGCATCGACGGTGGCGGAAGCAAGGTGCTGGTTGCCCTCGCGGACAAGCGTGGCCGGATATTACGGCGTTCCCGTGGCCATGGCGTCAATCCCATGGACAATCCGAATTGGCTCCAGGAGTTGGAGCAGCATCTCCTTCCCTTTCTCGATGAAGGAAATCTGGCGGCCGTCGCCGCAGCACTGCCGGCCTACGGCGAGGTTGAGCGCTTGTCGGCTCTACAGCGCGATGCGATCGAGCGCCTGTTCCTAAACGTCCACCGCCGCGTCCTCAACGACGTCGACGCGGCGCACCTTGGTGCTTTTGCCGGCGAGCCGGGTATCCTCCTTCTTTCCGGCACGGGTTCAATGGCATGGGCGCGTAATTCCAAAGGCCAGTCGGCCCGCACCGGCGGCTGGGGAGACCTCATCGGTGACGAGGGCAGCAGCCATTGGATCGGGCAGAGGGCGCTCAATCTCGTCAGCCAAAGCCTGGACGGGCGTGCCCCGACAACGGCTCTCGCAAAGGCCTTGTTTGACCATCTTCGCATCGACTTGAGCAATCCGATGAATGGGCTCGGCGATTGGGCCAGCTCCCTGGCGAATGAACGGGCGGATATTGCAGCAATTTCGGCCCTCGTCGATCAGGTCGCACTTGGCGGCGATAAAGGGGCGGTCGGATTGATCGAGCAGGCCGCCGATGAACTCGCGAAGCATCATCAGGCAATTGCCGGCCATTGTGATCCGAATGCCGACTGGACCTATGCCGGCGGTACTTTTTCGAGCCGGCTTCTTTTGCAGGCGCTTGAACGGCGAATTGGCAGGCCCCCGGCTTTGCCGAAACTTCCCCCGATTGGCGGCGCGCTCCTGGCTGCCGCCCAACTTCTCGACTGGCCGTTAGACGACGGCTGGTTCGGGCAAATCGTGGCCACGGCCGAAGGCGGTGACTGCGCATCCCAGTAATTGAGCTCAAGAATAATGAAGGATGGGAACATGCATAAATTGATCTTGCCTCTACTTGCATCGGCGGCCTTGGCAATCGCCGCACCCGCTCTGGGCCAGGACGCCAAGCCGCTTGCCGGTCAGTCGATCACGGTGCTCATGCCATCGCCGCAGGGACCGAACATCGCCTCTGACTTCGAGGCCGAAACTGGCATTCACGTCGACCTGCAGACCCTGTCGTGGGACGACATCCGCCCGAAGCTAGTGACAGCCTTGGTTGCCGGTACAGCGCCAGCGGATGTGACCGAATTCGATTGGTCCTGGACCGGTCAGTTCAGCGCGGCTGGTTGGTATATGCCGCTCAACGACGTGATCGACGCCGACACGTTGAAAGATATCGGCGTTGCCAAGATCTTCACGGTTGACGGCAAATTATTGGGAATTCCCTACACCAACGACTTCCGGGTGATGCTCGTCAACAAGAAGCATTTCGCGGGTGCAGGCATCACCGAGACGCCGACAACTTTGGACGCCCTGGTCGCTGCAGCCAAGAAGATCAAGGAAAAAGGCATTGTCGAGTATCCGATCGGCCTGCCGGTTTCGGCGACCGAAGGCGCGTCAACAAGCTGGTACCTGCTGACCAAGGCCTTCGGTGGCGAACTCTTCGACAAGGACTTCAATCCGCTCTTCACCTCACCGGATTCGGCTGGTTACAAGGCGCTTGCTTTCGAATTGATGCTCCTCAAGGAAGGCCTGGTCGATCCGGCGTCTACCGGCCTGAAGGACAGCCAGATCAACGAGAGCATGTTCGCGCAGGGCATCACCAGCATCATGATCTCCGGCGAGCCTGGTCGTCTTGGCCAGATGAACGATCCCAAGCAGTCGAAAGTCGCCGGCCAGGTAGAGGCGATCCTCGTGCCGACGGCAAGCGGTGAAACGCGCAGTTTCGGCCTTCCGGAAGCGCTGGCTATTCCAAACGTCTCTCCCAACAAGGAGGCGGCGATCGCTTTCGTCAAATGGTTTACCAGCAAGGACTTCCAGAAGAAGAATGCCGTGAACGGCTTCCTGCCGACCCGCACTTCGGCGCTTTCCGAACTCAACGAGTCCGGAAAGCTGAATAGCGGCGACGCTTTGGTGGCGCAGTCGAAGACCGTTGAGCCGCTCTTCCCGCAAGGCACGCCGCCTTGGTACCCGCAATTTTCCAGCGGCGTAAACACAGCGATCAATAGCGCTGCCAAGGGAGAGATGAGCGTCGACCAGGCGATGGAGGCCATCGCTTCCGCCGCCAAGCAGGCGATGGCGCAATGACCGCTTTGGCGTCCGAAGGGGCCACGAGCAAGCGTGGGGTCGGCTTCAACGCCGACGCCACACTCGGCTTGCTGTTGGTGTCGCCCATCGTTCTCACGATGGCAGCTTTGGTCTTCTACCCGATGGGAAGAACCGTCTGGGACAGCCTGCACAGGGTCAACCCCATGCAGGCCGGCACGCCATTCGTCGGTCTTGAGAACTACAGCCGAATGCTGTCGGATGGCCAGCTCGCGACGACCTGGAGCAACACGCTCATATACGTTGTTCTGGCTGTCACCGCCGAAACCGTGTTCGGCGTTCTTGCAGCCGCTCTCATCAATCAGATCAAGGTCGGGCGGCAGTGGGTTCTCGCAGCGGTGATCTTGCCCTGGGCGTTGCCCGGCGTTGTGAACTCGGTCATATGGCTTTGGATTTATCAACCGGGCGCGGGCCTGTTGAACGGCATTCTTTCGGCGCTCGGGCTCCCCTTCGAAAATCACGTCTGGTTCAACGATCGCACCAGCGCCATCGTCGCCGTAACGGTGGTCCACGTCTGGCGCATGATGCCTTTGACGATCGTCATCGTCCTTGCCGCGATGCAGAGTATCCCTGCTCATCTCTATGAGGCTGCGCGGATCGATGGGGCCACGCGCATTCAGATGTTCGGATGGGTAACCCTGCCGCTGGTTCGCAGTGCGATCGCTGTCGCCATGACCAACGCAACCGTGAACGCTTTCAATCTCTTCGACGAGGCCTGGGTTCTGGCGGGTGCCAGCCTTGAGACCCGACCGGTGCTCGTCCAGATCTACCTCGAAACCTTCCAGAATCTCCGCTTCTCGTATGGCATGGCGCTATCGGTGGTGATCACTCTCGTGTCTCTGCTGATTTCGCTGGTCTACGTCCTTCGTGTCTATCGCAACACACGGTTCGACTGATGAAATCCGCTATTGCCTATCGCATGATGATTTGGACCGGTGTCGTCGTCCTGTTGATCTGGTCCCTGGGGCCGATCTACTGGACCATCGCGAGTTCGGTTACTCCAAGCGAAGACTTCTCGACCCGACCGATCAACTTCTTTCCGCAGCACTTTACGCTCGATCACTACTCGCGGCTGCTCGGCATCAATATCGCCCGGATCGGAGGTGTGGAGGTGTTCAAACAGTTCCGTGCCGCATTGCTCAATAGCGTGGTGACATCGATCGCTGCCACGCTGCTTTGCGTCGCGATATCCTCTCTTGGGGCTTACGCGTTCACCAGGCTGCAGTTTCCTGGCCGCAAAGCGCTTTTTGTCGCGGTCGTCGCGACCCTCGCCATTCCTGCCTACGCTGTCTTGATCCCGCTCTATCAGATCATGATCAAGCTGCATCTCGTCGATACCTATCTGGGTGTTTCGCTGATCTATGTCTCGGCCTTCCTGCCTCTGTCGCTCTGGCTGTTGCGGAGCGTGTTCGAAGCTCTTCCGATCGCACTGGAGGAAGCGGCCCAACTCGACGGAGCAGGCCGGCTCTACATCTTCTTCAACATCGTCCTGCCGTTGGCCGGACCGGGTCTGACGGCAGCGGCAATCCTTACGTTTCTGGGTGCCTGGGGACAGTATCTCGTACCGCTCATTTTTTCACCGCAGGCGACGAAGCCGCTAACGGTTCTGATTCCGGAATTCGTAACGAAGAACTTCATCGACTACGGGCTCATCACAGCGAGCGGCTCGATCGCCATCGTCATCCCCGCCCTCGTCGTCATTTTCCTCAACCGTTACCTCGTCAGCGGCCTGTTGGCTGGTTCAGTCAAATAATCGGAGACTTCATGAACACGACCGAAAAAGTCATTTTCGAGCAATTTCCCTACTGGGATAAGGCGATCGGCTCGAATTCAGCTGCCGATAGGGCGGAGCTGCTCGTCTTCGTCGGCTGCGGCACATCCTTCAATCTTGCACTCTCGCTGGCAGCCTATGCCAATATGGCCGGACGCAAGGCAATCGCGGTGCCCGGTGCCGAATGGCAAAACCGCCCCTCGGCCTTCTGGCCGGAGTGGCGCAACACGCACGTCGTCGCACTTTCCCGGAGCGGCGAGACGACGGAGACAGTCGCCGCCGCAAAGGCAAGCCGCGCCGCCGGCGCCTTCGTGACGGCGATCACCGTCGAACCGGAAAGCTCTCTGGCGAAAAATTGCGATCGGATGGTCGCGGCCGAAACCCATCCGGACGAAGGGATCGTCATGACGGTATCGGCGAGCCTCATGGTCCTTCTCGGTTTGCAGATGATCGGGCAGAAGGTTCCTATCTCTGTCGTGAATTCCGCCCGCAAGCTCGCAAGCGCTCTCGATGCCGCACTTCCTGGAATTATCGCCGACCGGTCGCACTTCGTCTTTCTCGGTGGCGGGCCGCTCTTCGGCGTCGCCCTGGAGGGAGCGCTCAAGCTCATGGAAATGAGCCAGATCATGACCCAGGCCTTCCACCCGCTGGAATACCGGCATGGGCCGATCAGCCTCGTTGACGGGAAGACGGTTGCGGTCATGCTGTACAGCTCCGACCAGAGGGAGGCGGAGACGAAACTGGTGGGAGAACTGAGAGAAAAAGGCGCAGTCGTCATCGGTGTGGGTGGTCCAGGCGATCTGGAACTCGCCGTCGGTGTCGATCTGTCGCTTGCGGGTCTCGTTGTCCTTCCGGCGCTGCAGGTCCTCGGCGAACGGGCCGCGCAGGCTCGGCAAATCGACACGGTCTCTCCCCGTCACCTGACGAAGGTCGTGACGCTCGCATGACGTCGATCGAAGAGAACCGGCAGATCGCGTTGCGAAAGCTTTTCGGTGCCCGGAACCTGCCTTTTCCCCATGGCGTCACTTCGGTCTGCTCGGCGCATCCGCTGGTCATTGAGGCAGCCCTTCGGCGGGCCGGCATGGAGCACCGGGCTGTCCTCATCGAAGCCACCTGCAATCAGGTCAATCAGGAGGGCGGCTATACGGCGATGACGCCTGTGGACTTTCGCCGGTTCATCGAGGACATCGCCGCAGCGACTGATTTTCCGGCCGAACGCATCATCCTGGGAGGCGATCACCTCGGTCCCAACCCCTGGAGAAAGTTGGCGGCCGAGGAGGCAATGCTGCGCGCTACCGCTATGGTGACGGCCTATGTCGAGGCAGGGTTTGAAAAGATTCACCTGGACACGTCGATGGGCTGTGCCGGTGAACCAACGGCGCTCGATGACGAATTGACCGCGGCGCGAGCCGCTCGATTGGCAAAGGCCGCTGAGGAGGCCGCTCTTCGTTCAGGCCGCCGTCCGCCGGTCTATATCATCGGAACCGAGGTGCCGCCTCCGGGTGGTGCAACGCACGCACTCGAAGACATCGAAATTACGCGGGCCGATGCGGCGATGAAAACGCTGGCAGTTCATCGGGCGTCGTTTGCCGAAGTAGGTTTGGCGTCGGCAATGGAGCGGGTCATTGGGATCGTGGTTCAGCCGGGCGTGGAATTTGGCAACACGGACGTGGCGCTCTACAAGCCTGAACGGGCCAAGAGCCTCATTGGTTCGCTGGACGACATGCCCGGCTTGGTTTTCGAAGCACATTCCACCGACTACCAACCGGCCGAAGCCTTGTCTGCTCTCGTTGACGGCGGCTTTGCAATCCTCAAGGTCGGGCCGGGGCTGACTTTCGCGCTGCGCGAAGCGCTATACGGTCTCGATGCGATCGCTGATGTGCTTGCCGGGAAGACGCCACGAACCGGACTGGTGACGACCATGGAAAAAATCATGGTCGAGCAGCCGGCAAGCTGGACGGGCCATTATGGCGGCAGTCCCGATGAGGAGCGACTGCAACGGCATTTCAGCTATAGTGATCGAATTCGCTATTACTGGCCGGATCCTCGCGCATCCGCCGCGGTCGGCGAATTGTTCAGCCGGCTCCCCGACGAAATTCCCGAAACTCTGATCAGCCAATATCTCGGTCGACTCTATTCCGACGTGGTGTCAAAGCGGGTCGCTCCGAAGGCCCGCGAACTCTGCCTTGCTGCGGTCGACACGGTATTGGCACCTTATTCAGCCGCCACGGCAAGCCGATGAGCAATCGACAGCCGTGTCAGACAAGCGGCTGCGTCCCGAAGATATCAACATTCAGCCGGAGAAAGTTATGGCGTCAGTAAGTGTGGCGAATGCCCGCAAGAGCTACGGTCACTTCGAGGTTCTGCATGGGGTGGACATCGATATCCAAGACGGCGAATTCGTGATCCTGGTCGGTCCGTCCGGGTGCGGGAAGTCGACATTGTTGCGGATGATCGCCGGCCTCGAAGAGATTTCAGCTGGCCGGATATCGATCGGCAGCAAGGTCGTGAACAATGTCGCACCAAAAGAACGCGATATCGCGATGGTTTTCCAGTCCTATGCGCTCTACCCCCATCTGACAGTCGAGGCGAATATGGGTTTTTCGCTGAAGCTGGCGAAAGCACCCAAGGAACAGACCAGGCAACGTGTTCGAGCAGCCGCTGAAATTCTTGGGCTCGAACATCTGCTCGACAGATATCCGAGAAATCTGTCGGGTGGCCAACGCCAACGTGTGGCGATGGGCCGTGCCATCGTTAGAAATCCGCAAGTCTTCCTGTTTGACGAACCATTGTCGAACCTGGACGCGAAGCTGCGGGTGCAGATGCGCTCGGAAATCAAGCAACTGCATCAGCGACTGAAGACAACGACCATTTACGTCACTCACGATCAGATCGAGGCCATGACAATGGCCGATCGGATTGTTGTGATGCGGGACGGCTTCGTCGAGCAGATAGGCTCGCCACTGGATCTGTACGACCGGCCGGCAAACCTTTTCGTGGCGGGCTTCATCGGTTCGCCGGCGATGAACCTTATTCGAGGCCAGGTCAGCACGTCAGGGCCGCTGGAGTTGATCACGGACGGCGGAGCTAGGCTGCCGCTGCCCGAAGCAGCGCCATTGGAACGCGGCGCGCAGCTTATCTACGGCATTCGCCCTGAGCACCTTACAATCGGACAGGGTCCTGTTGCCGCTGAGGTCGTCCTCGTCGAACCCACCGGTGCCGAGATCCAGGTAACCACGAAGTTTGGTGCGGATCACCTCGTTGCGACGGTAAGAGAGCGCCTTGATCTCCACGCCGGCAACCAGATCGTCATTACCCCGGACCTTAGCAAACTGCATCTGTTCGACGCGAAAACCGAAAAGCGGTTGAGGTCCGTCTAACCTGATGATTTTTGCGGACTGGCGGAACGTGACATGGAGCTCAAGCTGATGACAGGTCGGAGACGAGTTCGCCAACACTGGCGGACGGGTTCGCTGCAGTCAGCGTCCAAGGCTGTCAGCGGCGGCGATGATCTCCGCTGCGGTCGGGAAGATGGAGAGGCTGTTCGGTCCGTCGAGCGCCTCGATTTGTGTCCAGCCGATGGTGCCGTTCGCATTGACCAGGAAGTGCCCGACGAGCTGAGTAGCATGGTTCGCGAAGATCGCATTATCGGCCTCGTCAAGCTCGAAGCCGTCCTTGGCGTTGAGCGCCGTGTTGGCTTCCATCGGGTGCAGCGGTTCCGGTAGCTCACCCGTGGGGTTGATGCGTGCCGCCTGGAATTGCGCCATCGTTGCGCCATAGGGCCATTCGGGCTGCTCGCAGCTCCCTTCGGGCAGGAACTCGCCATGCGGCACGCCGTAGGCCCGATGCGTGCGGCAGTCCGGATCACATAGAAGTGTTATTGGCGTCGGCCGGTGGCGGAAATACAGGCGGGCACGTTCTACCGGCGTGTTGATAACGGCCACGGTCTCCACCCCGGCGGCGCGCAGGGTCGGCTGTACGCCGGCAAGCTGTTCTAGCTGGCGCCGGCAGAACGGGCAGTGCAACCCGCGAAAGAACCCGATCACGAACGGGCGACCGCTCAAGTCGGCGAAAGAGACGGTTCCGTCGAAGTTGGCCGTGGCGAGTGCGAAGGCGGGGGCAGTTTCTCCTGGTTGCAGCGGGCGTTTCTGGTCTCCCATGGAATAATTCCTTTATCGTATCGTCCAGGTGGACAACCGAAATTTAACTATATCACTTGTCGCAAGAAGGCCCAGCGCTCGAATGTGGGTTCGGCATGCCATTTGGCCCTCCGACCGGCGTCGAGAGCTTGCCGGTATCGATTGCCGCTCCTATCTTATTTAGAACAGACTAATGGAGCAACGAGATGGCGGAGCTTGTGGCCGACACTCTAATCGACACGACGATCGAGATCATTCCACCGGAAGACACAAAGGAACAACCGGATAGTCGTGCTTGCCTTTGCTGCAAGCGCCGGCGTCGGTGGATGGACGAGGACGGCTGCGGCATCTGTGAGGAATGCCTGGCCTCGTGATCGACGCAAGAAGGGCACAACACGATGGTCATCCGTAGCGCCGGACTTCTGCTATACCGACGTGTTTCCAGGGACATCGAAGTGCTTCTCGTCCATCCGGGCGGTCCTTTCTGGGCTAAGAAAGACGAGGCTGCGTGGTCGATCCCGAAGGGGTTGATCGAACCTGGAGAAGATGAGCTCGCGGCGGCAATAAGGGAAACTGCCGAAGAGCTGGGGGTAGCAGTCGATGGCAGGTTCACACCGTTGGGCGAATACCGACAACCTGGCGGAAAGATGGTTGTCGCGTGGTCGATCGAAGCCGATCCGGTACTGGACGTGAACGCGATACAGAGTTCCGAGTTTGAAATGGAATGGCCACCACGGTCAGGCCGGGTAAAGAGCTTTCCGGAGGTCGATCGCGCGGGATGGTTTTCCCCGCCCTACGCAGCCATAAAGCTGTTGAAAGGGCAGCGACCGATGCTTGCCGACCTCCTGACCCATCTGGAATGATCGGCCCGAAATTATTGATTGAGCCGTCCGATCTCGCTTCACTCATGCGTGAGGTGCGCGGCAGCCATGAGTTGCTTCTGAAAACAACCATCCTATCTGACAGTCACCGCCACGTCACTGAAATCGAGAAAACGGAGCTGCGATCCGCCTTGAGCACACGCGAGGAGACAATCATGAACGGCATTTCCAAAACCCTGAACGACATGACGCTCGTCGAACGCTCGAGCCTGCTCGACACCGTCGCCGACGCCTTGGAAGCAACGGCCGAGGAGGCGGAAGGGGAGGGCGACGCCCGCTTCGTCGCCAACTCCATCTGCGTCGCCAATACGATTCGCGGTCTATCCGGCGATCTCACGCCGCGCGATCTGCAGGCCGCCGAGTTACTCCTTGAGCAGGGCATCATGCTCGTCCACCAGTTCTCGAACCGGGCGAAAACGAACGGAGTGATCCACTAGCGGGGGCGAGGGCGGCCCCGTCAGCAGTGCGCTCTGTCAGTGTGGACGGCGGCCGATGGATTGAGATAAAGCCGTTAATCCGCGCCGGAGATAATGGATGCTGCCGGCCCCTGGCAAGAATGAGCGGTCTCAGCCGCGGCAAACCGTTGGGAGACCGGAGATTAGCAGACACGCCAGGAAGGCTTTATTTCCAATGGATTGCCGGTTCAACGCGCAGCTGTATCGAATGGCCCATATAGCAGGGTTCACCCTTGTTCGATCAGGAGAAGCGTGATGCAGCCTGGTCGCACGGGCCTTGCCGTCTGCTTGATGGTGGCCGCCGCTTTTTTAAATAGTTTCGACGCAGTCATTGTGCGTTTGCTGGCCGGCGAGGTGCATCCATTGATGATCGGCTTTTTCCGGTCGTTTTTCGGGCTTCTTGTCGTCACGCCCTGGATCGTGTCGCGGGTCGACCTGAAATCCTCTCCCTATCGTGTTCTGCATGTCGTGCGTGCGGGTCTGAAGCTTGCCTCACTGGTTGCTTTGTTCGTCGCCTTTGCCCACGCGCCACTCGCCGATGCCACGGCGATCAATTTCACCATGCCCATGTTTCTCGTTCTCGGTGCGTGGCTGGTGCTCAAGGAACATGTCGGCATCTCCAGCGTGGCCGGCATTGTCGCAGGTTTTATCGGCGTCATGATCATCATTCGCCCTGGAGCGTCCGGTTTCGACCAATGGCTGCTTTTTGCGCTGGCAGGAGCGGTCTTGACGGCGGCCAGCCAATTGATGCTCCGGCGGATGGCATTGAGGGATAGTGCCGACCGGCTGGTTGCATGGAATCTGATAGCGACGGTACCGCTTGGCCTGATCGTTATGCTGCCGGTCTGGTCGATGCCGACCTGGAGCCAACTCGGACTGCTTGCCCTCCAAGGGGCACTCGGCGCACTCAACATGACGCTGATCACGCGCGCCTTCAGTATGGCGACCGCAAGCGTTCTGGCACCGCTCGACTTTCTCCGACTGCCCGTCGTCGCCCTTATGGCCTTCTCATTTTTCGCGGAAGTTCCAGCCGTACAGACGTGGATCGGCGCGGCTGTGATCTTCGGCGCGGCCATTATTGGAACCCGCGGCATGACATGGCGACGCAAGCCGCCGCGATAAGCCCCGATCATTTTTGGGGTTCACAAAAATTCTAGATGCACTAATATTTCAGTTACAGGGACTGGTCGTCGAGCCGTGCCTGTTGCCGGAGGGGTATCACAGGCAGCACAAACGAAGACGAAAAACCGGACATCACGACCCCATGGGGTTCACTCGGGAGGAGTGGCATGAAGAGTTTCATCGGCAAACGCGCGATCGCCAGTGGCGTATCGCTCGTGGTGCTTATCGTCATCGTGTTCTTCCTGTCCCGGCTGACGGGCGATCCGACCGACCTCTATCTGCCGATCGATGCGACCACCGAAATGCGCCAGCAATTCCGTGAGATGAACGGTTTCAACGATCCGTTGATCATCCAGTTCGGCCGTTATGTCTCGGATCTTGCCCAGGGCAATTTCGGTCAGTCACTGCGGCAGGCCCGTCCGGCCATGGATGTCGTGCTGGAGGCCTTCGTCTGGACCTTCTGGCTGGCTGCCATCACCATGGTGCTGGTCACGATCGCCGCGATCGTCATCGGTTCGCTTGCGGCGTTTCGCGTCGGCGGCGTCTTCGACCGTCTTGCCACTTTCTTCTCGCTGATCGGCGCTGCGGCGCCGGATTTCTGGCTGGCCATCGTGGCAATCGTCATTTTCGCCGTTAAACTGCATGTCCTGCCGACATCGGGAACGGGAACTTTCTGGCACTGGGTCCTGCCGGTCAGCGTGCTGTTCATCCGGCCTTTCGGCCTGATCCTGCAGGTGGTCCGAGGCTCGATGATCAGTGTTCTGTCTTCCGCCTATGTGAAGACGGCCCGCGCCAAGGGGGTCCGCTCGAACTCAATCATCTTCATTCACGGACTGCGCAACGCCATGCTGCCGGTGATCACAGTCATCGGCGACCAGGCGGCCGCCATCTTGAACGGTGCCGTCGTCGTCGAGACGGTGTTTGGCTTTCCTGGAATCGGCAAGCTAATGATCGATTCCATCCTGCTTCGCGATTTCGCCGTCGTGCTGGCCGTCATCATGGTCTCGGCACTGGCGATCTTCATCATGAACCTGTTGATCGACATCGCCTATGCGCTGCTCGATCCGCGCATCCGGTATTGAGCGATGACGATGGCCGACACACAAATCCTCGCCGAGAAAAAACCAAGCGGCCCGATCGGGCGCTGGCTGACGATGCTGTGGGCGGACAAGCTCGCTTTCTTCGCGGCTCTGTTCCTCTTGATCGTTCTGCTCTGTGCGCTGTTTGGCCCGCTCCTGCTGGAAGCCATCGCCACCAAGCAGAACCTGCGGGGCCGGAACGCGCCGCCGTTCGATATCACCCGCGGAATGCTTTATGTCCTCGGCGCCGATGCGCTGGGCAGGCCGCTTCTTGCCCGCGTTATCGTGGCGGCGCAAAACACCATCCTGGTTGCCGCGGCAGCCGTGCTTGCATCATCCGTCGTCGGGACGGCGCTCGGTCTGGTCGCAGGTTACAGCCGCTCTTCTGCTGCTCAATGGATCATGCGCCTCGGCGACGTCATCATGTCCTTTCCGTCGCTGCTTCTGGCGGTGATCGTGCTCTACATGCTCGAGCCCTCGGTCACCAATATCGTCCTCGTCCTGGCGATCACCCGCATTCCCATCTATCTGCGCACCACGCGCGCCGAAGTGCTGGAAGTGCGCGAGCGGATGTTCGTGCAGGCGGCGAAGGTGATGGGAGCATCGTATTGGCGGATTGTCTTCCATCACATCCTGCCGGTGATCTTCCCCACGCTGGTGACCATCGCGACGCTCGATTTCGCCTTCGTCATGCTGGCCGAATCCTCCCTGTCATTCCTTGGAATCGGCATTCAGGCGCCGGAGATCACCTGGGGTCTCATGGTTGCGCAAGGAGGACCCTATCTCACCAATGCCTGGTGGCTTTCCTTCTGGCCGGGCCTTGCAATCATTCTGACGACGCTGTCGCTGAACCTTCTGTCGAATTGGCTGCGCATCGCGCTCGATCCGACACAACGCTGGCGCCTTGAAATGAGGGGCAGGAAAAATGGCTGAACATCTTTTGGAAGTGCGTGACCTCTCGGTCGAGTTCCACACCGCCAGCGGGACCGTCAAGGCGGTGCAGGATGTCAGTTGGCATCTCGATCGCGGCGAGACGCTGGCGATCCTCGGGGAAAGCGGTTCGGGCAAATCCGTGTCGGCCTCGGCGATCATGAACCTGATCGACATGCCACCCGGCAAGATCACCAGCGGCACAATCCTCCTCAATGGGCGCGACATGCTGAAAATGACGCCCGAGGAGCGGCGCTCGATCAACGGTGCCAAGATCGCCATGATCTTTCAAGACCCGCTCGCCCACCTCAATCCGGTCTATCCGGTCGGCTGGCAAATCACCGAGATGATGACGACGCATGGCCAGTCGGCGGAGCGCGCCGGCGCGAGGGCGCTCGAATTGATCGGGCGCGTCGGCATAACCGATCCGCAGGCGGCAATGCGAAAGTATCCATTCCAGTTCTCCGGCGGCCAGCGGCAACGCCTGATGATCGCCATGGCGATCGCCTGCAAGCCCGATATCCTGATCGCGGATGAACCCACCACCGCGCTTGATGTGACGGTGCAGGCGCAGGTGCTCGAACTTCTGCAGGAGTTGCAGCAGGAAACCGGCATGGGCCTGTTGCTGATCACCCACGATTTGGGCGTCGTTGCCGAGATCGCCGACCGGGTGGTGGTGATGAATTCCGGCTGCGTGGTCGAAACCGGCAATGCGGCCGAAGTCTATCGCAACCCGCAGAACGCCTATACGAAGAAGCTGATAGCTGCCGCGCCGGGGAAGGGTGCGATGGCGCAAGAGCGTGACCGGCAGGGCGAGCCGTTGTTGCGCGCCATCGGCTTGAAAAAGAGTTTCGGCGCATTCCAGGCGCTGAAGGGCGTGGATTTCGTCATCATGCCCGGCGAGACGGTTGCCGTTGTCGGCGAGAGCGGTTCCGGCAAGTCGACCCTTGCCCGGGCAATCGTTCGCCTCGATGATCCGCAGGAGGGCCAGGTTCTCTATCGCGGCAACGATCTGCTTGCGATGACCCCCAGAGAAATATTCGGGCTGCGTCGCGATTTGCAGATGGTCTTTCAGGATCCGACCCAGTCACTGAACCCGCGGATGAGCGTGTTCCGGTTGATTTCAGAGGCCTGGGTCATTCACCCGGATATCCTGCCGAAAGCGAGATGGAAGGAGAGAGTGGCCGAACTGCTGGTCAAGGTTGGCCTGAAACCGGATATGGCCGACCGGTATCCACATCAGTTTTCCGGCGGCCAGCGCCAGCGCATCGCGATTGCCCGGGCGCTGGCGATGGAGCCGAAACTGATCATCTGCGACGAGGCGGTTTCGGCGCTCGACGTGTCGATCCAGGCGCAGGTAATCGCCTTGCTTGAGGGCCTGCGTCGCGAATTCGGCCTGTCCTACCTCTTCATTGCGCACGACCTGCCGGTGGTTCGCGATTTCGCCGATCGTGTCATCGTCATGAAGGCCGGCGAGATTGTCGAGGAGGGGCCGGTCGAACAGATCTTCACCGCGCCCTCCCACCCCTACACGCAGGCACTTCTTGCCGCGAGCCTCGACCCCGATCCGGAGATCCAGGCCACCCGACGCGCCGCCCGCCAACGACAGGAAGGACTCGTTTCCGCATGAAGCCCGATGTCATCGTCGCCTATCCGCTCCGGCCCCATCAGATGGCGATCCTGGAGGAGACCTACACGCTGCACCGGCTGGATCTTGTCAAAGGCGAAGAGCGCGATGCTCTCTTGCGGGAAGCCGGCCCGATCGCTTCCGCCCTGGTCTGCAACGGCCATGTGACGATCGACGAAGCCTTGCTTTCGAAATTGCCGGCATTAAAGCTCGCCGCCTGTTCCTCGGCTGGCTACGACCAGATGGACGTCGAGGCGATGACACGGCGCGGCATCAAGCTCACCAACACATCCGAGGTGCTGTGCGACGACGTTGCTGACATGGCACTGCTTCTGATGCTGGCGGCACGCCGGCGCCTGCCGGAAGGCGATCGCTATGTGCGCTCCGGCGATTGGGGGCAGAAGGGCATGATGCCGCTGACGACATCGACGTGGGGCAAGAAGGCCGGGATCGTCGGCCTCGGCCGCATCGGGATGGCGATTGCCAAGCGATGCGAAGCTGTCGGGCTGACGGTCGGCTATTATGGAAGGACGAAGAAAGCCGGCAACGATTTTGCCTATTTCGACACGCCGGTCAAACTTGCGGACTGGGCCGATATCCTGATCGTCGCGACGCCTGGCGGGGCCTCGACCGAAGGATTGATTTCGGCGGACGTGCTGAATGCGCTCGGACCGACGGGCAGCTTCATCAACATTGCCCGGGGCACCGTGGTCGACGAGCCGGCCTTGATCAAGGCCTTGCAGGAAAAGCGGATCGCCTCGGCCGGCATCGATGTCTACCTCAACGAACCCAATCCCGATCCGCGCTTTGCAGCGCTCGACAACGTTGTGCTCTATCCCCATCATGCCAGCGGTACCGAGGAAACGCGCGACAGGATGGCGCAATTGACGGTCGACAACCTTGCCGCCTTCTTCGCAGGCAGGCCGCTGCTGACGCCGGTCAATTGATCCGGCAAACCCGCGGCGCGGCAGATCAGACGAAGTAGTCCGGGAACTCCTTCCTGAGGTCTTCCACTTTTGCGACGGTTTGGCTGAGATGTTCACGGATTGCATCGACCGCACCCTGTTCGTTGCGCGCGGCAATCGCATCGATGATGGCGTGGTGCCCATCGAGAATGCTGACGATCTTGCCCTTCTCGGGCAGATGCAGGCGACGAATGCGCTCGAGATGGCCGGACCGCTCGCGTATCAACTGGTGGAGGCTGCTGCGCTTTGCGCCTGCGAACAATGTCTGGTGAAAGAGCTCGTCGAGTTCCTGGAAGATCGCGACCTGATCGACGTCGTCGGCGACTGCCGCCTGCATCTTGATGATCGACCGGGCGCGGGTAACGACGCTCGGATCCGGATCCGGATCGGTTGCGAGGCGGCGGCAAACTTCCGTTTCCAGCGCCACGCGAAGGAAATGTGCCTCGTAAATCTGCAGGACGTCGATCCTGGTCACCACAGTGCGGGACTGCGGATAAATGCGAACCAGACCCTCCTGTTTGAGGAGCTGCAATGCGTCGCGGATGGGCGTCTGGCTGACTTCATAAGTCTCGGTGAGCTCAGTGCGCGACAGTGTGGTGTCCGGCGGCAGCTGAATAGTAATGATACGCTTTCGCAGGTCATCATAGACCCGCTGGACGGTACTGCCGGCAACGACTGGAAAGCCGGGCGCGGTCAGGCCGAATGTAGAGGCGAACTGGGAATTCATCTGAGGCGTCCTATTCGAGTCCATTCATAGCTTTGCATGACCTAATGCACAAGAACGCAAACTTGCCATTGATATATATGTCAAACTAAAATATCAGTTGGTGCAAACGCTGAAGTAAGCAAGCGAAAAGGTGGGAGAAAGCCGTGACCGCGAGGAAAACCTACGAGCAATTGCGGTCCGCCCGATGGATGCTGCCGGATGATCAACGCTCGTTCGGCCACCGGTCGCGGACCATGCAGATGGGTTACGCGCCGGAGGATTGGCAGGGAAAGCCGATCATTGCCGTGATCAACACCTGGTCCGATGCGCAGCCGTGCCACATGCATTTCCGTGAACGCGCCGAATGGGTGAAGCGGGGAATTCTTCAGTCGGGTGGGTTCCCCATGGAACTGCCCGCTCTTTCCCTTTCCGAAAACTTCGTCAAGCCGACCACGATGCTCTATCGCAATATGCTGGCGATGGAGACTGAGGAACTGCTGCGGAGCCATCCTGTCGATGGCGCCGTTCTGATGGGTGGCTGCGACAAGACCACACCAGGCCTTGTCATGGGCGCAGTCAGCATGGGCATTCCCTTCATTTATCTGCCGGCCGGCCCGATGCTTCGCGGCAACTATGCCGGCAAGACGCTGGGTTCTGGTACCGACGGCTTCAAATATTGGGACGAGCGCCGCGCCGGCACGATCACCCAGGAGGAGTGGCAGGGCATCGAAGGCGGGATCGCCCGCAGTTACGGCCATTGCATGACCATGGGCACGGCGTCGACGATGACGGCGATCGCCGAGGCTATGGGGTTGACGCTGCCGGGCGCATCCTCGATCCCGGCTGCCGACGCCAACCACCAGCGCATGTCTGCGGCCTGTGGCCGGCGCATCGTCGATATGGTGTGGGAGGATCTGACACCGGACCAGATCATCACTCCGGCGGCCGTCGACAACGCGGTCACGGTCGCCATGGCGACCGGCTGCTCCACCAATGCCATCATACACCTGATCGCCATGGCGCGACGCGCCGGCGTCCCGCTGGAGCTCGATGATCTCGATCGCATCGGTCGTACGACGCCGGTTCTCGCCAACATCCGGCCTTCCGGTTCGACCTATCTGATGGAGGATTTCTTTTATGCCGGCGGCTTGCGCGCCCTGATGAAGCAGCTCGGCGACAAGCTGGATCCCAGCGCGATTACCGTTATGGGAAAACCCTTGGTGGATGGTCTCGACCAGGTGAAGATCTACAATGACGACGTTATCCGGCCATTGTCGAACCCGGTCTATCACGAAGGTTCGCTGGCCGTGCTCAAGGGAAACCTGTGTCCCGACGGCGCGGTCATCAAACCGGCGGCCTGCGACCCAAAATTCCATCGTCATTGTGGCCCGGCGCTGGTCGCCGACAGCTATGCGGAGATGAAGAAGATCATCGACGATCCCGACTATCCGCTGACGCCGGACACGGTTCTCGTTCTCCGCAATGCCGGCCCACAGGGCGGACCAGGCATGCCGGAATGGGGCATGATCCCGATGCCAAAGGCGCTGTTGAAACTCGGCCTGCGCGACATGGTACGCATCTCGGACGCCCGCATGTCCGGAACCAGTTTCGGCGCCTGCGTGCTGCATGTCGCACCGGAATCTTATGTTGGCGGGCCTCTGGCGCTGCTGAGGACGGGGGACATGGTCGAGCTTGATATTCCGGCACGCAGCCTCAATATGCTGGTTTCCGAAGAAGAGATCACAGCGCGGCGGGCCGCCTGGGTGGCGCCGACGCGGCATTATGAACGCGGTTACGGCTTTATGTTCTCCGGGCATATCGAGCAGGCCGACAAAGGCTGCGACTTTGATTTCCTGACAACCGAATTCGGTGGCAAGACGCCGGAACCGGCCATCAACTGAGGCACCACGATGTTTGATCCCAATCAACGCACGATCCCCGCACAGCCGCCCAAGGCTGGCTTCGCTGCCGGTCCGTCCAAACTGGACGCCATCCGATCGGTCACCCTGTCGCTCGCTTACCTGCCTTTGGCGCGGCCGATCAGCGATGCCAAGGTGTTGACCGGCCGGCAGAAGCCGCTGACCCAGGTGGCCTTTCTATTTTGCGAGATCGTCTCCGAGGCTGGCCATAGTGGGCTTGGTTTCAGTTACTCGAAGCGGGCAGGCGGACCTGCGCTTTATGCACATGCCTGCGAGCTTGCCGACAACCTGATCGGCGAAGACCCCAACGATACCGCGCGCATCTGGGACAAGCTCTGCTGGGCCGGGGCCTCGGTCGGCCGCTCCGGCATTGCAACGCAGGCAATCGCCGCCATCGACATCTGCCTCTGGGACCTCAAGGCGAAACGCGCCGGCCTGCCGCTTGCAAAACTGCTTGGCGCGCATCGCGACAGTGTCGCCTGCTACAACACCTCCGGCGGCTTCCTGTCATCGAGCGTCGAGGAAATCCGCGATGCCATCGACCACTCGATCGCTTCCGGTATAGGCGGCATCAAGATCAAGGTCGGACAGCCGGACCCGATGATCGACCTTCGCCGGCTTGATGCGGTGACCAGCCATATCGATGGCCGTGTCCCGTTGATGGTCGATGCAAACCAGCAATGGGACCGCACGACGGCCTTGCGTTTCGGCCGGCTGGTCGAACCGCTCAACCTCGAATGGATCGAAGAGCCGCTCGATGCCTACGACGCCGAGGGCCATGCGGCACTGGCACGCGAACTCGCCACGCCGATCGCCACCGGCGAAATGCTGGCAAGCGCCGACGAACACATGGCGCTGATCCGGGCCGATGCGGTCGACTTCATTCAGCCGGATGCGCCGCGGGTCGGCGGCATCACGCCCTTTCTGCGCATCTGCACACACGCCGAGGCGAAACGTATGCGCCTGGCCCCGCATTTCGCCATGGAAATCCATCTGCACCTGGCCGCCGCTTATGCGCATGAGCCGTGGGTAGAGCATTTCGATTGGCTGGCGCCACTGTTTAACGAACAACTCGAGATCAAGGACGGCCGGATGATCGTGCCGGCCCGTCCGGGGCTCGGCTGCAGCCTGACGGGCAAAGCCCGCGACTGGACCGTGGAAACGCGCAGTTTCGGCGCCTGAATGAGAACGAGGAGAAGCAAATGAACCCCGCAACCCGTGATAAACTGATGGGTGTCTCTGTCGCAACGCTCTGTTCGGCACTGTTCAAGCGCGGTCTGAGAAACCAGACGATCCAGGATGTTCGGCCGGTGCAGCCAAAGGGCCGCAATATGGTCGGACCAGCCTTTACGCTGCGTTACATGCCGGCGCGCGAAGACCGTAACGCAATGAATGTCTTTCGCAACCCGAAACATCCGCAACGGCTCGCCATCGAGACGTGCCCGGAAGGCTTTGTTCTGGTGATGGACAGCCGCAAGGATCCGCGCGCAGCCTCTGCCGGCGACATCCTGATTACCCGCCTGATGATGCGCGGCGGCGGCGGCGTCGTCACCGATGGCGGCTTCCGGGACGCCATGACCATCGGCGGTCTTGATATCCCCGCCTATCACAATCGTCCCTCCAGCCCGACGAACCTGACGCTGCACGAGGCAATCGACATCAATGTGCCGATAGGCTGTGGCGATGTGGCGGTCTTCCCCGGCGACATCATGGTTGGCGACGACGACAGCGTGATCGTCATCCCTGCTGAGATCGCCGACGAGATCGCTGATGAAGCGGTCGAGATGACCGCTTACGAAGATTTCGTCACCGAGCGCGTCAAGCAAGGTCATACGATCATCGGCCTCTACCCGGCCACCGACGAAAGCAATCTGACGCTCTTTGCCGAATGGCGGAAGGCGAATGGCCGCTAGAGCATGATGCCGAAAAGTGTGAGCGGTTTTCGGACGACATCATGCTCTACCTATTTAATTTAGAACAGGATTCAGATTTTAGGCCGACTTGGCCTAAAATCATCCTGTTCTAAGGCGACCCAAACTTGGACAACACTTCACGCATCAGGACGGAGCGAGGCTCCGCCGAGGAGAAGAACAATGAGCTGGACCCCTTCAGGCAGGCATTTCATCGCCGGCGAGTGGATTGCCGGAACGACGACATTTCGGTCAGAGCCGGCGCATGGGCAGGCACATGACTTTGCTGTCGGCACAACGGAACTGGTCGACCGCGCCTGCCGCGCCGCCGAAGCTGCTTTTGCAGTGTTTTCGGCAACGACACGCGAGGAGCGCGGCATTTTCCTCGAGGCAATCGCCGAGGAGATCGACAAGCGCGGCGAGGCCGTCACCCTCATCGGAACGCAGGAAACCGGGCTTCCGGAGGGCCGGCTCAACGGCGAACGCGCCCGCACCACCGGCCAACTCAAACTGTTTGCCGACCATATCCGCAAGGGCGCGCATCTCGACGCACGCGTCGACGCAGCCCAACCCGATCGGCAGCCGGCGCCGCGGCCCGAGATCCGTCTGGTGCAACGGCCGATCGGCCCGGTCGCCGTCTTCGGCGCTTCGAATTTTCCGCTGGCATTCTCGACGGCCGGCGGCGATACGGCAGCCGCGCTTGCCGCGGGCTGCCCGGTCGTGGTGAAGGGACATTCGGCCCATCCCGGCACAGGTGAGATCATTGCCGAGGCGATTGCAGCCGCTATCGAGCGCACTGGAATGCCGGCCGGCGTCTTCAGCCTGATCCAGGGCGGCCGTCGTGATGTCGGAACGGCGCTGGTGACGCACCCGGCCATCAAAGCCGTTGGCTTTACCGGTTCACTTGCCGGCGGAAGGGCGCTCTTTGACCTTTGCGCCCAGCGCCCTGAGCCGATCCCCTTTTTCGGGGAACTCGGCAGCGTTAATCCGATGTTCCTGCTGCCGGCCGCTACCGCTGCCCGGGCCGAGGCAATCGGTTCAGGCTGGGCCGGTTCACTGACGCTTGGTGCCGGCCAGTTCTGCACCAAACCCGGCATCGCCGTCGTCGTCGATGGGCCGGAAGCGGACAAGTTCACCAGTGCCGCCAAGGCGGCTCTTGAAAAGGTGGCGCCGCAGACGATGCTGACCAAAGGCATCGCCTCGGCCTATCACGAAGGTGTCGAGCGCATGCGGACAAGCAATGCTGTCGCGCCGGTTCTGGCGGCACAGAGTGCTGGCCGCGAAGCAACGCCGAACCTGTTCGAGACCAACGGCTCGGCCTGGCTTGCCGATCACTCGCTCAGCGAAGAAGTATTCGGTCCTCTCGGCCTCGTCGTGCGCGTCGGCTCGCCTGAAAAGTTGCTCACCCTTGCCGAAAGCTTTCAGGGACAGCTGACCGCGACGATCCATATGGACGACGCCGATCTGGGCCTTGCCCGCGACCTGCTGCCAATCCTCGAACGGAAGGCCGGCAGGGTGCTGGTCAACGGCTTTCCAACCGGCGTCGAGGTTGTCGATTCCATGGTGCATGGCGGACCCTACCCGGCCTCGACCAACTTCGGCGCGACCAGCGTCGGAACCATGTCGATCCGCAGGTTTTTGCGCCCCGTCGCCTATCAGAATTTCCCCGCCGACCTGTTGCCGCAAGACCTGCGCAACTGAAACCGAGGAGTACCAAATTGATCGCCCCGACGGAACTTCGCGAGATCATTCGCAACGGCCTGCTGTCTTTTCCCGTCACTCCTTTCGATGCCGAGGACCGGTTTGCCGCCAAGCCGTTTTCAGCGCATCTGGAATGGCTGTCGTCCTATCCCGTTGCCGGCCTGATCGTTGCCGGCGGCACCGGTGAGCTGTTCTCGCTGACGCCGGGCGAGGTGGTCGAGGTGGTAAAGGCCGCCCGCGCCGTATCCGGTGACGCGCCGGTTATTGCCGGATGCGGCTACGGCACGCGGATTGCCTGTGACATGGCGCGCGAGATCGAGGCGGCCGGTGGCGACGGCATTCTTCTGCTGCCGCATTACCTGACCGAGGCGCCGGCAGATGGCATCGCCGCGCGTGTACGGGCCGTCTGCAAGGCCACCAATATGGGCGTTATCGTTTATAATCGTGGCCAGGCGCGGGTTTCGGCCGAGCAGCTTGCTCAGCTTGCCGACGAATGCCCGAATCTGATCGGCTTCAAGGATGGAACCGGTGACATCGATACAGTGCGCCGTGTCACGATCGCGCTCGGCGACCGCCTTTCCTATATCGGCGGGATGCCGACACACGAACTGTTTGCCCAGGCCTATCGCGGAGCCGGCATGCCGACCTATTCCTCCGCGGTCTTCAATTTCGTGCCTGAAACGGCATTGAAATTCCACAAGGCATTCCTTGCCGGTGACGACGCTGCCTGTGAACAGATGCTGCGCGATTTCTACTATCCCTTTGCCCGTATTCGCGATCGCAAAGCCGGTTATGCGGTATCCGCGGTCAAGGCAGGCGTGCGATTGCGCGGCTTTGAGGCGGGACCGGTGCGGGCGCCGCTGACGGATCTCACCGACGAGGAAGTCGAGATGATGCGCCAACTGATTGCTTCGGCCCAGTAAAAATGAAGGGTTCCAGACACGGTTGAGGGCTCCGTGCTTCGGAGCGCCAGGGTTGAAGGCCGTCGCTAACTAGTATATTAGTGCACTTGTGCTTTGTAGAACTATGAGGAGATAGATGCCGGAGCACCGGAAACGGGACGCAGATTCACTGTGAGGAGCGCCAAAGGCGCATGGGAGGAGAACGAAATGAAACTGCATTTGTTAGCTGCCTGCTTTTCAACAACGGTGCTCGCGTTGAGCGGCGGTACGGCACACGCTCAGGATGCCAAGAGCAACGTCACTGTTGTGCTTGCCGAAACCGTCGATGTCGTCGAACCCTGTATGGCAGCGCGCCAGGACGTCGGCCGGGTCATTTCTGAAAACGTCAACGAGATGCTGGTGGAGTTCGACTACGTCAATGGCGGCCTCAAACCTCGCCTGGCGACGGAATGGTCGAAGATCGATGACGACACCTGGGAGTTCAAGCTGCGCCCGAATGTCAAATGGCACGATGGCAAGCCGTTCACCGCCAAGGATGTCCAATTCACCATCGAGCGCAACAAGAATAAGAAGCTCAGCTGTGAGACCGGCGGCAAATATTTCGGCGGCACGGAGTTCAGCTTCGAAACGCCCGATGCCAACACGATCCGCATTACAACAAAACCGGCGCAGCCGATTCTTCCGCTTCTGATGACGGTGATGGCTGTGGAATCGGCCGAGGCGACACCAGCCGACGAATTCACCCGCAAGCCGATTGGCACTGGCCCTTATACGTTCGACAAATGGGAAATCGGCCAGTCAATCGTGCTGAAACGCAATCCGGAATATTGGGGGGAGAAACCCCAGGTGGAACAGGCGACATATCTGTTCCGCTCAGACAGCGCCGTTGCAGCCGCCATGGTCGATGCTGGCGAAGCCGATATCGTTCCGGCCGTATCCGTACAGGATGCCACCAACAAGGAAACCGATTTCGCCTACCCGAATTCGGAAACGACATCGCTGCGCATCGATACGCGCGCAGCACCCCTTAACGACCGGCGCATCCGCGAAGCGATGAACCTCGCCATCGATCGTCAGGCGATGCTCGGAACGCTGTTCCCCGAACAGGCAAAGATCGCGACACAGCTCGTTGTGCCGACCACGATCGGTTACAATGCCGATATCCCCGCTTGGCCCTATGATCCCGAAAAAGCAAAGGAACTGGTCGCAGCAGCGAAAGCGGACGGCGTCCCGGTCGATCGTGAGATCCGTATCATCGGTCGCAATGGACAATATCCAAACGCAACCGAAGCGATGGAAGCGATGATGGCGATGCTTCAGGAAGTCGGCTTGAACGTAAAGCTCGACATGTATGACGTGTCCGTGTGGAACGGCTACTTCGTTGCACCCTTTGTCGCCGATTCCGGTCCGACGCTGACCCAGTCGCAGCACGACAATGCGACCGGCGACCCCGTCTTCACCGCATTCGTGAAATACGCGACCGACGGTTCCCACTCCATGGTTCGCGATCCGGCCGTTGACGCGCTGATCGCCAAGGCGACGTCTGCCACCGGCGACGAGCGCACAAAACTCTGGAAGGAGCTTTTCGCCAAGGTGAACACCGAAATCATCGCCGACATTCCGATGTTTCACATGGTCGGTTTCACCCGCGTCTCGCCGCGTCTCGACTTCAAGCCGACGATCGCGACGAATTCCGAACTGCAGCTGTCGCAGATCCGCTTCAAGTAAGCCGGTATGCCGCACTTAACCACGGGCCGCCGCAAACAGCGGCCCGTGCTTTCCATGACGTGAGGGAGAAATGCCGATGCCGCTGATTGACCGCATTGCCCTGACTCAATTCGCAAAGCAGATATTGACCCGCGCCGGCATGGAGGCCGACAAGGCCGAAACGACTGCCGCCATCCTGGTGGAAGGCGACATGATCGGCCACGAAACCCATGGCGTCAGTCTTTTGAGCTGGTATGTCGAGGCGTTGGAAGACGGCTCGCTGGCAAAGTCCGGCAGCTATGAGATCGTCAATGACCGCGGCGCAGCCTTTGTTTGGGACGGCAAATCCCTGCCGGGCGCATGGCTGCTGACGAAGGCGATCGAGCAGGCCTGCGAACGGGTCGGCGATCATGGCGTCGTCACCGCCGCGATCCGCAACTGCCACCATACCTGCGCGCTTTCAGCCTTCATGCGGCAGGTAACCGAACGGGGCCTCATCGTACAGCTGTCGGTCTCGCATCCCGCGGCGAGCCGCGTTGCGCCCTATGGCGGCACGAAGCCGCTTCTGACGCCCAACCCTATGGCGGCCGGCTTCCCGACATCTGCGGATCCGATCCTGATCGACGTCTCGGCCTCGATCACCACCACGACCATGACGCAAAACCTGGCGAAGGCCGGCAAGAAATTTCCTGAGGCCTGGGCTTTCACTGTCGCAGGCGAGCCGACCGATGATCCGCGCGAGGTGACGGAACGGGGCGGGACGATGATGCCTCTCGGCGGCCAGTTGAAGGGGCACAAGGGTTTTGGGCTCGGACTGATCGTCGAGTTGCTGGGGCAGGGGCTTTCCGGCAAGGGACGGGCGAACACGCCATCCGGTGTCTTTTCGCAAAGCGCCTTCCTTCAGGTCATCGATCCGGCCTTTTTTGCCGGGCTCGATGCCTTTACAGCGCAGTCTGACTTTCTCGCCTCTGCCTGCCGCAGCAATCCTCCGGCGCCCTGGAACAATGGCCCCGTTCGCATGCCGGGCGACAGCGCAGCGCAAAAGCGCCGCTCGGCGTTAGAAGAGGGCGTGCCGGTCGGCGATGCAGCTTGGCAAAAGCTTTGCAAACATGCCGAGATCCTAGGCTTGCCTATTCCCGACGTCACCGCGTGAGGAACACAACTCTGCTTCGAAATTTCTTATCGGTCACCGCAACATCCGGTGTCAGGTGCAATCAGATCGGCCAGACCAATAACAGGATCGGCACGCTGACGAGCACCACAATGAGCGACAGCGGCAGACCCAGTCGGGCGTAGTCACCAAAACGATATCCGCCCGGTCCCATCACCAGCGTGTTGCACTGGTGTCCGATGGGCGTGAGGAAGTCGCTGCCGGCTCCAATTGCCACCGCCATCAGAAAGGCATCGGGCCTGAAGCCCAGCTTCTCGGCAAAGGTCGCGGCGATCGGGGCCATGACCAGAACCGTCGCTGCGTTGTTCAAAAACGGGGTTACGGCCATGGCCGCAACCAGGATCAGAGCCAAAGCACCGAAGGGCGGGAGCATTTCGGCGGTTCGCGAGAGGAGGTCCGCGATGATGTCGGTGGTTCCTGTGGTCCTGAGCGCGTCGCTGATCGGAATGAGAGCGGCCAGCATGATCAGAATGGGCGCATCGAGATGCTGATAAACTTCCCGCAAAGGAACGCATCCGGTGACCACCATCAGAAAAGCGGCGGCGAAAAACGCTGTCGCTACGGGAATGCCGCCGAAGGCTGTTGCTCCCATCGTTGCCATCAGGATAATGACGGGGATCATGCCGTTGCGGGCGTTGCCGAGCTTCATATCTCGTTCGACCAGCGGCAAACATCCCCATTCGCGTAGAAGATCCGGTAGTTTCTGCAAGTCGCCCTGCAAGACCACGACGTCGCCATTGCGGATCTTGATCTCACCCAGGCGCTCGGTGAAGCGCCTGTCGCGGCGGCTGACGGCAAGAAGGTTGAGCCCGGTATTGTGGAAGAGAGAAACGTCTTTTGCGCTGACGCCGATCAATCGGGAATGTTCGCCAACGATAGCTTCGACAGAACTGATGTCTTGGCGTGTCTCAGGCTCGTGTTTACGGTCGGACAGTTGAAGCTTGGCTTCACTGACGATCTTGTCGAGGGCGCTCTGCTCTCCCTCGATAATAAGAAGGTCGCCATCCTTGAGCACCGTGTCGGGAAGGGGCGTTCGTCTTTGGCCGTTGCCACCGATAATCGCAGTCACCATCGCATCGCCGCCCGCCGGCTTCTGCAGCCAGCTGACGGACCGCCCGATCGCCCCTGATGGCGTGGTGACCTTGGCCTCGGTCGTGTAGTTTTTGATCGCCACCGCCTCATCCATCGACGTTTCGACCCGTGATCTTTCAGGCAGCAGCTTGTAGAACAGCGCCAGAAAGACAACGCCGGCGACCGAGAGCGCCAGGCCGACAGGCGTATAGTCAAACATCATGAACGGCTGCCCGGTGATCTCCTCGCGCACCCGGGAAACGATGATGTTTGGCGACGTGCCGATCTGCGTCATAAGCCCTCCGAGCAGAGAGGCGAAAGACATCGGCATCAGGAACATCGACGGTGATACGCGCGATTTCCGGGCCATCTGCACAGCGACCGGGATCATGATCGCCAGCGCACCAATGTTTTTGATGAAAGCCGACAGGGCTGCGACAATGGCAACCAGAATGATCAGCTGCATCCGTGGCCCGCGTCGTTCGGGAGAAAATCGGCGCAAGGCGACATCCATGATCCCCGATCTGGAGATCGCCGCACTGACGACGAGCGCGCTGCCAACGATGATGACAATGTCATCGGAAAAGCCGGAAAAAGCATTCTTGGCGGGAACGATGCCGACAATGATTGCAGCGAGAAGAGAGCTCACGGCGACTATATCGTATCGATAACGACCCCACAGGAACGCGCCCATCATCAGCGCGATGATGAGAAGAGATAGCCATTGATCAGCGCGCATGTTTGCATCCCGGTGGTAGCAATTAACGTTTCAAGCAAGAGAACGATGCGGCGAGGCCGAGAAATTTTTTCTCGCCTATCCCAGCCGTTTCATCCGCTGACGGCTGGAGGAGCACCCTGATGGAACTTCCAGCCGCCAGGCGGCATTTCGCTGTCGGGGTTGCTTTCGGGAACGACCATGGCCAGTGACAAACTATCGACCTATCGGTCGAAGCGCGACTTTAAAAAAACGGATGAGCCGAGCGGTGAAAAACGCCTCTCGCGCAGCAATCGGCGTCGCTTCGTCATCCAGAAACATGATGCCACCCGGCTGCACTACGACCTGCGGCTCGAGCTGGATGGCGTCTTCAAATCCTGGGCGGTCACCAAAGGCCCGTCTCTCGACCCGCACGACAAGCGGCTGGCAGTTGAGGTCGAGGATCATCCGCTCGACTATGGCGACTTCGAAGGCACCATTCCGAAGGGCCAGTATGGCGGTGGGACGGTCATGCTCTGGGACCGGGGCTATTGGGAACCGGAAGGAAAGAAGAGCCCCGAGCAGGCCCTCGCCAAGGGTGACTTCAAGTTCACCTTGGAAGGCAAACGCCTGCACGGCAGCTTCGTGCTGGTGCGCATGCGCAATGATCGCAACGGCGGCAACCGGACAAATTGGCTGCTCATCAAACACCATGATGAGTTCTCCGTCGAAAACAAAGGCGAAGCGGTCCTCGAGGAGAACGACACCTCTGTCGCCTCCGGCCGAACCATGGAGATGATTGCCGGCGGCAAGGGACGAAAGCCCAGGCCTTTCATGATCGAGGGTGGCGACGTTCAGGCTGATGCCGTTTGGGACAGCAATCACGGACTGGCTGCCGAAGAGCGAAAAGACGACACCGGAGGCGGTCGGAAATCGAAACCGGCCACAAAGGTCGATCTGCCGGATTTCATTGCGCCGCAGCTCTGCCGGACACTGGAACGCCCTCCGGCAGGCACTGGCTGGCTTCACGAGATCAAATTCGACGGTTACCGGATCCAGATGCGAGTGCTGGATGGCGAGGCGACGCTGAAGACCAGGAAAGGGCTCGACTGGACGGCAAAATATCCGGAGATCGCCGAGGCGGCATCGACACTGCCCGATGCGATCATCGACGGCGAGATCTGCGCCCTCGACGATCATGGCGCTCCTGATTTCGCGGCTCTGCAGGCGGCCCTTTCGGAAGGCAAGACCGGCGAGCTCGTCTATTTCGCCTTCGATCTTCTCTATGAAGGTGGCGAGGATGTGCGATCGCTGCCGCTCGTCGAGCGCAAGGCGCGGCTTCAAAGCCTTCTGTCCGACGCCGGCGATGATCCGCGCGTCCGTTTCGTCGAGCATTTCGACACCGGCGGTGATGCAGTTCTCCAGTCTGCCTGCAAGCTTTCACTGGAAGGCATCGTCTCGAAAGAGGCGGATGCACCCTATCAATCCGGCCGCACCGAAAGCTGGGCGAAGTCGAAATGCCGCTCCGGCCACGAGGTGGTGATCGGCGCCTATGCCCAGACCAACGGGAAATTCCGATCCCTGCTGGTCGGCGTCTACCACGGCGACCACTTCGTCTATGTCGGCCGCGTCGGCACGGGATATGGCGCGAAGAAAGTGGAAGCGCTGCTTCCGAAGTTGAAAGCGCTCGAGACGGCGAAATCGCCGTTCACCGGCATCGGCGCGCCGAAGAAGGAGGCCGAGGTCATCTGGCTAAAACCCGAGCTAGTGGCGGAAATCGAATTCGCAGGCTGGACCGCAGACGGCATTGTCCGGCAGGCGGCCTTCAAGGGACTGCGGGAAGACAAGCCGGCCATAGAGGTCAAGGCCGAACGGCCGGCAAAGCCCGCGCAAACTGACGTGCCACAGCCGACGGTGGAGGCGAAAACCAGACCCGTCCGCAAAAAAGGCGCCAAGGCCGAGGTCATGGGGGTGCTGATCTCCAACCCGGACAAGCCGCTGTGGCCGGATGCCAATGACGGCAAAACCGTTACCAAGGAGGACCTGGCCTGCTACTACGAAGCCGTCGGTTCGTGGCTGATCGAGCACATCAAGGGACGTCCGTGTTCGATCATCCGTACACCCGACGGGATCGGCGGCGAGCAGTTTTTTCAGCGTCATGCGATGCCCGGCACCTCGAATCTTGTCGAATTGGTCAAGGTTTTCGGCGACAAAAAACCATACCTGCAGATCGACCGTATCGAAGGCCTTGCTGCCGTCGCGCAGATCGGCGCCGTCGAGCTGCATCCCTGGAATTGCGAACCGCGTCAGCCTGAGGTGCCCGGCCGGCTCGTCTTCGACCTTGATCCAGGTCCGGATGTGCCCTTCTCCGCGGTCGTTTCGGCGGCCCGCGAAATGCGGGACCGTCTCGACGCGCTGGGAATGATCAGCTTTTGCAAGACCACTGGGGGCAAGGGTCTGCACGTCGTCACTCCGCTTGCGATCAACAAACGCAAGCCGCTTTCGTGGGCCGAAGCGAAGGGATTTGCCCACGACGTCTGCCAGCAGATGGCACGCGACAATCCCGAACTCTATCTGATCAAGATGACGAAGAGCCTGAGGGATGGCCGGATCTTCCTGGACTATCTGCGCAACGATCGGATGGCGACGGCGGTTGCACCTTTGTCGCCGCGCGCCCGGCCGGGTGCCACCGTCTCGATGCCGCTGACCTGGACCCAGGTCAAATCTGATCTTGACCCGAAGCGCTTCACCATTCGCACCGTCCCGACGCTGCTGTCGAAGTCCTCTGCCTGGGAGGATTACGGCGATGGCAAGCGTCCGCTGGAACAGGCGATCAAGCGGCTCGGCAAAGTCTCCAAAGTGGCTTGAGCGCTATCGGACTATGGACCGTCCGGCACTGTGATCAGCCGGCTTTCTCGGCGTGATTTTTCTCGGCGCGCTGATATTGCCATTCACAAAACTGCTCCAAATATCGGTGGGTAAATCGCAGCCATCATGCGTTGACAATCCTCTTTCGCTCAGGTCTACTGGTCCACTTACCGGACCAGTAGACCTGAGCGGGGAGGGGAAAAGCAATGGACGTTCGAGCGATGCTCGAAGACGTTGCGGCGCTCGGTGGAGCGCCGAAGAAGTCGATGAAAGACTTCGTCGTCCAGAAGATTGCGACCTTCATTGCCACCGGCATTCTCAAGGTAGGCGATCCGTTGCCAAGCGAACGTGAACTCGCCTCCGCACTCTCGGTCAGCCGCGAGACCGTCCGTGGGGCGATCCTTATCCTTTCCACCCATGGGATTCTCTCGGTTGTGCACGGAACGCGCACGGTAGTGGCATCGGAGGACGTCGGCGAATTGGCCGTCCAGGCTGCGCGCTATCGCGACATCGCGGCCTACAGTCTCGACAATGTTCATGAGGCCCGGCTTCTTATCGAAGCGCAGGTCGTCAGGGCTGCCGCGCTCAAGATGGAGCCTTCAACTTTTGATTATCTCCGCAAGTCGATCACAGCGCAGGAGGCCGCCTGTGACGATCCTGTGCGTTTTTTGATATGTGACCGGGAATTTCACACCGTTATCTACCGTTCCAGCGGCAACGCGGTGCTGGCTGATATGGCCGCCGACCTCTATTCCTATCTTCTGAGCCACCGAAGGCGCGTCGTATCGCAGCCCGGAACGATCACCACGAGCATCGCCGATCACCGGTTGATCCTCGCTGGTTTGGAGACGCGGGACCCGGATGCCGCATGCACAGCCTTCGCAATCCACGAAACCCGTATTTATACGACGACCAAGTTACTCTTCTCGTAGTTCGCAAGGAGGCGAAACACGATGCATATTCTCATTATCGGGGCGGGAGGAATGATCGGCCGGAAGCTCGCAGCCACGCTGGGGCGCAGCGGGTCACTCGGCGGCGATACAATCACGCGCATGACGCTCGTGGATATCGCGCCTCCGCCGATACCCGCCGGTGTCGTTGCGCCGGTGGAAGCGCTGGCTGCCGATATTTCCGAAAGCGGCGCAGCGGAAGCCCTGGCGGCTCGCCGGGCCGACGTGATCTTCCATCTCGCCGCGATCGTTTCCGGCGAAGCCGAGCGCAATTTCGACCTCGGCTACAAGGTCAATCTCGACGGCACGCGATTGCTGTTGGAAGCGATCCGCCGGGAAGGAAGCCGCCAAGCCTATGTTCCCCGGTTCGTATTCTCCTCGTCGATCGCGGTCTATGGCTCGCCGTTTCCCGATCCCATTCCCGATGATTACGTGCTCGCACCTCTGACCAGCTACGGAGTCCAGAAGGCGATTTCCGAGCTTCTGCTTGCTGACTATTCGCGGCGCGGCTTTATCGACGGCGTCGGAATCCGGTTGCCGACCATCGTGATCCGGCCGGGTGCGCCGAATGCCGCCGCATCGGGCTTCTTTTCCGGAATCCTGCGTGAACCGCTTGCAGGCCAGCGGGCTGTTCTTCCGGTCGAGGAAACGGTCAAGCACTGGCTGGCAAGCCCGCGTTCCGCCATCAAGTTCCTGATCCATGCGGCGACGCTCGACACCGCGGCGCTGGGTGTCCGGCGCACGCTCACCATGCCGGGCGTCGCCGCCACCGTTGCCGACCAGATTGCCGCCTTACGCCGTGCTGCCGGTCCCGAGGCGGCGGAGTTGATCGATCGTCGCCGCGACGAGGTCATTGAAGGGATCGTCGCCGGATGGCCGAAGTCCTTTACGCCCGAACGGGCGACGCAACTGGGTTTCGTCGCCGAAACCACGGTGGACGAGCTGATCGAGGTCTACCTCGCCGAAGACGCTCCGGGTGCGTCCAAATGAGGTTGAGCCGCCCCATAGGAGGAGAGTGCCGCCAGGGCACACCCGCATATTCGGGATTGCCCTGGCAGAAGGACTTGAGAACATAAGGCCGCCGGCAAGAGATACGAAAATACGAATACATAGCATGTAGCGCTCGATTTCTGGGAGGAGTGGGTATGGCAGGCGTTCAATTCGCGGATGTGCGGAAATCATTCGGGACATTTCCGGTCATCAAAGGCGTGGATATCGACATTGCCGACGGGGAGTTCGTGATCCTGGTCGGCCCGTCGGGTTGTGGAAAATCCACTCTTCTGCGGATGCTGGCGGGACTTGAGAATATTTCCGGCGGCGAGATCAAGATCGGCGGGCGCGTGGTCAACACGCTGCCGCCCAAGGACCGTGACATCGCCATGGTGTTCCAGAACTATGCGCTCTATCCGCATATGACGGTACAGGAGAACATGGGTTTCTCGCTGATGCTGAACAAGGCACCGAAGGCGGAAGCCGAGAAGCGGGTGAAATATGCCGCCGGCATCCTCGGTCTCGACAAATTGCTCGACCGTTATCCGCGCCAGCTTTCCGGCGGTCAGCGCCAGCGTGTCGCCATGGGGCGGGCGATCGTCCGCGATCCGGAAGTCTTTCTGTTCGACGAACCGCTATCCAACCTCGATGCGAAGCTGCGCGTCGCCATGCGCGCCGAAATCAAGGAACTGCACCAGCGGCTGAAAACGACGACGGTCTATGTCACCCACGACCAGATCGAGGCCATGACCATGGCCGACAAGATCGTCGTCATGCATGACGGCGTCGTCGAGCAGATCGGCACACCGCTCGAGCTCTACGACAAGCCGGCCAATCTCTTCGTTGGCGGGTTTATCGGCTCGCCGGCGATGAACATGATCAAGGGCAGGCTCGAACCCGAAAACCCGACAAGTTTCAGGGCATCCGACGGCACTGCGCTCCCGGTCGCCAATCCGCCAGCCGACGCCATCGGCCGCGACCTCGTCTACGGGCTGCGCCCGGAATACATTTTACTCGATGCCAACGGGTTGCCCGGCGAAATCGTGGTGATCGAGCCGACCGGCTACGAGACGCATCTTATCCTCAGGCTCGGCGGCAGCGACCTCAGCTGCGTCTTCCGCGAACGCGTCAGCGCGCGGCCGGGCGAAACCCTGCGCGTTTCTATCGACGCCGCGCATGTTCATCTCTTCGACACCGAAACCGGGCGGAGATTGACAGACTGAGGCCGGCCGGCGGCGGAGGAGCCCTCTCGTCACCCGCAGACAGGCACGCATCCCCTGTCAGGGATGCAAGGACCGTCGTTCACCAAGCGGGAAGTGAACGACGGGGAGTTCGCACCCGCTTTTTAATGAGGAGGAATCTCATGAGGATCAGAAGACGTGACTTTCTTGCCGCCTCGGCTGCCGTCGCCGGCGCCGCCGGCCTCGGCATCCGGCCGACCTTCGCGCAGGCTGAACCGACCTACACGCCGGAAAGCGGCGCCAGCCTGCGGCTGCTGCGCTGGACACCCTTCGTCAAGGGCGACGAGGAGGCCTGGATTGCAAACACCAAGAAGTTCACCGAAGCGACCGGCGTTGAGGTGCGCATCGACAAGGAAAGCTGGGAAGATATACGCCCGAAGGCTGCCGTCGCGGCCAATGTCGGCTCCGGCCCGGACCTCATCATGTGCTGGTTCGACGACGCTCACCAGTATCCCGACAAGCTGGTCGACCTGACCGAACTCGCCAACTATCTCGGCAACAAATATGGCGGCTGGTACGACGGTGTGAAGGGCTATGCCGCGCGCGGCGATACCTTCATCGCCATGCCGCTGGCGGCAATCGGCAATGCGGTGGTCTATCGCGACACTCACGTGAAAGCAGCTGGCTTCAGCGAGTTCCCGAAGGACACGGCAGGCTTCCTCGAGCTTTGCAAGGCGATGAAAGCCAAGGGCACGCCGGCCGGCTTCCCGCACGGCAAGGCCGTCGGCGACGGCAACAACTACGCCCACTGGCTGCTTTGGAGCCATGGCGGCAAGATGGTCGACGAAGGCGGCAAGGTGACGATCAACAGCCCGGAAACGCTGGCGTCGATCAACTATGCCAAGGAACTCTATGCGACCTTCATTCCGGGCACGGAAAGCTGGCAGGACGTCAACAACAACCGCGCCTTCCTCGCCGGCCAGGTGTCGCTGATCGCCAACGGCGTCTCGGTCTATTACACGGCCAAGAACGACCCGAAGCTCGCCGAGATCGCCAAGGACATCCGCACGACGAATTTCCCGATCGGCCCGGTTGGCCAGAGCGTCGAGCTTTTCCAGACGAGCTCGCTGCTTCTCTTCAAGCATACGAAATATCCGGAAGCGGCGAAGGCCTACATCAAGTTCATGATGGAAGCCGACCAGATGAATGCCTGGATCCAGGGCTCAAGCGCCTATTGCTGCCAGCCGCTCAAGGCTTTCGCCAAGAACCCGATCTGGACATCCGATCCGATCCACGCGCCTTATGCACGTGCCTCGGAAAAGCTGCGTCCGAACGGCTATGCCGGCCCACTCGGTTATGCCTCGGCAGCGACCATGGCCGATTACGTTCTGGTCGACATGTATGCCGCCGCCGTCACCGGCCAGATGTCGCCCGAGGATGCGATGAAGGAAGCTGAACGGCGGGCCAACCGCTACTACCGCGTCTGAGCCGCGCTTCAAAGCAAGCGGCATGCCGGCTGCGGCATGCCGCAACGTCCTCTGAGAGTTCAAGTGCAATCTGGGAGATAAGCAATGTCGATGGTGAATCCGGAGGATAGACGCGGGCCGATCTCCTCGCTCCTGCAGAACAACAATGTTCTCGGCTTCCTGTTCATGCTGCCAGCGGCAGTGTTCCTCGTCTGCTTTCTGACCTATCCGCTGGGGCTCGGTGTCTGGCTCGGCTTCACCGATACGAGGATCGGCCGCGACGGCGTCTTCATCGGCCTGGAGAACTACCAGTTCCTGATGGACGACAGCGTCTTCTGGCTGTCGGTCTTCAACACCATTCTCTATACCTCCGTTGCCTCGGTGCTGAAATTCGCGCTCGGCCTCTGGCTGGCGATGCTGCTCAATCAGCACCTACCGTTCAAGTCCTTCTTCCGGGCGATCGTGCTGCTTCCCTGGGTCGTGCCGACGGTGCTTTCGGCGCTGGCCTTCTGGTGGATCTACGATTCCCAGTTTTCGATCATCTCCTGGTCGCTGATGCAGCTGGGGTTGATCAACGGACCGATCAATTTTCTCGGCGACCCCATCAATGCGCGCATATCCGTCATCGTCGCCAATGTCTGGCGCGGCATTCCCTTCGTGGCGATCTCGCTGCTTGCGGGGCTGCAGACGATTCCGGCGTCGCTGCAGGAGGCCGCCTCTCTCGACGGCGCCACGAGCTGGCAACGGTTCCGCTATGTGACGCTGCCGATGTTGACGCCGATCATTGCCGTTGTGATGACCTTCTCGGTTCTCTTCACCTTTACGGATTTCCAGCTCATCTACGTGCTGACCAAGGGGGGACCGGTCAACGCGACGCATCTGATGGCGACGCTATCGTTCCAGCGCGGCATTCCGGGCGGTCAGCTCGGAGAAGGTGCGGCCATCGCAGTCGCCATGGTGCCCTTCCTGCTCGGCGCCATCATGTTTAGCTTCTTCGGCTTGCAACGGCGCAAATGGCAACAGGGCGGCCAGGATTAGGGGAGAGTGACGATGTCGATAAATTCAAACGCCGCCGATCAGGTCGTGACCGACAATGCCGAAGGCATGAGCTATCTGAACCGCCTGCCGCGGCGGATCGTGATGCTCTACCTGCCGATGGCCGTCTTCGTCGTCGTGCTGCTCTTCCCGTTCTACTGGATGGCGATCACCGCGGTGAAGCCGAACGACCAGCTGACCGACTACAGCAACTACAGCCCCTTCTGGGTGGTAGGCGCGACGCTCGATCACGTCAAATACCTGTTCTTTGAGACATCCTATCCGGGCTGGCTGTGGAACACGATGCTGGTCGCGGTCTGCTCCACCTTCCTCTCGCTGGTGGCCTCAGTCTTCGGCGCCTATGCGATCGAGCGCGTCCGCTTTACAGGCTCCCGTTCGGTTGGCCTCGTCATCTTCCTCGCCTATCTCGTGCCGCCGTCGATCCTCTTCATCCCGCTTGCCTTCATCGTCTTCAAGCTCGGGATCTATGACTCGCGGCTGGCGCTGATCTTCACCTATCCGACCTTCCTCATTCCCTTCTGCACCTGGCTGCTGATGGGCTATTTCCGCTCGATCCCATTCGAGCTGGAGGAAAGCGCGCTGGTGGACGGCGCCAACAGATGGCAGATTCTCACCAAGATCATCCTGCCGCTCGCCGTACCCGGACTGATTTCGGCTGGCATCTTCGCCTTCACGCTGTCCTGGAACGAATTCATCTATGCGCTAACCTTCATCCAGTCGTCGGAAAACAAAACCATCCCGGTCGGCGTGCTGACCGAACTGGTGCGCGGCGACGTCTTCGAATGGGGGGCACTGATGGCGGGCGCATTGTTCGGCTCGCTCCCGGTGGTCATCCTCTACTCGTTCTTCGTGGACTACTACGTCTCATCGATGACCGGGGCAGTGAAGGAGTGACATGTACCGCGGACACGCCTTGCTTCCTCCAGCATGCGACTGCTTGTTATCGCAGGAGGCGTGTCCGCCAATGGGATCAGTTGCCTGCCCGTTATGTATCGAAACCTCGTCTTGGCGAGATCGAATAGTTGTAAATCGCCGCGTAGCTCGTCGATACGAGCAGCGGAAGTGCGATGGTCTTGAGTATTTCCGGTGTACCGGTCGCCGCATGGATTGCCACGAGAATGCTGGCGGAGCCGAGACAAGCAATGAGAGGCGGCGCCCAAAATCGCGCAGATCCGACGAAGCGCTTCGAAAGCCAGTCGATCACAGATTTCAGGAACAGCGTCAGGCAGGCGGATATCGTCCCCTGCACAAGGCCGGCATAGAGCGGCAATGGCATGGCGTGCGCGAGATTGGCGAAAACCGCCCAGCTGCCCATTGCCAAAAAGGCGAAGAGAACATGGACAACGCCACTGCGGAGAAGCCGGTGCAGCGCATTCGGCATCACAGCGACCACCCGTGGCGGACAAGATGGCGCAACAGGGTCAGAGCCTGTTCTTCATCGCGGCGCGCAATGTATCGTTGATCCGATCCTGCCAACCGGGGCCATCTTCCTGGAAAAGGGCAAGCACATCACTGTCGATCTTGAGCGAAACGAGCTCCTTGATATTCGGCAGCGCTGGCCGCTCAACAGCTTGTTCGGGCTTCTTCTTCGCGGGTTTGAACAACGCTTCGGCAGCATCCATTGGATTGACAGGTCTGCGGGGCGTGTTTGCCATCGTTGTGACTTTCTATTGCCTGTCGGATCGACATATGAGCGGCATACGGGATCTCGGCTGCTTCGTCGACTATTTAGCTTGTTTTATCAGGACGATTTAGCCGACCTGCTCGACCGCCGGTCTGCTAGAGCCTTTCCGGCAGGTTCTGGATGCCAGACCTGCCGAGAATCTGACCATCAATCAGCCTTTTTGCGATACAGCAACTCATGAGCGCAGGAGATGCCTTCGTCCGCTCGGTGTTTACGTGAGCGTCGATATATTCCAATGGACGGCACATTTTTGGGCTTCTTCTGAAGAGCCTCTGATCGACGTTTTGACCTGCTGCAAGCGCTCAAATCTAGAGCATGAAGCCGAAAAGTGTGAGCGGTTAGGTCATATCGAAGACTGCGGCATTATCCTGGACCTCGCGCAGCCCCTTGTACGAAGCATGGCGGAGATTGCCGTCATCCGTCCAGCCGCGAAACTCGATCTCAGCGATCAGCGTCGGCTGGACGAGGACGAGGCGCTTGCCATTCAGCGGAACGACCGGCCGGTTGGTCTTTAACCGGTCCAGCGTCTTTTTCAGGTATTCAGCATCCCTGGCACCGAAACCAGTTCCGACGGAGCCAACGTAAATCCAGTCGAGCCCTCGTCTGCCGGCCAGCAGTAGCCTGCCGATGCCGCCGCGGGCGGATGCGGACTGCTCATAACCGACGATCATGAAGCTCTCGCTCTGGACGCATTTGATCTTCAGCCAGTCGCCCGTACGGCCACTGCCGTAGGGCCGGTCGCGATGCTTGGCGATGATACCTTCCAGATGATGATGGCAGGCGTGCTCGAGGAGTTCTTCGGCCGGCAGCTCTATCTGCTCGGAGAGGCGGATCGTCTGATCGTCGCCGCCCGGTATCAGGTCTTCGAGCAGGTGTCGGCGTACGTCAAGCTCGGTGCCGGTCAGATCGTGTCCATCGAGATAGAGAAGGTCAAAGGCGACGAGGATCGACTCGGTCGATACTCGCTTGCCTCCCCGCCCGCCGAGCGAACGCTGCAGGGCACCAAAATCCGATCGGCCGTTATCATCGAGTACAACGGCCTCGCCGTCGAGAATGGCGGTCGTTACGCCAAGCTCTTTCGCTGCCGCGGCGATGGTGGGGAAGCGATGGGTCCAGTCATGGCCGCCACGGGTGATGACCCGCACGCCCTTCGGCTCAACGTGGATTGCCAATCGATAGCCATCCAGCTTCACCTCATAGAGCCAATCCGGCCCAATGGGCACAGTCGGCTTCAGCAGCGCGAGGCAGGGCTCGACGCGCGATGGCATTGGATCGAAGGGCAGGCTGGGCTGGTCAGGATCGCGTTTGCGGATCGGACGAGAATGCAGCGTTGAGTGAGACTCGTCGAGCAAGGGCAGTGGGCGGCGCGTGCGCTTCATGATTAAGTCTGACGCCTCCCCGAGCGGTTTTCCACTTCGACCGGCTTGCGCCGAGCACTCATGATTCTGATGACATTGCCCGGTGCCGGGCCTTGCTTTTCCCCAGCCTTGGACTTTGTCCTGCTCGGCTTTTTCATCTGCTTCTTCTTCGCTTCGATGGCAACAACGCGACTCAACCGAATCACACGGCGGATTGTTCCGAGTCGAAACGAATCTCAATTCAACGACTTAACGCGGAGATGCCTCCCGTATTCCGCGTCCCGAATTCGCTGCCGGATCTGGATCGGGTCGAGCAGTCCTCGGGTGCGGCCTCAGTGACATCGAACACACCCCTGCCCGGCATCGTCATTCTTCAGCGGGCGCTGTATTTCGCGTCGAGATCATCCATGGCCTTGACGTTACCGGCAGAGCGGCCGTTCTCGTCGAAGGTCTGGGCAAGAAACGCGTCAGCGATCGACTTTGCAAGCTCCGTTCCGATGACGCGGGCTCCCATGGTGATGATCTGCGCATTGTTGGAAAGCGCGGCACGCTCGGCAGAATAGGTGTCGTGCGTCAGGGCGGCGCGGATGCCCGGAACCTTGTTGGCCGAGATGCAGACGCCGATGCCGGTGCCGCAAACGAGGATCGCCTTGTCGTAGGTGCCGTCGATGACGCCCGAGGCAACGCGGTCCGAGAGGTTGGCGTAGAAAGGATCGGCACCGGCGCTCGTGCGCGAGACTTCGTAGACGTCGAAGCGCTCTTTCAGATGGTCAGCCAGAATCTTGGCGAGGCCTTCGCCGGCGCTGTCTCCTGCAATGGCAAGTTTCATTGTCTTTCTCCTCAGAGTTTGGCGGCGCATTTGGCCAGGATGTCGAGGTAACCTTCGACATTCCAGGCCGAACGGCCGATGAAGAGCCCGTCGATATGCGGGCTCGAAATCAGTTCTTCGCAGTTCTGCGGGTTGACCGACCCACCATAAAGGCAGGGGATCTTCCGGCCCAGCACCGTTTCGGCAACGGCGATGATTTCAGACTGGCGGGCATCGGCATAATCCGCAGTCGCCGGAATGCCTTTCTCGCCGATCGCCCAGACCGGCTCGTAGGCGAGCAGGATTTCGGCGCTTTTCTGGGCGCCCGAAAGTTTCGAAAGCGCGCCGCGCACCTGGATCGCGAGGATTTCGGCAGCCTTTCCGCTTTCGCGGTCGGAAAGCGTCTCGCCAATGCAGATCAGCGGAACGAGACCGTGGCGAACGGCCGCTTCAGTCTTCAGACCCACAGTCTCGTCGGTCTCACCAAAATGTTCGCGCCGTTCCGAATGACCGAGCTCGACGAGATCGAGATTGCAGTCCTTCAGCATTACCGGCGAGACTTCGCCGGTCCAGGCACCCTGGTCGGCCCAATGCATGTTCTGGGCGCCGACCTTCACCGAGGTTTTGGCAAGCATCGCCTTGACCTCGCGCACGGCGGTGAAAGACGGAATGACGAAGCGCTGGATACGCGGGTCGCGTGCGGCGTCGGCAGCTTCGAGACCGCGGGCGAAGTGTTCGGCTTCAGCAAGCGTCTTGTTCATCTTCCAGCTGGTGCCAATCCAGAAGCGCGGCTTTTCGGTCATGTCGGATCCTGCGTTGATGCGATGGTGAGCGTAATGCCCGCCTGCTCGAATTCTTCCAGGACAGCAGCATCTGGTGCGCTGTCGGTGATAATCGCGTCGAAGTCGGCCAGGTCCGCCATGACATGCAGGGCGGTGTGGCCGATGCGCTGATGGTTGACCAGAAGGCAGGTCCTGGTCGACGACGCGATCATCGCCCGTTTGGCGCGCACGACGTTATCGTCCATGTGATAGGCGCGCCCGCCGCTGACGGCGGGCGTTGAAATGAAGGCGATGTCGGCCCTCAGCCGCGACAGTGCCTCCTCGGTGACGACGCCGAGATAGGCGTTGAATTTCGCCGAATAGATACCGCCAAGCGCGATCAGCGCGATGCCGGCTTCGCCTTTCAACCGCTCCATGATCGCCGCGTTGTTGGTGATCAAGGTCAGCGGCCGCTTCTGCAGCAGCATTTCGCCGAGCACGGCCGCCATCGAGCCGTCATTTACCATCACCGTCATCCCCGGTTCGACCAGTTCCAGCGCGGTCTGAGCCATAGCCAGCTTGGCTTCGTTGCCCTGGCGTTCGCGAATGCGGAAGTCGCTTTCGAACTGCGTTCCGGCGTCAATGGTCGCGCCGCCGCGAACCTTGCGCAGGACGCCGGCCTGCTCGAGATCGTCGAGATCGCGATGGATCGTCATCTTTGACACGGTGAAGCGATCGGCAAGGTCGTCGAGATCGACGATCTTGTTTTCGACGAGCAGGTTGACGATCAACTGCTGCCGCTCTTCCCGCCTCATCCCGGTCTCCACCCTCGTTTGATGTTAAGATAACGGAGTATGCGTGATAATCAACATTTATTATGTTATTTTGCGATCAAATATTGTTGCTTTCGATCGTTACTTCAGCAGCGCCTGTGCGGTTCGTTCGTCGGTGATCAGCCCGAAAAGACGGCGGCTATTCAGAATTGCCCGAATGGCCGGCACCTTCGACTGCCCGCCCGCAAGCGCCACAAGCCGCTCTTTCTTCGTCTTGGGGAAAGACGCGGAGAGCGTGCGCGCCGTCAGCGCGGTGTCGAGGATATGGCCGTCGGCGTCGAAAAAATGTCCGAGGATTTCGCCGACGCCGCCTGCGGCAGCGATGTCGTCGATTTCACCGGGTTCGACCATCCCGGACAAAACAAGCTGCGCCTCGGCATCGACAGTTCCCAGGCCGACGAGCTTCAGATCGGCATTGTTGGCAAGATCGAAGACCTCCTTGACGGCCCGCTGCGCCTTCAGCACTTCGCGGTCCTCGCCGGTATTGGCGAAAAAGGGAACCGGCATGACATAGGCATGGGCGCCGGTCTTTTCGGCGATGCGATGCATCACGTCATAGGGATTGGCGCCGTAGTTTCGTGTGAGCCCGCCAAGCAACGAGACGAAGCGCAGGTTCTTCGCGCTTACCCTCGGCATATATTGGACGGCGGCGGAAAGCGTGCGGCCATGACCAAGGCCGATGACGGTATTGTCGCCGCGCTCGATCTCGCGCTTGAGATAGCCGGCGCCGGCATGGCCGAGTGCGCGCAGCGGCAAGCCTTCCTCGCCGAGATCGGGTGCGACCTCGCAATATTGAAGCCCAAACCGTTCCGAAAGCCGCATCTCCAGTTCGACGCATTCGACGATATCCCCGTCGATGGTAACTTTGACGACGCCATCGGCAACCGCTCTGGCGATCAGGCGATGGGCCTTTACCGACGGAACGCCGAGGCGGCGAGCAACGTCGGACTGCGTCAGGCCACCGGCATAGTGAAGCCAGGCAGCACGCACGGCAAGCGTATCATCGGCGTCCGTCATCACGGCTCCCTTTCGAAGGTCATGCGGCGATTCCGCCGTATCACAGTGCTGCCTTTTAAAGATCTCCGCCTCAGATGTTCAAGTCAGAGACGCCGGTGTCGATATGCGGCGCCCAGAAGGCGACGCTTTCGGCAATCTGCGGAATGACCTGGCGATCGTTCGGTTCGCGTTCCTTGAAGGAGAGTTCCAGGCAGATTTCATTGTCCTTCGCCCCACCTTCGGCCAGCGCCTGGAGCAGAGGTGCCGGCTGAATGTGGCCTTTGGCGTTGAATTCGGCGGTAAAGGGCCGGTGCCCGCCCTTGTCCATCAGGCTCTGTTTGATGTGGATGATCGGCGATACCGGCGGGACGGCGCGTGCCCAGGCATAGGGGTCGTAGTCGTCGGGATCGGCGGAAGTGATGTCGCCATGATCGATATCCGCCATCATCCACATCGGGATAGCCATCCCGGCGCCTGTTAGACGCTCCTGCAGCGACAGGCAAGCGCCGATCGTCTCGCCGAACTCGCGGCCGATGCTCATCGGCTCCCAGAACAAGTAGGAGAGGCCTGCGGCGCGCGCATGATCGGCGACATCGGCCCAACAATCGATGGCGATCTTGATCAGTTCCTCGCGTCTGGCCGGATCGTCGAAGTCCTTATAGGTGAAGATCGCAAATTGCGTGCCGACCGAATGGCCGCCGAGATCGGCGGTGATGTCGGCAAAGGTCTTGAACCAGTCGACGTAGTAGCGGCGCACATCGGCATCCGGATGTCCGAAATGGTTGAGGCGCCCATAGGGGCCCGTCATGCCCGAGGTGACCCGCACGCCGGTGCGATTCAGTGCAGCGCTCATCGTGCGCGTCAGGCGGCTGATCACGGGCGCCTGCCAGCTCGGATTGATGAACTCGTGGGTCAGTTGAAGGTCGCGGATCCGCAGGTCACGCGCAACCGTATCGATCAGATCGTCTGGGTCGGCGAAGCGGTTCACCAGCGGATTGGTATTGAGCGAAAGGGTCAGCGGCATGGCGGCATCCTTCAGGCGGCGGCAAGGCGGGTTGAAGCAAACCACTCGCCAAAGGCCGCGCGCTCCGCTTCGTTCAGATGGAGGTAGTGTTTGGTGCGGCGATAGAGGATGTCGTCCGCCGTTTCGGCCCATTCCGTGGCGACGAGATAGCGGGCCTCGGCCTCATAGAGCTGTCCGCCGAAATGCCGTCCGAGCCCTTCTATGCCCGTCGCACCGGCAACCACATTCCTGGCGCGGGCGCCATAGAGACGGCCGTAGTGATGCACGAGCTTGCGCGGCATCCAGGGATAAATATCGCGCAGGCTGTTGGCGAAGCTCTCGTAATCGGCATTCGGAATCTCGCCGCCCGGCAGCGGCGCTTTCTCAGTCCAGTCGCCTCCCATATTCGGGAAAATATGCTTGAGACGCTGCATGCCGCGTTCGGCAAGCTCGCGGAATGTGGTGATCTTGCCGCCGAAGACGTTGAGCAGCGGAGCGCCGCCTGTCTCGTCGAGATCGAAGACATAGTCGCGGGTAACGGCGGACGGGTTGCCCTTGCCATCGTCAAACAGCGGGCGCACGCCGGAGAAGCTGTGCAGCACGTCGTGGCGACGCAGCTTTTCCTTGAAGTAGCGATTGACCGCCTTGAGCAGATACTCGATCTCCGTCTCGTCGGCGGCGACATCCTCGGCCCGGCCTTCGTAGGCGATGTCGGTCGTCCCGATCAGCGCCTTGTCGCCCTCGTAGGGATTGATGAAAATGACGCGTTTGTCGTGGTTCTGCACCAGATAGGCATTGGCGCCTGCCCAGAACTTCGGCACGATGATGTGGCTGCCCTTGACGAGGCGGACATTGCGGCCGGAGTTCGAACCGGCGACGCGATTGATGATGTCCATCACCCAGGGGCCGGCGCAGTTCACCAGACATTTGGCACGGAAGGTTCGCATCTCGCCCGTGGCGTTGCTTTTCGTGACCACGGTCCAACCGCCATTCTCGCGACGGGCCGACACGGCCGGCGAGCGGGTGAGAACCAGAGCGCCGTTTTCCGCTGCGCTGACCGCGTTCAAGGTCACGAGGCGGGCGTCGTCGACCCAGCAATCGGAATATTCAAAGCCGCGTGTGTATTGATCGAGGATCGGCGTGCCTTCCGGGTCGCGGAGCAGGTTGAGCGTGCGGGTCCCGGGCAGCTTCTTGCGGCCGCCGAGATGATCATAGAGGAAGAGGCCGAGCCGCACGAGCCATGCTGGGCGATCCTCCGGGCTGTGCGGCAGGACGAAGCGCATCGGCCAAATGATATGCGGCGCGGCGTTGAGCAGCACTTCACGCTCGATCAGCGCCTCACGCACCAGGCGGAATTCGTAATATTCGAGGTAACGCAGGCCGCCATGCACCAGCTTGCCCGAGCGCGACGAGGTTCCCTGGGCTAGATCGTCCTTTTCGCACAGCACGACCTTCAGGCCGCGGCCGGCAGCATCGCGTGCTATCCCCGCGCCGTTGATGCCTCCGCCGATGATGAAGAGATCCAGGAGTTCGGGTTCGGTCATGTCATGCTCCTTCGATGCCTGCTGCATCAGAATTGCGCGCCCACCGGCGACGTCGTTGCGGCTGCGGCAAGCTTGTCCCAGGCGGGCGCCATTGCCTGGCGCACATCGGTATAGGCAGAAAAGAGCCGGTCGAACCGGTGGGCCTCGCTGGCATCCGGTGTCTCCGGATCGCCAAGCAGCGGCGTCACCCAGTCGGCAATGCAATCGTCCATGCTGGAATAGACGCCGACAGCCACCGCGGCCATCATCGCCACGCCGGCCGCCCCCGTCTCCTCGCGGCGCGACTGGCGGATCGGTGCGTTAACGGCGGCCGAGAGTGAACGGCGAAGGGCGACGGAGCGTGTTGCCCCGCCTGTGACCCGCAGTTCTTCGGGCATCGCACCCATCGCCGCGTAGCAGTCGCGAGTGGCAAGACCCAACCCTTCGACCACGCTGCGCAGCAGGTCAGGGAAGCCGTGACGCATCGAAAGCCCAGTGAAGCCCGCGCGCGCATTGGCGTTGACGAAAGGCCCACGTTCGCCCGCCTCGGAAATGTAGGGGTGGTAAAGTACCGACCCCGGTCGGCTTTCTGCAAACCAGCCGTCAATGCGTGCAATGAGGTCTGCATGCAAAGCAGGCTTGCCTGCCTCGGCCATCAGATAGGCGGCGACATTAAGGATCCAGTCGATGTTGATCGTGGCGCCCATATTGGTCTGGACCTGAGTGACGATGCCGGGGATAGGCAGGGCGATCACATAGCCGGTGCCCTCGCGATTGAGCTGAACGTCGGCAACGGACTTGGCGCGCAAATGCACGCCGGTGGAGCCGATCGTCGAGCAGGCAGCGTTGCGAGCGCCGCTGCGCACACCTGCACCAAGCGCCGTCATCACCATGTCGACATAGCCGAGGCAGACCGGCGTTCCGGCAAGAAGCCCGCAGGCCTTCGCCGCCTCCGATGTCAGCGGGTGACTGATCTCGCTGCCGTCGATGATTTCGGGCAGGAGCCCGCGCCTGTGGTCAAGGCCGAGCGCGTCGATGACGACGGCATCATACTGGCGCGTCCTGAAATTGCCAAAGGTGAAACTTGCCTCCGATGGATCGGTTGCCCGCACGCCTGTTAGGTTGAGATAGAGCCAGTCCTTGCAGTGCAGTGCCGTCTCCGCCCGATCGAGAAGATCCGGCGTGAAGCGGTCCATATGGGCGAGTTGCGCACCCTGCTGGCAAGTGTTGAGGCCGGTGCCGGTCGCCTCGAAGCGGGCACGATTCTGCGTTCCGCCGGCGAGTGCCGTAACCGTCGTTGCGGCGCGCGCGTCGAGCCATAGCCAGGCATCGGCAACCGGCCTATTGGCGCGGCCGACGAGCCAGGTGCCGTCGCCCTGTCCGGTGACGGCGATGGCTGCGGTGCGTGACGCAAGATCGGGGACTTTTTCGCCGAGACCAAGCAACGCGCTGGCGCAATCGAGCCAGGTCTGATCCAGCGACTGCGTTGCCGACCCATCGTCTCCGGTGGCGTATCGGTTGCGAACGGAGGCCGTGGCGATCTGGCGGCCGGACAGATCGAAGGCGACGGCCTTGATGACCGAGGTGCCGGCATCTATGCCAATGATGATCTTCTGGGTCGATGTCATCGCAGGCCTATCTCGCCACCACCGCAAGCGCCGCGGCGGGCAATACGCGCATCAAATTCATCTGAAGTCCTCCCGATCCCTAAACTCTCTGGGATGATGCATCCGGCTGCCAACGTCGGCTCGTCCATGGGCAACGGCAAGCGCGCCGCTTTTGACAAATCCCAGACGGCGCGCAGCTGAAACCTCCCTGAGCTCGCTCGAAAAGATAACATAAAGATACCACAATGCCAGTAAGATTTTTCTAGCGATGTAATTTTTTTCATCTAAAATAGAAGAGCAAGGAGTTTGCTTGCGCGCCGTCGCGCCAGCGGGGGGCGGCATCAAAAGCGGCAGTGCACGCAATGTTTCATCTGTCGTATATTGCATTAAAAACATATGGATGGCGCCACTTTGCGGCTGAGTGACAAATGTCAAAATGTCTGCATTTTCCGTCGCTTTTTGCTGCGCTGCAGCGTGATGACCAAGATGTGAGGTCGTGCATTCCAGTCGAGTTGCCGCGAAAGTGCCGTTGACAGCTGATAAAATATATAACATCATTTACGGCATAACTAACATACTTCTATCACGGAATGCGCTTCCTGATGGAGAATTTGCAGGCCCAGGCGGTTGGAGGAGACAGCCGCCGGTCTTGTTGAGGAGGCTTCCAGTGCGAATATTCGTCCAGAGTTGCGCTCTTGCGGGTGGCCCGCCGGTTTCTGATCCGGTGCGGCGCAATGCTCCAGGCCGCCTGCGATCATCATCTCGCTAGCCCTCTCCATCTTGCCATTCCAAGCCAAAGGCCGTCCGGACATGAGTACCTCACCCGATCATGCAGCATCAAAGCCGAGCAGCGGCAATCGCGGGCTCCTTGTCAGCGCGGCGTTGGCGGTCATCGTCGTTGCAGCGATCGCCTTCGACACGACGGTGGTCAAGATCGGCTCCGAAAACGATGTGCGCCAGCAGGCATTCTCTCCGGAAACCTTCGGCGCCGAGCAATTCCCGAAGATCAAAGCAAATGTCGAGGAGCGGGCGATTGCAGCCGCCGATCTCGCGGCCGCCATTGCCGCCGACAAGAAGGCGGCGGCCGAGAAATACGGCACTGCGACGAGCACCGGACCGGTCATTCCCGTCACGCTGACCGGCGTTTTCGGCGCCCGCAAGTCGAACACCAACGAAATGAAGATCGATGGGTTGCCTCCCGAGACGGTGGTCCGTGTCCAGACCGGCCCTGCGGTCAACGGCACGGACCTCCGCGATGCAACCGGCACCATCGAATTCGGCCAGTTTACCAACCAGATCCAGTATCAGGATGCCGGCTCGGCCATCAATAACGAGATGAAGAAGGCGGTTTTTGCGGGCCTGGATGCTGACGCCCTGGACGGAAAGCAGGCGACCGTGGTCGGCGTCTTCAAGCTCATCAACCCGAAGAACTGGCTGGTCACGCCGGTGAAGGTTGAGCTCAAATGAGCCAGCCGCAACGCAACAACGGGCCGAAAGGCGAGGTCGTCCTCGCCGCCCGCAATATCGCAAAATCCTACGGCAGCGTTCACGCCCTCAAGGGAGTGAACTTCGACATCCATCGCGGCCAGGTCACAACGCTGTTCGGAGAGAACGGCGCCGGCAAGTCGACCTTGATGAAGATCCTTTCGGGTGTGGCGCAGCCAAGCTCCGGCGAGATCATTCTCGACGGCTCACCGATCAGCTTTAGCTCATCGACCCATGCGCGCGAGTGCGGGATCTCGATCATTCACCAGGAGCTCAGCCTGGCCCCCAATCTGAGTGTCCGCGACAATATTTTCATGGGCCGGGAGATCATCAAGGGCGGTGTCGTCGACTTCGCTGAAGAGGAGCGTCAGACCCGGGCGCTGATGGAAGAGCTCGAGGAAGACATCGATCCGCTGACGCGCGTCGAGGATCTTCGCCTCGGCCAGCAGCAGATCGTCGAGATTGCACGGGCACTCTCCGTCAATTCGCGCATCCTGATCATGGACGAGCCGACCTCGGCGCTGAGCGCGACGGAGGTGGAAGTGCTCTTCAAGGTCATCCACGACCTGACGAGCCGCGGCGTGTCGATCGTCTACATATCGCATCATCTGGAAGAGGCGCTGCAGATCACCAATCACGCCGTCGTTCTGCGCGACGGAAACATGACGGCCTATGCCGAGCGCAAGGATATCGATCTCGAATGGATCGTCCGCAACATGGTCGGCGAGAATTTCGACCTTGGCAGCCCACCGGAGGATCACCCGTTCGGAAACGTCTCGCTTTCCATCGAAAACCTCAGTGTCCCCGGTCCCTCCGGCGCTGCTTATAATGCAGTCGATCGTCTGTCTCTCAAGGTGCGTGCCGGCGAAATCGTCTGCATCTACGGGCTGATGGGGGCGGGGCGCACGGAACTGCTCGAGTGCATTGCCGGACGTCTGCGCGCAAGTGGCGGACAGGTTCTGCTCGAAGGACAGGACGTCAGTGCGCTCAGCATCGCCAGGCGCATTGCCAGCGGTCTCGTGCTCGTGCCCGAAGATCGCCAGCGCGACGGCCTCGTCCAGACGATGACGGTCGGCTCCAATCTGTCGCTTGCGAGTATCCGCGCCTTCACCAAAGGGCTTTTCACCTCCGGCCATCGGGAGCGCGATCTCGTCAATGACGCGATCCGGCGGGTGCATGTGAAAACCGATGGCGGTGCGGCTTCGATCGGCTCGCTCTCCGGCGGCAACCAGCAGAAGGTCGTCATCGGCAAGATGCTGGCAACCCAGCCGAAGGTCATCCTGCTTGATGAGCCAAGCCGCGGCATCGACATCGGCGCCAAGGCGGAAGTTTTCAGATTGCTCGCGGAGCGCGCCAAGCAGGGATTGGCGGTCATCTATTCGACGTCCGAAGTCAATGAATGCCTGAGTATCGCACACCGCATCATCGTCATGCACCGCGGCAGGATATCGGCCGAGTTCGGCTCGGATGTCACCAAGGAAAAGATCATGGCCGCCTCCGGCGAAGCCGTGATCGCGCACTAGCCTGGATTATGGAGCACTGATTATGTCAGTCACGAACGTCACCGAAAAGAAATCAGTTTCCAGCGGGCCGAAGCGCAACACCAATATCGTGCGTCTCATCCTGGAGGGCCGGGCCTTCTTCGCGCTGATCGTCATCATCGCGGTCTTCTCGTTCCTGTCGCCCTATTACTTCACGCTGAACAACTTCCTGATCATGGCGTCGCACGTCGCGATCTTCGGCATTCTGGCGATCGGCATGCTGCTCGTTATCCTCAATGGCGGCATCGATCTGTCGGTCGGCTCGACACTGGGGCTTGCGGGTTGCATTGCCGGTTTCCTGATGCACGGCGTCACGCTCACCTATTTCGGCGTCATCCTCTACCCGCCGGTCTGGGCCGTCGTCGTCATCACATGTGCGCTCGGCGCGCTGGTCGGTGCGGTCAACGGCGTGCTGATCGCCTATCTCAAGGTGCCGGCCTTCGTCGCCTCGCTCGGCGTGCTCTACGTCGCCCGCGGTATCGCGCTCTTGATGACAAACGGCCTGACCTACAACAATCTCGGTGGCCGTCCGGAACTCGGCAATACCGGCTTCGACTGGCTCGGCTTCAACCGCCTCGCAGGCATTCCGATCGGCGTCATCGTGCTTGCGGTTCTCGCCATCATTTGCGGCATCGTGCTGAGCCGCACCGCCTTCGGCCGCTGGCTCTACGCCTCAGGTGGGAACGAGCGTGCTGCCGATCTCTCCGGCGTTCCGGTGAAGCGCGTGAAGATCATCGTCTATGTGCTTTCGGGCGTCTGTGCCGCAATCGCCGGCCTGGTCCTCTCCTCGCAGCTGACCTCCGCCGGCCCGACGGCAGGCACAACCTACGAGCTGACGGCGATAGCAGCCGTGGTCATCGGCGGCGCGGCGCTGACCGGCGGCCGCGGTACGGTTCGCGGCACGATGCTCGGCGCCTTCGTCATCGGTTTCCTTTCGGACGGCCTCGTGATCATCGGTGTCTCGGCCTACTGGCAGACAGTATTTACCGGCGCTGTGATCGTTCTCGCCGTCCTCATGAACAGCATCCAATACGGCCGCCGGGTCAAATCGTCCTGACGGCTGAGACCGAAACTTATCCACGACGGCAGCCTGGAGTCCAGAAAGCCGATTGGGGAAAGCAACGCCGGATCACCGGCAATAACTGAGCTCACGAATGGGAGAGAGACTATGTTTAAGAAAGGCATGCGCATACTTCTGGCCGCCGCGGCCGTAGCACCGCTTCTGGCAAGCTCGGCTTGGGCAGCGGGCATGATGACGATCATCGTCAACGATCCGTCGAATCCCTATTGGCTGACGGAAGGCAATGTCGCCAAGGCAACCGCCGAGAAGCTCGGCTATACGGCCTCGGTCAACGCCCACAAGGGTGACACCAATACCGAAAGCAACCTGATCGATACGGCGATCACCAACAAGTCGGTGGCGATTATCCTCGACCCGGCAAACGCCGACGGTTCCGTCGGTGCGGTCAAGAAGGCCGTTGCTGCCGGCATCCCGGTCATCCTCGTCAACGCCGAAATCAACCAGGAAGGCCTGGCCAAGGCGCAGCTTGTTTCCAACAACGCACAGGGCGCCGCCCTCGGCGCACAGCAATGGGTCGAAGCAATCGGCGACAAGGGCAACTATGCCGAACTGTTCGGCGCTCCGTCCGACAACAACGCGGCAACGCGGTCGAATGGCTATGAGACTGTCCTTTCGCAGTATCCGGATCTGAAGAAGGTCGCCAAGGAAGTTGCCAACTGGGACCGCACCCAGGGCCACAACAAGATGCAGTCCATGCTGCAGGCCAACCCGGATATCGTCGGCGTCATCTCGGGCAATGACGAAATGGCGCTTGGTGCGATCGCCGCACTCAAGGAAGCCGGCAAGCTCGCCAATGTGAAGGTCGGCGGCTTCGACGGTTCACCGGATGCCGTTGCTGCCATCAAGGCGGGCGAACTCCAATACACCGTCCTCCAACCGGTTGCCGTCTTTTCCGAAGAAGCGGTCAAGCAGGCCGATAACCTGATCAAGACGGGTAACACGGGTGCCAAGAGCGAGAAGCAGCTCTTCGATTGCCTGTTGATCACCAAGGACAACATCGACAAATACACTGGCCCGTTCGTCCTGTCGCAGTAAAACGGTAAAGGGCGCTCGCAAGAGCGCCCTCATTTTCATGCTCGAAGCTATGGCCGGCGGTCCAACCGCCAGTTGTGTTTCGCCTTTTTGCCTTGGCGCGGCAATCGCTGTACGAAGCTGGGATCCATTATTCAGCGACAGGGGTGACCCGTGACACAGAAGACCAGCCGGGACGACGATCTGTTGGACCAGCTCACCAGCGACAGCCGGCAGACGCGCCAGATTGCGCGCCGCCGCATGATTGCAGAAGCCGTGATGGGTGAAGGCTCGATGCGGATTGAAGACCTGACCGACCGCTTTGGGATCAGCCTGATGACGGCTCACCGCGATGTCGATGAACTCGTCAGCCGCGGCCTCTTCAGGAAGACACGCGGCATCGTCACTGCGGCGGCGACCAATCTCATCGAATCCAGCGACGTCTACCGCTCCAACCGCCAGTCGGCGGAAAAGAAGCTGATCGCCGAGGCGGCAATGCAATTCGTCGAACCGGGACAGGCGATCTTTTTCGATGACTCGACCACGGTACTTCAGATGGCGGCGCATTTGCCTTCGAAGGTACCGGTCACCGCAATTACCAATTCCCTGACCCTGATGAATGCGCTGACGGGCCTGCACGACGTGACGCTGCTCGCCCTCGGCGGCCAATATTACAATTGGTGCAATGCCTTCATGGGTCGCATGACCATCAACGAGATCAAGGCTCTCAGGGCAGATGTCGCATTCATCTCGATGTCGGCGATCAGCGATGGCACGGTGCTGCACCAGTCTCCCGAGACAGTCGATACCAAGCGCGCCATGTTCGACTGCTCCGTAAAGCGCATCCTGCTTGCCGATCATACCAAGTTCGAACGGCGTGCGCTCCACAGTTTCGCAGCACTGGATGAGTTCGACGTCGTTATCGTCGACGACAAGACCCAGCCGGTGCACATCGACCGCATGCGGTCCAGAGATATCAACGTGGTCATCGCCAAGGGCGCCGGAGGGCGCTCCTGACGGCGCCGGCCCGTTGCTCCTCGTGAGGTAAATTTAAATGCCGACACTGCTCGGGATCGATAGTGGTTTGACAGTCACCAAGGCGGTCATCTTCGATATCGACGGCACGCCGCTTGCAGCCGCCCGGCGCCGCGTCACGCAGTTCATTCCGAAGGCCCGCCATATCGAGCGTGACATGGATGAATTGTGGAACGCGACGGCCGATGCCATCCGCGAAGCGATTTCGCTCAGCGGGCGACCGGCAAGCGACATAGAGGGCATTGCCGCTACCGCACATGGAGACGGCATCTACCTGCTCGATCACGCCCAAAAGCCGCTCGGCCGGGCCATTCTTTCGCTGGACAGCCGGGCAGGGGCGATCGTCGACCGGTGGATGGAGAGCGATGTCGCCGACCTGGCGATCGAGCTGACCGGGCAGATCCCGCATGTCTCCGCTCCATCGGCCTTGCTTGCCTGGATCCGCGACATGGAGCCTGAGCGCTACAAGCGCATTGGCCATTTCTGCAGCTGCAAGGACTGGCTGCGGTTCTGCCTGACCGGGATCATCGGTACGGACCGCACCGAAGCCAGCACCTCCTTCACCAATGTCAAAACGCAGAACTACAGTGAGGACGCCCTGCGGCTGTTTGGATTGCAGGATCTCGTCCACGCCCTGCCACCAGCCTCGCGCTCCGACCAGATGGTCGGACGCGTGACCCGTGAAGCCGCGCAGCTGACGGGCCTTGCCGAAGGGACGCCTGTCGTTGCCGGTCTGCACGATGTCACCGCCTCGGCGCTCGGGGCAGGGGGCTATGCCAAGGGCGTTGTCGCGGTCATTGCCGGGACCTATTCGATCAACGAGACGCTTTCGTCGGAACCGCGTGTCGATCGGCGCTGGTTCTGCCGCAACGGGATTGCGCCCGGGATCTGGAACAGCATGTCGATCTCCCCGGCATCGACAGCCAATTACGACTGGTTTCTGGATACGCTCTGCGCTGCCGAGCGAACGAATGGCGAGGTCCAAGGCAACTCGATCCACGCCCTGCTGGCGCCCGAGATCGACGCCGCCTTCGAGCGCCCCTCGACGGCGCTCTTCCATCCCTATCTGTTCGGCTCGCCTTATGGCGCAGCCGCCAGCGCCGGTTTCTTCGGGCTCGGTGGATGGCACGACCGCGGCGACATGCTGCGCGCCGTGCTTGAAGGCATCGCTTTCAATCATCGCATCCATGTCGATGCGCTTCGCGACGGCTTTGCCTTCGATCAGGTGCGGCTCGCCGGGGGCGTCTCGCGCAATCCTGCCGTCGTGCAGATGTTTGCCGATGTGCTTGGCATGCCAGTGACGGTAACCGAGACGGATGAGGCGGCCGCCTGGGGTGCTGCGCTTTGTGCCGGCTCGGGCGTGGGTATCTTTGCCGATCCGCAGAGCGATCCGCGCGACACCGCCTCCATCGCGAAGACTTGCCGGCCGGATGCAGTGCGCAGCGCGGATTATGAAAAGCGTTATCAGGTGTTCCGCGACATTGCCGACGCGATGGTCCCCCTTTGGCCTAGGATTGCCGCGCTTGCGCCGGAGCAATCGGCAAACTGAAAAGATAGATGCCTGCTGCGGCGGGCGATTTAGGACGATGAGCATGACCTCCGATTTGCAGCAGCGCTTCTCGAATCTCGGCGAGAACGATATCGACGTTTTGATCATCGGGGCGGGCATCAACGGTGCCGGCCTGTTCCGCGACCTCTCACTACAGGGTGTCAATTGCCTGATCGTCGACAAGGCCGACTTTGGCTCCGGCACGAGCGCCGCACCATCGCGGCTTATTCACGGCGGCCTGAAATATCTGGAAACGGGTGAGTTCGGACTGGTTGCGCAGTCGACGCTTGAGCGCAACCTCCTGCTCAAGAACGCGACGCATTGCGTCGAGCCGCTGCCGACCTTCATTCCGGTCTTTTCCTGGACCCGCGGCATCTGGGCAGCGATCCGGACGCTCTTTGGGTCGAAGACGGCGCCACGCAGCCGTGGTGCGGTTCTCATCAAGATCGGGCTTCGGCTCTACGACTTCTTCGGTTCGCGCGATCAGGTCATGCCGCGCCACCGGCTGATCCTGAAGAAACAGGCGCGCAGAGAAATGCCGCATATTACCCCCGCCATCGTCGCCGGCGGCATCTATTACGACGCCAAGATCAGCAGGCCGGAGCGGCTCGTCTATGAGCTCGTGCGTGATGGTCTCGACGCGAACGCGAGAAGCCTCACGGCAAATTTCGCGACACTGGCTGCCGTTTCAGAAGGGCGTTTGACCTTCCGTCAGCCCGATGGCCGCGAGTTCAGCGTCGCTCCCAAGCTGGTCGTCAATGCGGCAGGTCCCTGGATCGATCAGGTCAACACTTTGCTCGGCGCTCCATCGCGGCTGATCGGCGGCACCAAGGGTTCCCATATCCTGCTTAACCATCCCGAATTGGTGCGAAGCCTCAACGGCCATATGATCTATTTCGAGGCCGACGACGGCCGCATTTGCCTGGTCTACGACTATCTCGGGCTGGCACTGGTCGGGTCGACCGACATTCCGGCCGGTGATCCGGACAATGTCTCCTGCGAGGAGCCGGAAACGGAGTATTTCCTCGAAAGCATCCGCTCGCTGCTGCCGACGCTTCGCTTCGATCGCGATCAGATCGTTTACAGCTATAGCGGCATCCGCCCGCTGCCGGCATCGGATGCGACAGCACCGGGGCTGATCAGCCGCGATCACTCCGCGCCGGTAAAGGAGCCAGAAAGCGGCAGACCGTTTCCGATCGTTTCACTGGTCGGCGGCAAGTGGACGACGTTCCGCGGATTTGCGGAAGAGGTCGCCGACACCGTTCTCTCCCGGCTACAGCGCCGCCGCAGCCATTCGACACGCTATCTGGCGATCGGCGGCGGTAAGGCCTTTCCGGCGGATGCTGAGCAGCGTCACGCCTGGATCAGCGATGCCGCGGCGCGCGGCGCTGTTGTTGCCGAGCGAGCCGACGAACTGCTCGGCCGCTACGGCACGACGGCAACGGCCCTGCTTTCTTCCCCTTCAAGCTATTCCGACGAACAGCGCCTGACGGGTGCGCCGCATTACAGCCTCCGCGAGATCGACTGGATCGCCCGGAATGAACTCGTTATCCACCTGTCGGACATCGTGATGCGCCGCACGACGCTTGCGATCCAGGGTCGGTTGACGCTGGAAGGCTTGCGGGAAATCGCCGGCGTTGCCGAGGCAGCGCTGGGCTGGGACGGCGAACGCACGGCAAGCGAAATCCAGGAGGTTGTCAGCCAGCTGAGCCGTTTCCACGGCCAAACGCTGACGGGCAAGCCTGCGGCCGCCGAGCCGGAAAAGGCACCCCGCCCGGCCTCAGGCTAACCCAGTTTCAAGAGAAAGCCGGATCGAGGGAACCGGATTTATAACGCTTCGCCATTTCCGAAACGGGAAGCGGCGTGATGCGGCCCGCCATGCCGGCAGTGCCGAACTGTTCGAACCGCTCCTTGCAGAGCTTGGTCAGCGCCGTCATTGCCGGCTTCAGATATTTGCGCGGGTCGAACTCGCTTGGGTCTTCCTGCAGCACGCGGCGGATCTGACCGGTCATCGCCATTCTGCCATCGGTGTCGATATTGACCTTGCGCACGCCATTCTTGATGCCGCGCTGGATTTCCTCGACCGGCACTCCCCATGTCGGCTTCATCTGGCCGCCATACTTGTTGATCATCTCCTGCAGCTCGATCGGGACCGAGGACGAGCCATGCATGACAAGATGCGTGTTCGGGAGCTTACGGTGAATTTCTTCGATGACGTTCATCGCCAGCACCGAACCGTCCGGCTTGCGGGTGAACTTGTAGGCGCCATGCGATGTGCCCATCGCGATGGCAAGCGCATCAACCTTGGTTTCACGCACGAACTTCACGGCTTCGTCTGGATCGGTCAGCAGCTGGTCGTGCGAAAGCTTGCCCTCGGCGCCGTGGCCGTCCTCGGCCTCGCCCATGCCGGTCTCGAGAGAACCGAGAACGCCGAGTTCGCCTTCCACCGAGATGCCGCCGAAATGCGCCATATCGGTCACCATCTTGGTGACGCCGACATTATAGGCCCAGTCGGCGGGCGTCTTGGCGTCGGCCTTCAGCGAACCATCCATCATCACCGAGGTGAAGCCCGCCTGGATCGCCGTCATGCAGTTGGAGGGATCATTGCCGTGATCGAGATGCACGCAGACCGGAATATGCGGATAGATTTCAACGACGGCATCCATCATATGCTTCAGCATGATGTCATGGGCGTAGGCGCGGGCTCCGCGCGACGCCTGCATGATAACCGGCGCATGACACGCGTCGGCGGCTTCCATGATGGCGAGCGCCTGCTCCATGTTGTTGATGTTGAAAGCGGGAACGCCGTAGCCTTCCTCCGCAGCATGGTCGAGCAGTTGCCTCAGCGTAATGCGTGCCATCCAAGATTCCCCCATATCGATGGTCGATCGAAACGCCGCCATCTCTTTGAAACTAGAGCCCGGGCGTGAGCCGTTCAAGCCTCTTATTTTAATAGGCAAAATGGCATAGGAGAAAGAATGTAACAAGCAATAATAACAATATCACAAACAGTATGATATTTCTTGACAGTCATTTCGCCTGCCCGAGGCCAAGTGATATTCAGGGGATGTGCTGAAGAGGCGGGCCGCCGACACGGTCCTCTGCCAGCGATGGCGAGATCTCTTCAGTCAAACGCCCCATGTGGACGCTACGGTTGCGGCTTGTGACCAATCGCAGACGGCCAGCATCAGCCTCGATCTAAAGCTGATGCAACCGAATGGGCGACATCCGGCAACTGGGGTCAGATAAGACCATATTGTTCCGCCTTGTTGCGCAGGAATGGCAGGCCTTTGTCCATGACCTCTTCCATATCGCGTGCGACGGGGCGCCAGACGGCCAGGCCATAGGCGACCTCGGGCGGCATATTGATGAAGCTCTCCATCGCAAGTCCGCCCTTGAAGCCGATCGCAGCGAGCGCGGCGTAGATCGCATCCCAAGGAATATTGCCGTAGCCCGGCGTGCCTCGGTCGCTTTCGGAAAGATGGATATACTTGAGGTGGTCGCGGGCGATCAGGATGCCGTTTGCCGCACCCTTCTCCTCGATATTCATGTGGTAGGTGTCGAGGTGAACGAAGACGTTGTCCGCGCCGACACGCTCCACCATATCGACGGCCTGCTGCGCCGAGTTGATCAGGTGGTTCTCATAGCGGTTCACGGCCTCGACGCCGAGCTGGACGCCGTACTTGCTCGCGTGTTTTGCTGCTGCGTCGAGCACCTTGGCGATGTTGTCGTATTCGCCTTGCGTCGGTGGCAGGCCGGTGCGCTCGCCGATGCCGCCGAAGATGACTCCCGAGAGCGCCTCGGCGTTCATTTCCGCAGTCTTTTCGATAGCAACCTTCAGGTGCTCGATCGCCGCATCCGGGCGGACGGAGGCCCAGGCGTGCTCCGGCAGGCCGAGCGAGCAGACGGCGCGCAGCTCGTTCTTTTCAAGCAGGTCGCGGGTGTGTTTGGCATCGACGGCCGGCGCGTTGAGCAGCGCGATCTCGATGAAGTCCATCTTGTAGTGCACGGCTCCGGCGATTGCCTTTTCGGCGCCTGCGCGATCCCAGTTCATGGTCCACATGCTGGTGTGAACGCCGAAACCTTCCATGGTCGTATCTCCTATTTGACGATTTTGATGAACTTGGCCGAGAGCCAGCGCAGCACCATCACGACGATGAGCAGGATGCCCCAGACGGCAGTGGTGAGGTGCTGGTTGGCGCCGAGCAGGTTGAGCCCCGAAGAGAGGAGCTGCAGCACGATGAGCGCCACGAAGACGGGCAGGACGCGGCCGAAGCCGCCGAAGGGATTGATGCCGCCGAGAAAGCAGGCGAGCACGGTGATCAGCAGATAGGATTCGCCGTGGCCGACACGCACCGAATTGAACCGCGCAAGCATAATAATGCCGGCAACCGCAGCCATAACCCCGGAAAGCATATAGACCAGCACCAGGACCTTGCGGGTGTTGATGCCAGAATAGCGGGCAGACTCGATATTGGAGCCGATCATATAGGTGGAAAAGCCGAGCTTGGAGCGCGAGAGCAGGATGTGGCTGGCGATCACGCAGGCGATCAGGATCAACAACGGGACCGGGATGCCGAGGACGCTGCCGTGGCCGATCGGAGCGACGAAGGTGGGAAAGCCCGAGATATCGCCGCCGCGCGTCAGAAACTCGCCGAGGCCGCGCAGGAAGATCATCATCGACAGCGAAACGAGGATCGGATGGGCGCGGGTAAAAGCGATGACGAGGCCCATGACCAGGCCGCTTGCCGCGCCGACGGCAAGCGCCAGAGCCGAACCGAGCAAAAAGGCGCCCGGGCCGGCATCGATGCCGCCATTGGCCTGCAGCGTCCAGGCGAGCGTCAGGCCGGCGATGTTGGCGGTGAAGGTGATTGCAAGGTTGAGGCCGCCGGTGAGGATCGGCATCAGCATGGCAAGCGTCAGGACGCCAAGCTCGGGAAGCTGAAAAGCGACCGATCCGAAGGTCGCGCCTGTCAGGAAATGCGGCGAGGCGAAACCGAAGACGATAAGCACCGCCGCCAGCGCGGCGAGGGGACCTGCCATGTCGGCCCCGAAGATGGCGTTGAAGCGGGCGGCGAGCGCGTCCATCAGCTCTCTCCCCTGTCTGCGGGCCTGTCACCGGTCGATTTGCGGGTCGCAAACACCGGCACCAGATTGCCGATGCGGGCACTCGACAAGGTGATCGCAACGAGGATGATCGCGCCGACGATCATCTTGAAGGCGAAGGGCGAGACACCCATCAGGTTGAGGCCGTTCTGGGTGATCGAGACGAGAAGCACGCCCAGCACGCAACCGAGCACGGAGCCTTTGCCGCCGCCCAGCCGCGCGCCACCGAGCACCACCGCAGCCAGGACATCGAGCTCGCGGCCATACAGTGCGTTCGGCACCACCTCCTGCGCATAATGCGCCTGCATGAGCCCGGCGATGCCTGCCATCAATCCAAGCCAGCCGAAGGCGATGAACTGCATGGCGCCGATATTGATGCCGAAGCGGCGCGCGCCTTCCGGATTGTCGCCGAAGGCATAGAGCTGCCGTCCGGTCGTCGTGCGGGTAATGAAGAACCAGGTGGCGAGCGTGCAGACGGCCATGACGACAACCGGCAAGGTGATCTCAGCCCAGCTCCCATCGGCCATTTCGCGCTCGTAGATAATGACGCGGCTCGTCAGCCAGTCGGGCAGATTGTAGATCGACACGCCCTTGGTGAAGAACATCAGCAGGCCGAAATAGACGTTGAAGGTGGCAATCGTCGCGACGATCGAGATGATCCGGAAGCGATGAATCAGGAAGGCGTTGATCATGCCGAGCACGATGCCGATGCCGGCCGCAATCAGGAAGCCGGATAGCCATCCGCCGCCGCCGATCCTCTCGAGCGCAAGTGCGGTGACATATTGTACGATCGAGGCGGCGACGGCGAAGGAGATGTCAATCCCACCTGATATCAGCACCACGAGCAGGCCGACGGCAAAGATGATGTTGACCGCGCTGATATTAAGCAGGTCGAACCCATTCCCGAGCGTGAAGAAGCGGTCGGTCGTAAAAGCCAGGACAACACTCATCGCGATGATGACGCCAAACAGCACGAATTCAGTCGTATAGGCCAGAAACAGCTTACGCATAGACCGCCGCCTCCAGGTCCTTCAGTGTGGTCGTGCGGGGATCGTGCCAGCCGGCGATCCGGCCCTTTTCCATATGGACGATCCGATCGGCGTTGAAATAGACCTCCGGCACCTCGTCCGAGATGAGGATGATCGCAAGCCCCGCCTCGGCCAGACGCGCAACGATTTCGAAGATGCCGGCGCGCGCGCCGACATCGACGCCGACGGTGGGCGCATCGAGGATCAACACTTTTGGATCGGTGGCGAGCCATTTGGCGATCGCGACACGCTGCTGGTTGCCGCCCGAAAGCGTCGAGATCGCATCGTCCTGCTTGCCGATCCTGATGCCGAGATCGGCGATCCAGCGCGCGACGAGCGCGCGCTTCTTTTCCGGCGAAATGAGCCGGCCGCCCAGGATACGGTTGAGCGAGGCCATGACCAGATTGTCGGCGATGGATTGCGGCTGGTTGAGACCAAGCGAAAGGCGGTCTTCGGAGAGATACGCGACACCTGATGTGATCGCCCCGCGGTTGGAGGCAAAGCGCATCGGCTTTCCCTCCAGCACGATCGTTCCGGCGGCGGGACGGCGCATGCCGAAGAGCGTCAGCGCAAGTTCGGTGCGCCCTGCGCCGAGCAGGCCGGTGATCCCGAGCGTTTCGCCACGGCGCAGATCGAAGGAAATGTCCTCGAACTCGCCAGCCCGGGAAAGCTTGCTGACGGAGAGCAGGACCGGGTTCTGCGATCGGTCGCGGGCGCGAACGTTCTGGTCGAAGGTGCGCCCGGTCATCAGCTCGGTGACCTTAGACTGGGTCATGCCCTCCACCGGATAGACCCCGACCAGCGCGCCATCGCGCAGCACCGTAATGCGCGAGGAGATTTCCAGCACTTCCGCAAGACGATGGCTGACGAAGACCACGGCAACGCCCGAAGCCGACAGCGTGCGCACGATCGCCAGCAGATGATCGGTCTCGGACTGAGTGAGCGAGGCGGTCGGCTCGTCCATGAAGACGATGCGGGCCTCTCCGACCAGCGCGCGGGCGATTGCGACGATCTGGCGCTGGGCGATGGCGAAGTCCTTGAGGGGTCTGTCGACGTCGAGGGTGATGCCGAGCCGGGCGAGCGCGTCCTCGGCTATCCTGCGGATCGCGGCATAACTGACGAAGCGCGGGCGCGAACCGGAAAGGGTCTGGAAGGCGATATTCTCAGCCACGCTCATCTCCGGAAAGAGCGCGAGGTCCTGCCAGATGATCTGGATGCCGCGGGACTGGGCCATGCCTGGCGTCATGTGGGATATCGTCTCGCCGTCGAAGACGATCTCGGCGCCGTCAGCAGGCCGATAGACGCCGGAGATCACCTTGATCAGCGTGCTCTTGCCGGAGCCATTTTCACCCGCGAGGCAATGCACTTCGCCGGGCAAGACTTCGAAGGAGACGTTTTTCAGCGCTTTCACACCGCCGAATGTCATGTTGATGCCGCGAAGCGAAAGAAGCGGCTGGGCCTTCACACCATCATCCGTTGCCGTGCTCATGCCGGTTGCCTGTCCAGTCGAATGCCATGAAAGATCAATGGTCCGGCCATGGCCGAATACCGCTCTCTTTTCCCGAACGCCGGGCCGGTCGACATGGACCGGCCCGACATCCGGGGAGGGGGCCTCTTCAGAGGCCCATAGCGGCCAGGTCGTCGACCGTATCCTTGTTGATCGGCAGCAGCTGATCGACGATGATGTCGTTACCAACAGGCTTGATCACGCCGAGACCCGGAATGTCATCACCTTCCTTGACGCTCTCGCCCTTGATCAGGCGATCGGCGAGCGTGACGAAGACTTCGCCGGCCTGTTTCGGATTCCACATGAAGCCGCCCGATATCGCACCTGATTTGATCAGCTTCAGGCCTTGGCCTGGCGAGAACGGGCCGAGCACGAAGATCTTGCCCGTCTTGCGGCGTTCCTCGATAGCGCGCCCGGCGCCGATCGGACCCTGGCTGCCGAAGGCGAGGAAGCCGGTCAGATCCGGATGCGCAGCGATGAGATCGAGCGCCGTCGAGCGGCTCTTGTCGACGTCTTCCGCCACGCCGTAGCGCTCGCCGACGAGTTTCATGTCTGGGTAGTTTGCCTTGATATAGGCGATTGCAGCGTCCGCCCAGGCATTGTGGAGCGGCACGGTCAGCGAACCGACGAAGACGGCATATTCGCCTTTGCCGCCCATTTTCTCAGCGAGCAGCTTGCCATGCGCTTCACCAAAACCGGTGGCCGATGCGAGTTCGAAATTCCAGTCGGCGCCCTTCTGCGAGGGCGATTCATGCGTAATGACCTTGATGCCGGCGGCTTGCGCCTTGGTGAGTACGGGCTCGAGCACCTTGGCATCGTTCGGGACCACGCCGATAACCTTGACGCCCTGGGCGATCAGGTCTTCGATGGCGCGCACCTGCAGCGCCGGGTCGGCGCTGGTCGGGCCAATCATGAAGGCATCGACGCCCAGTTTCTTACCCTGTTCCTTGATGCCGGCTTCCATCGCGTTGAACCAGGGAATGCCGCCGATCTTGACGACAATGCCGACTTTCGGCGCGTCCTGCGCAAACGCGACCACCGCCCCGGCAAGCGACAGCGATGCGGCAAATGCCGCTACGATAAGGCTCCTCATCCTCACTCCTCCTCAAAGGTCGCTCATACGAACGACGACCACCGGCCGGTTCGCGGCAGGTTTTTCCTGGTTGCTTCTTGGCGAGGGAATACCCTTGCCTCCCATCCCGCCTCCTCCGGCGAACCATCTTTTGCACAATCGATCTTTCTTTTTTGCACAATCGATGGTGCAATGACTATCGATCAAGGTAGAGCTTTCGTCAAGAGGGGTTTGTTTCTAAGGGAAGCGACAAAGGAAAGGCGAGATATGACCGACATCGGCAAGAAAAAGGCGACGATCTACGATCTCTCGATGCTATCGGGTGCGTCGCCTTCGACCGTGAGCGCCGTGCTGAACGGGAGCTGGCGGAAGAGGCGTATCAAGGAGGCGACGGCGCAGCTCATTCAGAACCTGGCGAACGAGCACGGCTATACGGCAAACCTGCAGGCCCGTGGCCTGCGTTCGTCCCGCTCCGGTCTCGTCGGTCTTCTGCTGCCGGTGCACGACAACCGCTATTTCTCCTCCATGGCGCAGTCTTTCGAGGCGCAGGTCAGAAGCCGTGGCCAGTGCCCCCTCGTCGTCAGTGCCTGTCGCGATCCGGAGGAGGAACGCAAGGTCGTCGAGACGCTGATCTCCTATTCGATCGATGAGCTTTTCATCGCCGGCGCAACCGATCCGGATGGCGTGCACAAGGTTTGCGAAAAGGCCGGGCTGAAGCACGTCAACATCGATCTGCCGGGCACGCTGGCGCCGTCGATCATCAGCGACAATCATGAAGGTGCGCGCATGCTGACACAGGCGATCATCGAGCGCTCGCAAGAGGATGGCCCGCTTTCACCCGACGATCTGTACCTGTTCGGCGGCCGCAACGACCATGCCAGCCATGAGCGAATTCGCGGTTTCCGGGACGTAAAGCGCGCATTGCTGGGCGCGGATCCCGACGTCTGCATCCAGCCGACCGGCTATTCACCCGCCATGACGGCCCGCGCCTTCGAAGCCTTCTACGAAGGCCACGGAAAGCTGCCGCGCGCATTCTTCGTCAATTCCTCGATCAATCTCGAAGGGCTGATGCGCTTCCTCGCGCTGCACCCGCACGAGACCTTCGCCGATATCGTCGTCGGCTGCTATGACTACGATCCCTTCGGCTCCTTCCTGCCTTTCCCCGTCTTCATGATCCGGCAGGACAGCGAGGCAATGATCACCAAGGGGTTTGCGATCCTCGATGCGGGCCGCGGCCCGCCAATCACGCATCTGGTGCGGCCGACGCTCGTCCCACCCCGCACGGCGCTGACCGGCCCGCTCGATGCGCTGAAAGATATCGAGTAATGCGCCCTGCCGCGTTTCGCTACGATCAAGGATGGGGGAGGACTGCTGGGCGTGCAGCTTGCACCACATAGGCGCGCCTGATGACCCTAGTGCCGCCGAGGATCCGATCATAGCACGCGCCACCTCGAGAAATTGATCGCCGACCAGAGGAGCCTGATGAAGATAGACGCGCTCGCTCAAAGCGAAGCGGATAGCCAACGGCTTTGCTCTTGGCAGGCTGTGTTGTAGGAACGGGCCATGAAATCACTGATCGATTTCGATTGCCGAGGCTGCGGAGCCTGCTGCTCCTATTCGCCGACCTTACCGATGTCAGTCGCGCGTCTTCAGGTGCAGCATCGGGTGATGCTCGTAGTGGCCGGCGCCATTCGTCACGATGGGATCACGCGCGGTAATCGTCGCGATGTCCTGATCATCGGCGATCCGGTAAAGCGAGACGCCATAGCCACCTGCCGGATCCATGACGGGGCCATGCGCAACGATCACTCCCTTTACGAGCAAGTCGTCGAGGAAGGCACCGTGCTGCGCCATCCATGTCTTTTCGTCGGCGCTCATCGTCGCCAGGAAATCGTCGCGTGGCGGGATGTATTTGCAAAGGTAACATTTCATTGACTTGCTCCATGATCCGCGCGCTTTTGGCATCGGGCGGATTTTGCTTGGAGTTAATCGGTGCCCATCGGCTTCAGGCTTTGTGGGTATTCCTGATGAAGGCTGCGAAGGTCGCGAGCTGATGGCCTCGAGACGCCAGAGCATCAATGAATGCCGGATCCCACAGACCCAGAACGCCGCGGAAGCGGTGTGCCAGGACAATCGGCTTGCCCTTTCCGACGGAACGGTATGCGAGCTTGCGGCCACCCAACTCTACCAACTGAGTGGGCACCTCCGATGTGGGCTGCGATTTCGCCCGTGCGGCGCCGGGCAAGCCAGGTCCAGACAAGGAGAGGGCGGTGAGGGCAGCAGCGCCTGCACGAAAGGCGTCGCGGCGTGAACTGCCTCTGGGCTGCCCAGAGCTGTCCTGTAAGACATCGTTTTTCATTTTGGAGATCCTATGTTGATGCAGCAGGCGGCGCGATGCCCTTAGGCTGCCTTGGAGACGCTCTTCAGGATCGAGCCTTCGAACATCTTCGGCGCGTAGCTCTGCAGGAAGAGGAACATCCCGGTCATCTTTCCAACGGGGTTGCTGAACTTCGGATCCTTCGCCGCGATCAGATCCACGATCGTCTTGACGACGACATCCGGCTTTTCGGCATCATCAATGCCTTTCTGCGTCGCGGCATTGGCTTGCTTGCGATAGCTATTGTAGTCGGAGATCGTCCCGGCAATCGCCTTGATAGCATTGCTGCCAAGATTGGTCTTGAACCAGACCGGCTCGACCATGCTGACCTTGATGTTGAACGGGTTCAGCTCGAAACGCAGCGACTTGAAATAGCCTTCGACGGCGTGCTTCGAGGCCGTGTAGAATGAAAGATTGGGCGGACCGATCAGGGCAACGATCGAGCTGACGGTGATGATCTTGCCGAAGCGCTGCTTGCGAAAATGCGGCAGGATCGCATTCGTGACCTTCACGGTTCCCCAGAAATTGGTCTCGAATTGCTTCCGGGCCAAGTCGAGCGGTGTTTCTTCGGCAAGACCTGTCAACATGTAGCCGGCATTGTTGACGAGGACATCCAGCTGCTTGACATGTTGAAACAGTTCAACCGGAAATGCCTGGATGGACGCGTCGTCATCGATGTCGAGGCGCAGAAGCTTGAAGGGAAACTTGCCCGCGTATTTCTCGGGCTCGCGGCTTGTGCCGATCACGTTGAAACCCTGGCTATGAAGCTTTTTGGCGAGCATCACACCGAAACCCGATGATGCGCCGGTGATGAGAACTGTTTTCGTCATGTCTTTACTCCGTCGTGTGACTGCGGATGAGATGTTGTGTGAGACGGAATATGCCTCGCAGCAGACGTCTTTTCACTAGCGAAACACGCCAAAGGAAATACGAAAGACGCCAATCCGCGGGCGCGCGTCCTATTTTCAATTGCATCTCTAGGAACTAAGCCAGCAATGTAGATTGGCGTCATCTGCGATTGTGCTGGCATGATCTGCTCGATAAAATTGGAACATGACCAAGACGCACGCACCCGCCGTTGGCCGATCTACTTCAACTCTGGACTATGCGGTCTGGCCAGGCTGGCGACTGCTGATGCAGGATGCGGGCTTAGCGGCTCCTCCAATCTTGCGCCGCGCGGAACTGCCAGGGGATCTGTTCGCTCGCGACCAGGTTCGTCTAACGTCGCTAGAGTTTTTTCATCTATGGGAGGCGATCGAGTCGGAGGCACGATCGCTGGACGCCGCGTTGCCGGCGCCGCTGCGAATTGCGCAGGTCATGACCAGCGATTGGTTTGATCCCGAGCTGTTTGCCGCCTTGTGCAGCGCCAACTTGGGCAATGCCATAGAGCGCATTGGAAAATATGTCCGGCTGATCGCTCCGATGGTGATCACGCTCGACAGAACTCCGGTTCAGACAACCCTTACCATCGACTTTCTGGATCAGACAAAGCCGCCGCCGAATGTCTTTTCAGCCTTCAAGCTGGTTTTCTTTGTCCAGCTTGCGCGTCTTGCAACTCGCACGGCCATGAAACCGCTGAAAGTTGGCTGGCCACTCACGGATGATGTGCCGGAAACAGACGCCGGCTTGTACCGGGAGTTCTTCGGTGTGCCCGTCGAGAACATGGTGCTTGGCACCCTGGTGTTTGACACGGCGGATGTCGAACGCCCATTTCTGACCGAGAACCACAAGATCTGGCTGTTTTTCGAACCTTCGCTGCGCCAGCGCTTGGCGGATTTGAATCGGACGGCAAGCATGGTCGAGCGGGTTAGAAGCGCCCTGCTCGAAGCTCTGCCAGCGGGCGACGTTTCCATGCAGTCTGTCAGCAAGCGATTGGGGGTTGGAACCCGTACGCTTCAGCGCCGATTGCACGAGGAGGGTACTTCCTTTCAGCAGACGCTGGACAACGTGCGGTCCTCGTTGGCCGAGCATTATTTGCGCAAGACCATGATGTCGAGCGCCGAAATAGCCTTGCTGCTCGGTTTTGAGGATGGGAATTCCTTCGTGAGAGCATTCCGGGGGTGGACCGGAACAACACCGTTGGCTGTTCGGCGCGGGACTGCGTGAGCATTTGATACCCATCGACTATTCTAAGTCGGTCATCACGTTTGCACCTGGTATTCGATATCGCGGTCCTTCGAGAGCGTTTTTTGGCGCACGGCTTAACGCTGGAGCCCCTCTGGTAGGGACGACCCTCTCTTAGCGGCCTAATTGACGCTGGTATCGATCCAGACGCATGCCTGTTCCAGTCCCAGCCAATGAAGCACGACGAAGCTTCCTTCAATATGACGCTGCTTTCCGCTTCCTTCGCGGCAGTCAATCCAGTGACGAATTTGACGTTTTCCGAACTATCAGCTGGGGCGGCAATTCGATAGTTTGAAAAGGCGCATGAACGTCGGAACAACGTCGCTGTACGAGCTCCCTTGCTATCTTTCCCATATCGGCCCGTGAGTAAGAGATTGTCGTCAGTGAGATATAGTCGTAGGCCGCTAATGTGATGTCATCGAAACCGACAAGATCGAAATGCTTTCCAGCGATCAGTCCAAATTCTCTGGCAGCGCCCAGCACCCCGAGAGCGGTTAGATCATTTGCGGCGAATATGGCGCTTGGTGGCCGCGGTCCCGAGAAAAGCGCGCGTGCGCAACGATAGCCGCCTTCCTGCGTATAGTCACCTTTCAATACCGTCAGATCGACAGCATCGTTGGATTCAAAGACGTTTAGAAAGGCCGTTTTTCGTGGTGCCGCCCCCGCTCCATCGCCGCCATCGATATGCGCTACATGCGTGTGTCTGGGCTTTTTGATGTGGTCTGCTGCCAATCGCCCTCCCAGGACGTCGTCGACAAGCACACAGTCAACACTGTCGATGCTGCGTCCCACAGCTACGGTAGGCAATTGCTGCGCCAGTTTCCGGATTTCGTCGTCGGGCAGCAACGAGCCCAAAAGCACCACCCCTTTCACCCTGTGCGAGAGAAACGAGTCGATCATTGCACGCTCTGTTTTGGCCGAGTTGAAGCCCGAGGCGAGGTAGGTATCCGGTATGTCCCCATCGTCTGTCATGACGAAACCATCCAAGATGTCCGCCATAATGGGGTTATGAAGATCGGAAACGAGAAGTCCGAAAGTGGAGAAATCCTTTGCCGCCAGACGACTGGCATTGAGGTTGGGTCGATAACCCATCTCACTTGCAACCTTGAAAATATGCTCTGTCGTTTTGGCGGAAATCTTCGGCGAGCGCCGAAGGGCTAGGCTGACCGCCCCCCTGGACACACCTGCTCGAGCGGCAATGTCATCCATCGTAGCCATTTAGCTTTTCCGGTCCCGAATCAGGATTTTATCAAGCGACGAATGTCTCATGAATTTCTGTAGCAATCGGCTCTTGACAAAGCAAGGTAAAGCGCTTCAATTAACCCCAGGTAAAGCGCTTTAACTGGCGCTCGGAGGATGAACGAGGAGGAGGTTTCGCATCGCCTGCAGCAGCTGTTGCAAGCATTGCAGACCTGCGCGATATGAATCAGCATCTAAATTTACAGAACCCATTGGACTACGTTGCCCGGCAAAAGCAGTCGGTCACTATTTCTGGTGCCGCCCCCTATTTTATTGAAGGATCGTCGGGTACCGCGTTTCTATTGCTTCACGGATGGTCCGCCAGTGCGGAGAGCGTCAGGTTCCTGGCATCGGGACTTGCTGGAGCAGGGCATGCTGTGCTCGCCCCGACTTTGCCAGGACATGGCTCGTCAAACTTAGAGATGTTGACCGTCGGGCCAGTGGAGTGGAACGAGGCAGCGCGCGATGCTGCCAAAACACTACGACACAATTTTCAGTCCGTTGTCGTGATCGGTGTCTCGATGGGCGGAGCGCTGGCTATCCAACTTGCCGCGACTTCACCGCCGCTTATCGACGGACTGGTCACTATCAACGCGCCCATTTTCATGGGCAATTCGTCATTCGCAAGCGAGATAGTCGCCAGTTCGGCAGATCCCTATCTGGAAGGCTGGAACGTTCCGAGCTTCTTCGGTGAGCCGGTCGAAGAGATAAGCTATCCTAAAAGACACAAGAAGAGCGGCGCGGACTTGTATTCAATGTGCGGTCTGGCGCGCGAATTGCTCCCGCTCGTCACCTCTCCAATGCTGGTCGTGCAATCCATTTTGGATCCCGTTGTGCCCAAGGCTAGCGCTGACGAAATCTTGGCTCGCAGTGGAGCCCCGAGCAAGGACGTTCTTTGGCTCGAGCAGTCTTACCATGTGTCGCAACTTGACTTGGATCGAGACCGAATAATCGCGGCCGCACTTACCTTTCTGGCGGCCCACGATCTTTAGCGTGTCCAACGGCGAACAAGGGGAACGGTTGAGACAGAGCAGTACCCCGTAGCTGAAGGTTTGATCCAAACCCGCAGACAATGCCAGCAGGATGCATCGGCCATATCCTGTTGTGAAACCTGGCCGTTTACTCTGGAGGAGGAAAGAAATGATGACTTATTCAAAGCTGGTCGGCGGGATCCTTGCCGTCGCTATTGCAGTGTCAGGCTCGGCAACAACTGCTGCGGCCGCAAATATCGCCGTCATCGCCGGGAAGCCAGATGATACATTCTGGCAGCCGGTCAAGAAAGGCGTCGATGATGCGCGAAAGGTGGTCGAGCTCACAAAGGGGAGTGTGAGTTTTCTCCAACTCGCGAATTATGACAATCTCGGTCCGGACGCCGCGAACATGGTCAGAACCGCGGTCAGCCAGGGTGTCGACGGGATCGTCGTGGCCAATTGGGTGCCTGACGCGATGGATGCTGCGATCAAGGATGCAGTAGCGAAGGGCGTGAAAGTCATCCTGTACAATGCCGGCAATATCGATAAGGCACGAGAACTCGGCGCAATGAACTATGTCGGAAGCGACGAATATGTCGCCGGGGAAGCAGCAGGAAAATACTTCTTCGACAAGGGCTTTAAGAACGTGCTCTGTGTAAACCACGTGCCTGGATCGTTCCCTCTGGAGCAGCGTTGCAAGGGCGTCGCGGACGCGATTACCCCAAAGGGTGGAAAAAGCAAGCAACTGCCTCTGCCGTCAACCCAAGCCGACAACGCTGCGGCTGTAGCACAGTCAATCAAAGCGACACTTCTAACAGACCCGTCAATTGACGCCATTCTCACGCTTAATCCCGCGGTCGCCGACTGGGCTGCAAGTGGCATTATGCAGGCAGGCATGAACGGGAAAGTTGCGCTGGGATCGTTTGATATGAACGAAGCAGGCTTGAGCCGCATCAAGGCTGGCACCCAGACCTTCGCCATTGATCAGCAGCCCTATCTTCAAAGCTATCTCGCCGTTAGTTTGATGAACAGCTACCTGGAGTACGGTCTGGAACTTCCCACGTCTCCCATTCTTACAGGTCCGGGCTTTGTAGACAGCGCCAACATCGACGCGACACTCGGCGGCGTTCAAAAAGGAGCACGCTGACATGACCGCTGCTCTCGCTGCCACTCCAATATCAAAGCGTAGCAAGGTGTCCTCGGTCGGCGGTATGCTCCGCCGGCCGGAAACAGGATCGTTTCTGGGAATGCTAGCCGTTTTCGGATTCTTCGTCGTCTTCGGTCAGTCCAACTTCACTTCCGCGGCGGGTGTCGCAAGTTGGCTAAACGTCGCTTCTACGCTTGGCATTGTAGCGCTGCCTGTCGGGTTGCTTATGATAGCAGGCGAACTCGACATCTCGATCGGCTCGATGATCCCCGCAGGGTCGATGATTTTCGCAATCATCACTGGCTATTATGGCTTCCCGGTTTGGGCTGGGATCGCCACCGCCTTGCTACTTGGAATTATCGTGGGACTGATCAATGGATTGCTCGTTCTCAAGACATCGGTCCCATCGTTAATCGTAACACTTGGCACTCTGTTTGCCGTCGCGGGCCTTACCCTCAGTCTCTCGGTTTTCATCACTGGGACGACAAGCGTCGCTGTAAACGTGCCTCCATTCGTGAAGACGATTCTAGGTGAATTTGTCGGCGGAATGTTCCAGGTTACGATTTTCTGGTGGATTGGTATTGCCGCAATCTACACGTTCATCTTGCATTTCTCCCCGGCAGGAAACTGGATCTTCGCATTGGGGGGTGACAAGGTCGGTGCAAGAAATGCCGGCATACCGACAGACAAGATAACCGTTTCACTGTTCGTGGCGAGCAGCGTGTCGGCATCGTTCGTCGGCGTCAGCCAGGCAATCCTGTTCAATTCCGCTCAGGTTTCGTCAGGTAGCTCTTTTATCTTCAATTCCATCATCAGCGTGGTCGTGGGCGGCGTCCTGTTGACGGGTGGATATGGTTCGATCGTTGGTGTGGTGATGGGAACAATCACGTTCGCGATCGTCAACCAGGGGATCTACTTCACGTCTTTCGATGCCAATCTGGCAAGCCTTATCATCGGTGTGCTGATGTTGCTGGCGGTTCTGCTCAACAATACGTTCCGCACGATGGCATTGTCCTACAGCAGCAAGAAAAAGTGAGGTGCAACCATGTCCACTCCAATTTTGAAACTCGAAGGCGTCAACAAATCTTTTGGTCCCATCGACGTCTTGCACGACATCTCGCTTGAAGTGCGGGCAGGTGAGGTGCTTTGTCTTCTCGGGGACAACGGCGCCGGGAAATCAACCCTTATCAAGACAATGTCAGGCGTTTACAAGCCGACATCCGGCACAATTGAAATGGACGGCCAGCCCGTCGCCTTCACCAGTCCTCGCGATGCCAGTGAACGTGGCATCGCCACTGTCCACCAGTTTGGTGGAACGTTTCCCCTAATGAGCATTGGCCGATCCTTCTTTGTTGGCGTTGAACCCACCAAGCGTTTTGGCCCACTGAAAGTTTATGACCGAAGGACGGCGAACGAGATCGCTGTCCGTGCCGTCAGAGGATTTGGCATCACGCGTATCGACGATGGTGATCGACTTGTGGGCGGCCTTTCGGGCGGTGAACGACAATCACTGGCTATTGCTCGAGCTGTGCACTTCGGCGCTCGTCTCCTGATTTTGGACGAACCGACCGCCGCTCTTGGAGTGAAGGAGGCGGCTCATGTGCTGCGGATCGTTCTTCAGGCTCGCAAGCGCGGTCTCGCGGTTATTTTCATCACTCATAACGTCGTCCATGCCTTAACGGTCGGGGACCATTTCGCCGTGCTCATCCGAGGGGCCAAGGCCGCTGACTTCCGTAGGGGTGAGAAATCCCGTGAAGAGATCACAGACCTCATGGCAGGCGGCGAGGCAATGGCCGAGTTGGAAGCGGAAATCGACAGCCATCTGGTCCTGCATCAGAACGACCTTGCCAATTGAGAGCAACAGATAGGACGTGCCAGGAGCCGCGCGTCCTACCATCCCTATGTCGGCCACTCCACGTCAGAGAATTTTAATGGCAGAACGTTCGGACACCGAGAGGCCAGAGAGCCTGATTGATCTCAAAGAGTGGGTGGTGGCAAATCGGCTGACGCTGCCAACGCAACAGGAGCTTGTTGCGAGAGCGGTGCTTGCAAGGCCGGATGTCGTTGCCTTTGGCACGACTGCATCCGTTGCTAGGCTCTGCTCGGTCTCTCCGTCAACCGTTTTGCGCGTTTCCAACGCATTTGGATTTGGCAGTTTTCGCGAATTCAGAAACTTCTTTCGGCAACATCTGCGCATGAGCGCGAAGAAGAACACTCCCGGCCTGTCAAAAAATTAGCCCTGTCTCGCGGCAAGGATGCCCCATCAAAGCCTGGGATCAAACATCTAGCAGCGGACGGACTTTAAGCGGCCCCTCTGCGGCTTCCAACAAGCTCAAGTTCACGCGACGCCTAGAGAACCCCTCTGAAATGCTAATTCGAACAACAGATCGTTGGTTCGGCTGCCTCCAAGAGCGCTAAACGGGCGGGGCCTCGGCTGAGTGGTACAGATTTCCAATGATTGCTTCGAGTCTTTCTCGCAACACCTGACCAGGAACTGTAATCTTGGACGGATTTGGCTGGATTAGAACGTTTCAGTTACGGTATCCGTAGGACTGCGAGCAGAGCGATTTGCACGAGCGGGACAGCTAGAGACAGCACGTCCGCATCTCTTAAAGCAGGACCTTGATGAACGCGGATATGATAGCCGCCTGGGCGGTTGAAAATGGATTCCATGCGATTGATTCCGGGAATTATCGTCGCCATGACAATGCAGGCGTGATCACGATCGAGATAAAGAGGATGTCATTCCTCCTCATCGATGAGAGGCAAGGATTGCGACCGCGTCTCATATCGCGGCTGTTCAAAGACATATCCCTCACTAGCGGGAGCGGCCGCTTGCAGGGTCTTCTTCTTGACCGCAATCCCAATCATTAAGCGCTCACGCCATTCCCCAGTCCAGCCAATTCAGGTGGCGGATTGTGGCTGACGCCGATGAGCACCGTCGCAGACATTCAACACTGTCAATATTTCTTCTTGCGAACGATCTTGTTGCCGCGGGGTCCGCTCACGACCGGTGTTCGGTCGCTGTTTTCGGCAAGCAGGCTCCGCCAGCGTTCGAGACGATCGACGCCCAGGGCACCGCTTGCGACAGCTGCCTGGACCGCGCACCCAGGTTCATGGGCATGGGTGCAATCGCGAAAGCGGCAAAGCGGCGCCAGTTCAGTTATTTCAGCAAAGAGGGTGTCTATACCGCCCGCAACATCACTCACGTAAAGCGTTCTTATTCCCGGCGTATCGATGACCCAGCCGCCGCCTGAAATTGCATGCAGCGATCGCGCCGTGGTGGTATGTCGGCCCTGCGCGTCATATTCGCGGATGGTGCCTGTCTTTTGCTTTGTGTCAGATTCAGGCCCGGTCATGGTGTTCACCAGCGTTGATTTTCCGACACCAGAAGATCCCACCAGCGCAACCGTCTGGCCAACGCCGCACCAAGGCCTTAACAGGGAAACGGCGTCCGCGGAGCGCCCATTCAAGGCAATGACAGGCAGATCGCGTTGCAAGGTCTCGGCTTGGGCCTGGAACATGCCGGCATCTTCCGCGGCGTCAGCCTTTGTCAGCACAATCACCGGATTGCTCCCGGCCTGGTTGGCCATGGCCAGGTAACGTTCCAGCCGAGCAAGATTAAAATCGGCATTGCACGAGGTCACGATCAACAGGGTGTCGATGTTGGCGGCAACAAGTTGCTGGCCACGCCCGCCTTCCAAGCGTCGTTGAAAGACGCTTTTTCGATCGAGACGTCTGACAAGCATGTCAGTCAATGCATCGGCAAGAACCCAGTCGCCCACGGCGTAGTCACCAGTACTGGTATTGGATGGAAATTCCAGTCCGACCGGCCCGGTGACATCGATTGCCTCGATGCGTGCCCGGTGAACTGAAGCGATGCGTCGGGGGATCAGGTCCGCTTCGCTGGGCTGGACCTGGTCCGCGAAGAATTCAGACCACCCAAGCAGTTCTAGCGGTGAAGAAAGTTGGGAGCTGGTCAAATCTGGTTCCACTTTCGGTAAGGCTGCCATAAAGGGTTTTCAATGATCTTCCGCGGCCTTTTGCCTAGCTGCGTGGATGATCCCGTTTTGGCAACGAGGTTGCGTAAGCAGCAGCTTCGCCGGGGTAGGGGAAATCGTCCCCGAGTTGACGGTCGCCATCGTAGACTTTGAAGGCAGGCCCCTCAACTTCAACGATCTTATAGCCGTTCACGTATTCGATCTTCGGTGTTTTCCAGCCCATCAAAAGCTCTCCTGTCCGGTCCGAGGGTTGTCTCTGAAGATGGTGCCAAGACCTCATACTCAGCGGTCTATGACGTATCAGGTGCTTCACGATTAGCCAACGCCAGTTCGATACCGTCCAGACCACCGTTCGTCTGCAAATTCGACAAAGAGCCACCGCCAGGCTCTATTACCGGTAATCAATGGGCACGATGGCGAGGGCGATCGCCCAATCGACGTGGTCGAGCCCGCCGGCTCAGATACCCTTGCCGTCAACAAACTCGGCGGCAAGCAAGTGGCCTCGCGCCTGCGCCCGCATTTCCCTCGACCAGACGCGCGACTCGCAAGGCGATCTACTTCGACCAGCAGAGCCAGCCGTATTGCTTAGGGAGAGCACCGAGCACGCCGCAACGACGTGCTCGGGTTTTCGCCGAACCAATCGCGCGGCCAAAACCAGTAGCCCAGGCCGTTACCCGTTGACGCTCCGAGCAGTCGCAGCGCTACCGCCGCCGGCAGCCCGGCGCGTAGCAAGCGCCTTGGCCGAAAAGAGCGCGTAAATGATAAGGGGAAGGCAAACGAGATAGGATGTCCGGATGCCAGCATGTTCGGCAATGAAACCGAGCAGCGGCGGCGCCAGGAAAAAGACGACAAAGCTCATTTGGCCGAGGGCGGCGACGTTGAGATACGCCGCGCGATCGGTGCGTTGGGCCGCCGCCGAGACAGCGAGAGGATAGACCGCGCTGCAGCCGGCGCCCATCAAGGCAAAGCCCGCCAGCGCGACATAGGGATGCGGCGCCCCCGACACGGCGCAGATGCCGATCGCCGAAAGAACAAGCAACATCGTGGCGACGGCCCGCGCGCCAAACCGATCGACCAGCGGATCGACGAACAGGCGCGCCAGCGCCATGCAAAAGGTAAAGAGCGTCAATCCCAGTCCGCCAATGAAGGGCTCGACCGAAAACACATCGCGCATATAGATCGCCGACCAGTCGATCCCGGCGCCTTCGACGAGAAAGGCCGCGATGCCGATCACGCAGAGCGGCATTAGGCCCCAGGTGGGAAGCGCTACCAGCGGCGCCTTGCCTTCATGCAACGCGATCCGCGCCGGCGCATTCCGCATGCCGGAAATCGCCCAGATGCCGATGACAACAACCGCGACAAAGGTCACGGCGAGATGGAGTTCCATCGAAATTCCGGCTTGGCGGACGACCGAGGAGACAAGCGCCGTGACGAAGAAGCCGAGGCTCCAGAAACCATGCGCCCTGTTCATCACGCCGCGTCCTAGCTGCGCTTCGATCCGGTCGATCTCAACATTGAGATTGATCTCCAGCGCCCCGGCGAGCAGCCCCTCGACGAAGAGCACACAGAACACGACTGGCGCCGCCCCAATCCACGGCACCAGCGATAGCAGCGCAGACGTGCCGAGAACTGTAATGAATGCCGTCGTACGCGCGCCGAGCCGGGCGATCAAGGGCGAAGACAAAGTCAACGAAATCAAGGCGCCGATCGCAGCCCCTATCAGGGTCAACCCAAGCTCGGACTTGTTGACGCCAAGTGCAACCTGCAAATCCGGCATCCTCGACAGCAGCGCCCCCAGCGACACAGCGAAGAGAAAGAAGCAGACATAGATCCGCTGCTGCGGGGCAATTTTCATGATGCAACTCCGGGGATTGACGCGTCGACGCAAAACACGCGCGTATGGACCTGGGATGTCTATCTCACAGAGCCCAAGATCGAAACTGGTTTCTGAGGGAATGCGTCGGAGAACGTGATATTGGGGACCGGCGCGATTTGCCGAGCCGCGGAAACGTGCGCGTGCCGCTTGATCAAGGTTGCAAGCTTGCCGCCGCGATTCCGAATGCGAGCTTCGTACCGCTTGAGAGCAAGAACCATGTGCTCGTGCCGGACGAGGCCCGCGTGCAACGTGTTTTCAAGCCGAACTTGCTGCCTTCCTCGGGCAGGATCGGTTGCAACCGCGCGCGGTTCGTGGGGCTATCTCACATCAAGCCTCCCAACGATCTCCTTTGGTCCAAACCAGGTGCGTCGCTTTTCGCCTATATAGAGAATGAGGAGCCAGTTTGACAAACTTTGCCAATTTCACGTAGCTTGTGCGCAGTATGGAGGCTCGAATGGCTACTATGAACGTATCTTTACCAGACCCAATGAAAGATTGGGTCGAGGCGCAAGCGAGGACCGGGCGATATTCCAATGCCAGTGACTATGTGCGCGACTTGATTCGCAGGGACCAAGCACGCAGTGATAAGATTGCTGCCATGCAGCGCTTTGTCGACGACGGTCTCAAAAGTGGTGTTGGCGGTCGCTCGAAGGACGAACTCTTTGCAGCGGCAGTCGCGCGCGCGGAACCGACCCGCGGCAGCAGATAATGCGTTTTAGCCTTTCTGTCGAAGCGGAAGAGGACATCATTGCAATCGCCGAGCAAAGTGTCCGAATTTTCGGATCTGCACAGGCTAGAAGGTATCATGACGAGCTGTTCGCGGTGCTTGACCTGATTGCCGCGAATCCGCAAATGGCGCGTGAACGAGAAGAGATTTGGCCGCACGTTAGGATCCATCCGTTCAGCATCTCGTTGTCTACCGGATCGAAGAGAACGGAGCCATTTTCGTGATCCGAATACGCCATGGACATGAAGACTGGGCCGGCGATCCTGGTTAGGCCTCGCCGATTGCGAGCATAAGCACAGTTGCATCGGGTTCATGTAGCCAGGAATGTAACGCCTCTCAAATGAGCTCGCTTCCATAAATCATTGTTATCCCACGTGACGAGGACAACGGGTCCGCGCTCGGTTTCCTTCAATGCGAGCGCCTCTTCGCTTTCAAACCGATAGTGATGGCGAGTAGGGCGGCCGCGGGTGGTGACGCACAGGAACCCACCAATGAACGCGCCAGTGGCCTTCATCGGACCAATCTTCAGATCCAGCTTAAAGCACGAACCTGCGCTTGAGCGTACCGACTGTGGCGACGGCCATCTACCCATCGCTCCCGTTTTTCATACCCGGCCCGGGCAACAACACAGCCAGGCGGCGGCGCAACTCATTTCTGAAAATTGCGCGTGCCTGCCCGATCTCGTGGAAGCCGATATGCGCAACAAAGCGCATGACCGTAGAGACGGAGACGCCGCAGTCGTTCGCGATTGAGGTCGTGCTAGCAAAGGCCATGAGTTCCGGTTTGGCCAGGACCCTCTTCGCGACATTCTCGACACGAAGAGGGAAGGTGACCTGGCGGCAGGCGATAGCGCACTTCAGCTCTTCGAAACTAGCCGGCGGGCTGCTCAGACTGCGGATATGCTGCGGCATTTCGTGGCACACTCCGTCTTTTGCGATCCGGCCTAGAGACCGGAAAGCTGGATCGTCCTGCGCTCGGTAACCGACGTGATGCAGGCAAGCGCGATGGCAAGCGCATTGCGGGCATCTTCACCGGTCGGGCCAGTGACGGTGCCTGTCCTTATGGCCTCGACGAAGGAGGCGAGCTGGGCGGTGTAGCCGTGGACAAAGTGATCCGTGTCACGCCGCCAGGTATCGTTCGAAACTCCGTTCTTGTCGTAGAGCGTCATCGAGGAACGGCGTACATCGCCCATCGTCACCATGCCGCCGGAGCCAAAGACCTCGCCGCGGATGTCGTAGCCGTACATGGCGCAGAAATTCGCCTCCGCCACGGCGATCGAACCGTTGTCGAAGCGGATGGTGACGACGGCGGTGTCGTGAAAACCCTTTCTGGCAAAGTCCGGTACCACGAGCGCATCGGCAATCGCCGTCACCTCGATCGGGGTTGCTTTCGGGTTCAGCCACAGCAGCGTGTCGAAGTCGTGGATCAGCGTCTCATAGAAGATCGTCCACAGCGGCGTCTTTTCCGGGTTGCCGTCGTAGGGACCCGGGTCTCGCGTCAACGAGCGAAGAAGTTGGACGGAACCAACTTTGCCAGCATCGATCGCTGCGCGGCCCTCGTAAAAAGCCTGGTCCCAACGTCGATTGAATCCAACCTGGAGTGGCACCTTCGCAGCCTTTGTGACAGCGATAGCCTCGTCTGCTTCCCCGAGCGTCAGCGCCATCGGCTTTTCGCAGAAGACCGCTTTTCCGGCCCGCGCGGCTTCCACGACGACGCTCGTGTGGAAACGCGCCGGCGTGGCGATGATGACGCCATCGATCTCCGGATTGGCGAGAAGCTCCGACACGCTGGTATAGGCTTTGGGTGCATCGAGCGCTTCCGCCAGTTTTTCGGCAGCACCCGGCGCCGGATCGGCGACGGCGAGCAAATTGGCATCAACCAGGCGCCGGGCGACGCTTTCGGCGTGGAACGAACCGATGCGGCCGGCACCGATGAGAGCGAGATTGACAAGACGGTGGGCGGGCATGGAAAGCTCCTGAAAATGCTGCTGTCGGATCAAAGGGAAAACGCGTCGCGGAAGCGGGAGAGGGCAAGTTCGTCATCGCCGGAAGGCCAGGCTTCCATGCCGATCGTCCCCCGGTAGCCCATCTCGTCCAGCGCGCGTGCGATGACTGGATAGTTGATTTCGCCGGTGCCCGGCTCCTTGCGGCCGGGAACGTCGGCGACCTGGATTTCACCGATATGTGGAAGAGCGGTGCGGCAAAGCTCGATCAAGTTCCCCTCACCAATCTGTGCGTGGTAAAGATCGAGGTTGAGCTTCAGCGACGGCCGGTTGACGGCCGCGACCAATGCAAGTGTATCGGCCGCCTTGGCAAACGGCGTCTTTGGATGGTCAACCACCTCGTTCAGGTTTTCGAGGACGAAGGTAACGCCTTCCTCCTCGCCGAGATCAGCGATGCGGCTTAGCGTATCGGCCGCCTTCAGCCACATGGCGCCGGTGACGACTTCGGACTTGACGACGGGCAGGCCCTGTCCATCGAGCCCCGTCCCATGCAAGTTGAGGCGTGGGCAATTCAGTTCCTTTGCCACCGGGATCGACTGGCGCGCGGTGCGTAGCAACTCCTCCGCGCCGGCATCGTCTGCCAGCGTGCCGGTGATATAGCCCGTCATCGACGAGAACGTGGCGCCGGACTTTGCGATCGCCTCGATATCGTGTTTCGTCCAATCCCAGATTTCCGCCTGGAAGCCGAGCTCTGTGATCCGTTTCAGCCGATCAAGAACGGGCAGGGAGCGAAACACCATTTCAGCGCAGACCGCTAGCGTGAAAGGTGATTTTTTTGTAGTCGTTTTCATGATTGTTCCTCATGCAATATGTCAGATCGTGCCGCCGAGTTCGGCGGAGAGCACCTGCAGTTCCTTGCCGCCAGCCATGAGGTTCTGCAGTTCCTCAAGCGAAATCTCGCTCTTGTCGAAAGTGCCGAGCGTCTTTCCGCGATTGAGAACCGTGAAACGATTGCCGACAGCAAAGGCATGGCGAACATTGTGGGTGATGAAGATCACAGCGAGGCCCTTCTGCTGAACCTGATGGATGTACTTCAGCACCATCGAGGTTTGGGCAACGCCCAATGCGGACGTCGGCTCATCGAGGATGAGGACCTTGGCCCCGAAATAAACGGCCCGCGCGATCGCCACACATTGCCGCTCGCCGCCGGAAAGGGTGCCGACCGCCTGGTTCGGGTCGCGGATATCGATGCCGATCTTGTGCATCTCCTCGCGAGTCACCTCGCTGCAATACTTGAAATCGACATGGCGAAACGGCGGAATGCCTTTCACGGGTTCGCGTCCCATGAAGAAGTTTCGAGTGATCGACATCAAAGGGATCATCGCCAGATCCTGATAGACGGTCGCGATGCCGACATCGAGTGCATCGCGCGGACTGGTGAATGCGACCGGCTTGCCCTCGACCAGGAAATCGCCGCCCGAGGGACGGACCACACCCGACAGCGTCTTGATGAGTGTGGATTTCCCAGCTCCATTGTCTCCAAGCAGGCAGAGCACTTCGCCCTGTGATACCTTCATCGAAACGCCCGAGAGCGCGATGACGGAGCCGTAGTGCTTGACGATATTTTTGACTTCAATGACCGGCGGAGCGGTTTCTGATTGGTTATCAGTCATGATCAGCGCTCCCCTGTCACTTTGCGGCGAATGAAATTGTTGAAGAGAACGGCCAGCAGCAGCATGGAGCCGAGGAAGACTTGGAACCAGTCCGAGTCGAACTTCGTGTAGGTCAGGCCGATCGAGACGAGACCGAAGATGATCGCGCCGAAGAAGGCGCCGATCGCCGATCCATAACCGCCGGTCAGCAGACATCCGCCAATCACGGCAGCGATGATCGCCTCGAACTCCTTCTGGAAACCGCGGCGCGCGTCCGTCGAGCCGGCATCCAGCACGGTGATAATTGCCACAAGCGCCGCGGCGCAGGCTGTGAGCGCGAAGAGCCCCGTCTTCACGCGATCGACCGGGACCCCGGAGTTTCTTGCCGCATTGGGATCGCCGCCGGCGGCAAAGACCCAGTTTCCGATCCGGGTGCGCAGAAGAACCCAGGTGGCGAGCCCGGCAATGGCGATGAACCAGACCACGGACACCGGCACGCCCGTGACTTTCGGAACGCCGTTGTCGAACTTCTCGATCAGGCCATGGGCTGCAAGCCAGCTGAAAAGATCCTGGAAGGCGACGCCTGAGAACAGGCGCTTCAAGGGACCGTCGCCGACGACCTCACCTATCCCGCGAAGCTGAGTTGAGCCGCCTGTCGCCCATTTCAGGCCAACAAGGGTTAGACCCCGCAAAATAAAGAGGAAGGCAAGCGTGACGATGAACGACGGCAGCCGTGTCCTGATCACAATCTGTCCGTTCACCGCGCCCATGGCGGCTGCAAGCAGCATCGTGATGATAATGGAAATCCAGAGCGGTTGACCGAAATTGGTCAGGGCCGCGCCGAAGATCAATCCGGCGAAGGCCACCATCGAGCCGATCGAAAGATCGAACTCGCCACCAATCATCAGCAGAGCTGCCGCAATGGCGAGAATTCCCAGCTGTGAGGCTGGGGCCAGGATCGTCATCACACCTGAAAGCGAAAACATCGAACGGTCTGCGGTAAGAAAGAAGAACGTCACCACCAGGACGAGGCCAGCAACCGCGCCGAGCTCGGGCCGACGCATCATATGTGTGAGAAAGCCCACCTGTTTGATGCGCTCGTCGGAGTTTGACGCATCTCCTATTTTTTGCTCGATCGGAGCCATGATACCTACCTCCCAATGGATGCAATTCGCCGAAGCGCCGAGGGCATTCCTCACGGCGCACGTCGTCTGTCGAACACCCTCTTCGAAAGCGGGGAGGGTGTTCGACAATCACGCCTTTCGGCAGTCGTGGATTAGCGGATGCCCTTTGCCGATAGTTCGACGACCTGGGCGGCCTTTTCCTTGGTGATCAGGTTCGGACCGGAAGGCACGTTGCCGCCGGGGATCAGGCCGTACTTGGCATAGTTTGCGAGGAAGACCACGGGCAGATAGCCCTGGAGGAACTGCTGCTGATCGATGGCGAAAGCGGCATCGCCAGCAGCGACAGCCTTCAGGAAGTCTGCAGAAAGGTCGAAAGTGGCGACTTTGATCTTGCCAGTCATGCCTGCATCGGCGACGGCAGCCAGAGACGGTTCGCCGGCAGTGCTTGCGCCGAGTGCCATGATCGTGTCGATTGCGGCGTTCGAGCTCAGTGCAGCCTTCACCTTGGCCCGAACGTCCGCCGGATCGTTGGAGACGGGCAGGACCGTAACGCTGCCTGCAAAGCCGTCGGAGAAGCCCTGGCAACGCTGATCGAGGGAGACGTTGCCGACCTCCTGGTTGACGCAGATGGCAACCTTGCCGCCCATCTCCTTGAGCTTTTCACCTGCTGCCTTGCCGGCGCTGTATTCGTCCTGGCCGACATGGAGAAGCGCTCCCAGTGACTTCGAAACGTCGGAGCCGGAATTGATGGAAATGACCGGAATGCCGGCGGCGACGGCCTTCTGGATCGACGGGCCTAATGCGGACGAATCCGGGATCGAGACGATCAAGCCGGCTGGTTTCTGGTTGACGGCGGCGTCGATCAGCTGGCTCATGGCCACCATGTCGAAGGTTTCCGGCGCACGATAGTCGATGCTGACACCGGCATCCTTGGCGCCGGCGCTTACCCCGTTCTTAACAACCGACCAGAAGGGGTCGTTGGCCTGGCCGTGCGTTACGGCGATGATGTTGATATCCTGTGCGATGGCAACGCCAGATGCAGCGCCAAGTGCGCTAACCACGGCAACGCCCAGCACAATTTTACGAAGAAACGATTTCATAAAAACTCCTCCCAAAGGTGTCCCGCGCCTCCTAGCGCGAGAACCACCAAAAACGCCTCAGACGGCGCGTCCTCCAATTTGCTACCGGGTGCACATTTTATGCTACCGGTAGCAAACGTGCATAGCTATAAGATTCTTGCTAAAAGAAATCAACCATTCATTTCGCGTTCCGGCAGAAATGGAATAAACGTTTCGAAACGGAGAGGTTCGACTATGAAGCGAGCGACGGCGCAGAACGTGGCGATGGAGGCCGGCGTTTCAAAGTGGACGGTCATCCGCGCATTTACGCCGGGTGCCTCGATCACGGAAGCAAGCAAAGCCAAAGTGCTGGAGGCGGCAGAGCGGCTCAATTATCGGCCTAACCTGTTGGCCAGGAGCCTTGCCACCAATTCTACACATCAGGTCGCGGTTCTCGTTGATGACTTCGCAAACCCGCACAAGCTTCCGTTTCTTGAAAAGCTAACCGCCAGCCTGCAGGCGGAGGGGCTCGTGACCATGTTGATCAATATCAATCAGCACTACAGCCACGTGCATGCCATATTGAATGCCGACCAGCGGCAGGTTGATGCGATCGTGCTATTTGGCACAGCGTTTCGCGACGAGATGTTGACGGATCATAAGCTGGGACGCGGCGGGCCTCCGATGTTTGTTCTTGCTCGAGATAGCCAGATCGAAGGTGTTCCCGCTATCTCCTGCAATGCCGTCGTGGCGATTGCCGAGATCGGCGAGCACCTATTAAAACGCGGATATCGGAGACCGGGATTTATGGCCGGGGCGCTTACATTGTCTACAGCGCTTGGCAGGCGGAGAAACTTCAAGGCGTTCTGGCGAACCGCTCTCGGCGTCGAACTCGTAGAAATGTCTGCCGAGCGCTACAGCGCAGAAGCAGGCGCGCAAGCCGCCCGGGACTATTTGTCTAACGTTGCGCCGGAAGACCGGATCGATGTCCTCATGTGCGAAAACGATGCTCTCGCGTTCGGAGCGATCGATGTTGCCCGAAGCGAGTTCGGCTTACGTGTGCCGGATGATCTCGCCATTGTGGGCTTCGACAACGCTGCCCCTGCGGCATCCCCCGCATACAGCCTTACAACCTACGAGCAACCCACCGACCAGATGGTCAAAGCGGCAATAGACATGATTCTGGAAAGAGCGCCGAGGGAGACAGTTAATTTCCAAGGCAAGCTTGTGGTGAGAGATTCAGCCTGATTGATCAAGCAATAGAATAGGCCAAAACGTATTTGGGCAAAATCCTCCAGGCGAAAAACCACATCGTTCAAACAAATATCTCGAGCAAGTGAGCGCTTTAACGCGTAAGCTTGCTAAACTAGAGACACTGGGCATCTGATGAGTGGTGTCGTTGGATAATTTCCTTACGCCGGGGCATTGTTCTCCCGATTGGAGGCGATGACATCGGCGTGCTTTGGGTTGGGGCCGAGTGCCGCGAATTGTTCGGGCAATTTATCCCGCGTTGCAGCGGCCTTTCCCTTCACGGCCTGAGCAAGGGCCTTGCGCGTCTCCTCGACGTTCCAGTCGCAGCAATAGACGGGCGTCGACGGCTGCTGGCGCCAGGAGTCGTCGAGAGACCCTGAATCGATGGGATCAAAACCGACCTCGTCCACGATGCCCATGACGATTCTTTTTTGAGCCTCGTCGTCGCCCGCAACGGCCGCTGCAATGCGATCGGGTGCACCAACCGGACGCCCGCCATCGGCAAGGGTCGCAGCCAGAATGTTGTTGAAGGCTTTGATAACGCGGCGGCCAATCTGGTTCGAAACCCAGACGCTTTCCGGCAATCCGTCGTCAATCTCGGCAATGTGCGGATCGCGCATGCCAGGATAGTAGTTGCCCGTATCGACGACCGGGACGTTGGCGGCAAGATTTGCGAATAGATCCTGCGGAAGCTCTGCAACGGCCGGGAATGGGATCGACAAGATGATCATATCAGCGCCATCCACCACGCCCTGTGCATCAACCGGGGTCGCGCCGATGTCAGCAGCGAATGCGTTGAGCTTTTCGGAGGGTTTTGAATTGGTGATCCGGACATCATGCCCTGCGGCGGCAAGCTTGCGTGCGAGGGTACCGCCGATATTGCCGGTGCCAAAGATGCCGATTTTCATAAGCTATTCCTTCCGCATTTCTGTACTAATGAAAATAGGAGTAGATAGCTAAGCAGGCAAGAACCCACCTTTTGGTGTGTTACTGCCGACTGAGGTATGTATGCGGACTGAGCACGACTGGAATTGCCAGAATCCCGAGCAGCGGAAGGTATGGGCTGCGGCGACCAGTGAGGCGCTGCGGGTTCTCGAGGGCAAGTGGAAGACTGTCATCATCTGCCAGCTCTTTGCAGCGCATGGTCCCCTCCGCTTTTCTGAGTTGGAACGGCGTGTCGACGGCGTGAACCAGAAAATGCTCATCCAACAACTGAAAGAGCTGGAGAAGGACGGAATAATCGTACGAACCGTTTATCCGGAGGTGCCCCCACGGGTAGAGTACAACTTAAGCAAACTTGGTGTTGCACTGGGTCCGGCGATGGAAGCGTTGATCGACTGGGCACTACTGCGACGCGCTGGCATGAATGGTGACTGAAGCGGCGAAGGATTGAAGTCGCGGATCCATTTATCGAGTGGCTCGGCCAGTAGGTTCTCGTCAATCGTTCTCACGGTTCCGGCGAGTACGGGAAGAAGCACGCACCTTTGCCCCTGGCTTGCAAAATAGAATGCCAAATCAAATTCAATTGCCCCCTATGAGGGGCCACGGGTCGCAAGTAAAGACTGTTCATACTGGCGTTCGCTTCGATGCACTTTCGACCGTCATCCAGAATTTCTCTGCCAACTCCGTCATCCGGGTCCTGGATCGGATCAGTACGATCTTGACCGGCACCATCCACCGTTCGTCGCCGGCGACTGCCAGGTTCCCTTCTGGTTCCAGCTCAGAGCTGGCAAGGCTGCGCGGTATCCAGGCCACGCCTTTTCCCTCAAGTGCCAGCGCTTTCAAGACCATTGCCAAATGCGATGTGAAGACGCGCACCAGATGCAATTCGCTCTCGACCGGCGAAAGGTTGGCCGCCAGTATTCGGCCCATTCCCGATTTCTCGTCAAACGATATATGAGGGACGGGAATCTCCGGTGTACCGGGCAACTTATGGATTGGCGCGCCCTCCTTGCCTCTTCGAGCAACGGGGACAAGAACGTCGCTGGCAAGTTCCATGTACTTGAAGTCGGCTTCATGCAAACGAATTTCGCTGTCTGGATGGAAGTGGCACAGGAGAAACTGCGCCCTGCCTTCCGCCATCATCTTTTCGCACTCATTCATGTTGTCGGAAAGAAGCCGGATTGGCACTGTCGCTACCGACGAGCCCAGACTTTGCACCCAACCCGGAAAAAAGGTGAAGGATAAAGCGTGCGTCGCCGCAAACGTCAGGGTCGCAGTGGCGGATCGTTCCTGGTTCAAGTCGTGGGTAGCCCTTTCGATCCTTTGAAGAATGTCATTTGCGGCATCAAGCATAATTTCGCCAGCAGGCGTAATCCTGATGCGGTGCGTTGATCGGTCGACCAGAACGGATCCGCTCCAATCTTCAAAGGCCTTTATCCGGCGACCAAAGGCGGGCTGCGTAATATTGCGCAACTCCGCCGCCCTCGAAAAATTGAGGGTGTCGGCGAGAGCTCGCAAATCCAAAAGCCAGGCAGTATCCATCTCATCCTCTCACTTACGGCATCAATTGAAGCCGAAACGGCATTGGACGGTCAATCGCTTGTTCGCGAATGTTGCGTTGAGGAACGCCGTTGTTGGAGACGCGACGGCAATGGGAGGAAGAAATGAAGTCACCATCGATCTCGGTCACCTCGCAGGCTTCGTTACCCTTGCTGCCACGCTGCCCAGCTTTCATGCCATTCCCATCGCAGGTCTCATCCTCCTGCTCGGCGTCGATCGCTTCATGAACCTCATCGGCAACGGGGTTGCAACAATAGCCATCGCCAAGTGGGAAGGGGCTTTTGACCGGGCCACCGTCGACGCCGAACACGCGGGGACGTTCCCCGCCGGATCACTGTTGTCGCTGACGAAGCCCGGCACTAGCCAGACATCCAAATGTTCAGAAACCGGAGATCAAAATGCGTATCGTAAACGTCTGCGAAGTTACCAAGCCCATCGCGTCGCCCATCCGCAACGCCTATATCGACTTTTCGAAGATGACGGCCAGTCTCGTTGCCGTCGTGACCGATGTCGTCAGGGACGGCCGCCGCGTCGTTGGCTATGGCTTCAACTCGAACGGCCGTTATGGCCAGGGCGGCCTGATCCGCGAACGGTTCAAGGACCGCATCCTGCAGGCAGACCCGGACAGCCTGATCAACGACGCCGGCACCAACCTCGATCCGCACAAGATCTGGTCGACCATGATGATGAATGAAAAGCCCGGCGGTCACGGCGAGCGCTCCGTGGCTGTCGGTACCATCGACATGGCCATCTGGGATGCGGTTGCGAAGATCGAAAGTAAACCTCTCTTCCGCATGCTGGCCGACAAGAAGGGCCGCGAGGCGGACCCCAGGGTCTTCGTTTACGCCGCCGGCGGCTACTACTATCCCGGCAAGGACAACAGTGCGCTTCGCAAGGAGATGCGCGGCTATCTCGACCGCGGGTACAATGTCGTGAAGATGAAGATCGGTGGCGCCTCGATCGACGAGGACCGAGGCCGCATCGAATCCGTGCTGGAAGAGATCGGTTCCGAGGCGAAACTCGCGGTCGATGCGAACGGCCGCTTCGATTTGGAGACTGGCATCGCCTACGCGAAGATGCTGCGTGACTACCCGCTTTTCTGGTACGAGGAAATCGGCGATCCGCTCGACTACGCCTTGCAGGCGGCCATCTCCGAATTCTACGACGCTCCGATGGCAACCGGCGAGAACCTCTTCTCCCACCAGGATGCCCGCAACCTGCTTCGTTACGGCGGCATGCGCGCCGACCGCGACTTCCTGCAGTTCGACTGCGCCCTGTCCTACGGTCTCGTCGAATACCTCCGGACCCTCGACGTCCTGCGCCAGTTCGGTTGGTCGCCGTCCCGCTGCATCCCGCATGGCGGTCACCAGATGTCGCTCAACATCGCGGCCGGCCTCGGCCTCGGTGGCAATGAGAGCTATCCGGATCTCTTCCAGCCATACGGGGGCTTCCCGGACGGCGTAAAGGTCATCGACGGGCATATCACGATGCCTGAGCTGCCGGGCATCGGCTTCGAAGGCAAGTCCGACCTTATCAAGGTCATGCGCGAACTCGCCGAATAGTCGCGTGTTCCGGGGGACCAGGACGGTCGCGTGATCGCGATGAAGAGCATAGTCTAACGAACTTCGGTTCGCTGATCACGCGTACGCCAGTGCAATCACTTTGTTCCATAAGCTATCTTATGCGATACAGTTGTGTAAGGGCTATTTAGTAATGCGACAGTTGGGCCAGTTAGAGATGCGACAGTCTCGCCTCTCGACGCACTGGTCAAAGCCAACGTTGGGAGCAAGGATGACGATCTTCAGCCTGGTCAAGACCAT
>NZ_JBLYZH010000012.1:0-245868 GCF_048551595.1 Rhizobium sp. CRRU65 | reverse complement strand
CAAGCGTATAGCTTGCCAGGGCCGTGCGAACCGTGTCGGTTCCCGCGGCGGCGTTCTCGGCAACGCTGTCGCCGGCATTGTCGATGATATAGGTGTCGTCGCCCGCTCCGCCGATCATCGTGTCGGAGCCTGCCCCGCCATTCAGCGTGTCATTGCCGGCGCCACCGGTGATCATGTTGGCCAGCGCATTGCCGGTGCCGGTGAAGTTGGCCGATCCCGTGTAGCTCAGGTTCTCGACATTGATCAGTGCAGCGATCGAGTAGGCTGCAAGCGACGTGCGGATTTCGTCGGTGCCGGCACTGGCCAATTCGGTGACGACGTCGCTCGCACTGTCGACCACATAGATGTCGTTGCCCGCACCACCGTTCAGCGCGTCATTGCCGGTGCCGCCGTCCAGCAGATCGTTGCCGGCGCCACCGATGATCGTGTTGGCGAGCGCATTGCCGGTGCCGGTGAAGTCGGCGGATCCCGTGTAGCTCAGCTTCTCGACATTGTTGCCGATCGTATAGTTTGCCAGCACGGTCTTGACCGTGTCGGTTCCCGCGGCGGCGTTCTCGGCAACGCTGTCGCCGGCATTGTCGACGATATAGATGTCGTCGCCCGCTCCGCCGATCATCGTATCGGCGCCAGCCGCGCCATTCAGCGTGTCGTTGCCGACACCACCAGTGATCGTGTTGGCAAGGTCATTGCCTGTCCCGGCAAAGGCTGCCGTTCCGATATAGGTGAGGTTCTCGACATTGACGCCAAGCGTATAGCTTGCCAGGGCCGTGCGAACCGTGTCGGTTCCCGCGGCGGCGTTCTCGGCAACGCTGTCGCCGGCATTGTCGATGATATAGGTGTCGTCGCCCGCTCCGCCGATCATCGTGTCGGAGCCTGCCCCGCCATTCAGCGTGTCATTGCCGGCGCCACCGGTGATCATGTTGGCCAGCGCATTGCCGGTGCCGGTGAAGTTGGCCGATCCCGTGTAGCTCAGGTTCTCGACATTGATCAGTGCAGCGATCGAATAGGCTGCAAGCGCCGTGCGGATTTCGTCGGTGCCGGCACTGGCCAACTCGGTGACGACGTCGCTCGCACTGTCGACCACATAGATGTCGTTACCCGCTCCGCCGTTCAGCGCGTCATTGCCGGTGCCGCCGTCAAGCGTGTCGTTGCCGGCGCCGCCGGTGATCGTGTTGGCGAGCGCATTGCCGGTGCCGGTGAAGCTGGCCGATCCCGTGTAGCTCAGCTTCTCGACATTGATCAGTGTAGCGATCGAATAGGTCGCAAGCGACGTGCGGATTTCGTCGGTGCCGGCGCTGGCCAACTCGGTGACGACGTCGCTCGCACTGTCGACCACATAGATGTCGTTGCCCGCTCCACCGATCAGCGTGTCAGCACCTGTCCCGCCATTCAGGATGTCATTACCGACACCACCAGTGATCGTGTTGGCAAGGCTATTGCCCGTGCCGACAAAGGCTGCCGTTCCGATGTAGGTGAGGTTCTCGACATTGGCTCCCAGTGTGTAGGCGGCCAGTATCGTGCGAACCGTGTCGGTTCCCGCGGCGGCGTTCTCGGCAACGCTGTCGCCGGCATTGTCAACGACATAGGTGTCGTCGCCCGTTCCGCCGATCAAGGTATCGGCACCGGCCCCACCATCCAACACATCATTGCCGGCGCCGCCGGTGATCGTGTTGGCCAGCGCATTGCCGATGCCGGTGAAGCTGGAGGATCCCGTGTAAATCAGATTCTCGACATTGTTGCTGAGAATATAACTTGAAAGCGCCGTCCGTACGGTGTCCGTCCCCTTGTTCGCACTCTCGACCACAAAATCGACGCCAGCGTCGACCACATAGATGTCGTTGCCGGCACCGCCGATCAGCGTGTCGTTGCCGGCGCCGCCATCCAGCGTGTCGTTGCCGGCGCCGCCGGTGATCGTGTTGGCGAGGCTGTTTCCAGTCCCGGTAAAAGCGCCAGTGCCGGTGAAGGTCAGGTTTTCGACATTGGCAATATTGGTCAAGGCAAAGGAAGAAAGCACCGTCCTGATCAGATCGGTCCCTTCATTCAGCCCTTCGGTGACCACGTCGGCGAGGCCATCGACAATATAGGTGTCGTTGCCCGTTCCGCCGATCAATGTGTCATTGCCGGAACCGCCGGAAAGCGAATCATTTCCCGCATTGCCCCAGAGCGTATTGTCCGCCTCGTTGCCTATAATCGTATCGTTGCCGGAGCCGGCCTGAACGTTCTCAATCAACGAAGCAACATTGTCGTGATAAAGAAGGGCGTTGAAAATGTTGCCGCGGGCGTAGCCATTATTCGGACCTCCGCCTAGATCGGCCAACTGGCCCTGAGAAAAGACCGAGTACCCCCCTGCTCGCAAGTCGATTTTAAGGCCGGTCGTATAGGCACTCAGATCATAGGTGTCGGTGCCGCCGCCGTCCCAGATTGTTGCGAAGATCCTGTTGGCAGCGGGCGTGATGGCTGCCACCCCGTTGACGTAGGTGATACCCTGGTTCGGATTCCATTTGTAGACGGTATCGCCGCTGTTCGTCGTGTAGTCCGCACCGTACATTTCCTGCAGGGCGGCGATGTCGAGCATCATGAAGGTTTGTGGCGCGCCATCGTGCTCATACTTATAGCCATATAAGTTATCTCCGACAAATGTGCGGTAGGTCATGATGGTATATTCGAGCGAGTCGTAGGCACCCGGAACGACTGTCGGATTGAGACTATACCCTTCCTGAGCATGTTTCAGTCCGAGAGCGTGACCCAACTCGTGCGCCAAGGAATGGCCCGCATAGTTGCCGAACCTCGGCAAGCGAAGATCATCTTCGGTGCCAGCATATTCCGTTCCGAACCAGACATCGCCGCCGTGGCCGCCGATAATTGGGGTATATGCCCATGCCGTCGGAGGTAGGGACGATTGAGCGAACCGCACCGTTGCGGTATCCGCGCTTCCGGCCACAAAGTTGGCGTTCGTGAACCCCTCTACGGAGAAGCCGTCATTTGCCGCATTCCCATAGGATTGCTCCATAAAGAACAAGGCGAGAGACTGCTGCTGCGACGAAATTGAAGAGAAAGCATAGTCTTTCTCGCCGCTATAGGCATAAGATGACGAGGTGGTGGGAAACGCATAGGTTATCGTTCCGTCCCAGGCAGTGCCGGTGAAGAGCCCGTCAACTTTCTGATCGCCAGTCAAGCTGACGTCCTTCGTCGAAGTAATAAGGTTCGTCATAAAATACCCGTTTGCCTATTCAATTCTGCCGCGCCTAATGCCAGTTTCCCTCTGCCCCAAATCAGGAGAAAATTCAACTAAAAGCTTTATTTCTCTTCAGGAAACTTTTTTAACCTTAGTAACTAACGCTCATGAAGTGCTTCCGCCGCAACCTCTATCGAAGGCCAGAAGATATATTCCAGGATCCAGTACTCGCCCGTCCGAACCTTCGCAATTGCTGCCATGACGGCACTTAAATTGACGTTACAGTCATCTACTGAAATTTAATAAGTCTCGGGCTCGGTGATATCGGAAAAGCGAGAGGTGCATTGTTTCGGCGCCGCCGAACGTTGGTCTCCGCCTGTCCTGCCGCGGGCTCGCCTCACGGCGTGCCGCGTCGGGTTCTAGGATCGCATCTGCCGCAATCTTGGTGACGTGGGCTGCAATCGTTCCGTAGCGAGTGAAGGGCAAAGCGTCAATTTCGAGCTCAAACGCGCTCCCCAAGAAAAATGGGCGAAGCTGAAGCCCGCTGAGCTGGTCAGCTTGAAAGCCTGCTCCGGGCGTTCTCCGCCAATTCCTGCACCCGGTCTACCGGGATGCGGCCGATCAGCATGAAGGCGTGCGTCGCGTTCGACCAGTAGACGACGTTCATACCCTTGCGGCTTTCGAGGTCCGGCGGCTTCGGCCCCTTGTCAGACTTGACGATGCAGAGCGCCATCGGCCCGGTCTCGGGGTCGAGATAGGCGATCTGGGCGAGCGCCTTGCCGTCATATTGCAGCAACTGGGCGCGTTTGAAATCGATGCCTGGGAGCGAGACGGCTTCGGGGGAGAGTGACAGGCCGAGTTTTTCGTCAAGACCGGCGAGTTGGGCGGCCTGGTCCTCCCTGCCAGGGACGGGACCGGCGAGCGTTTCGGCGGTATAGAGCGAGATATAGTCGGCGACCACGGCGCGCCATTCGCTGTTTTCGTCCTTTGCCGACAAGCCCCTGCCAATGCCGATGACGGCACGGTCGACCGCGATACCGGCGACCAGCGAGGCGGCGAGCGCGCCGAGGAAGCGGCGTCGAGTGGCGAATGCCGGCGTCGAGGCGGGTCTTGCGCTCTGCTGTGCCGGGATGGCGGCGAGCATCGCTTCCAGTTTCTGGCGCGGGGCTTCGGCGAGCAGCGGGGCGAAGGCTTGCTCGAACGGCAGATTGGCGCGCGCCAGGAATTCCAGCCGCTCGGCGGTGGCCTCGTCTTCGTTCACCATGGCTTCAACGCGCGCAGCCTCTTCGACCGTCAGTTCGCCGTCGATGAAGGCGGTCAGGTCCTCGTCGGAGGGAATGGTGTGTTTCGTCGTCATTGCCGTCCCCCTTCCGGTCCGGCGCCGGAGAGCTTGGCGCGGGCAGCCGCCAGCCGGCTCATCACGGTTCCGATCGGGATATCCAATATGCCTGCAACCTCGCGATAGGAAAGTCCTTCCACATAGGCGAGGAAAACCACCGTCCTCTGCGCTTCAGGCAGCGCATTCACCTGTTTCAGCACCTGATGGGCCATCACCTGCGTTTCGGTGTCGTGCGCGCCGTCGAAGGTCAGCGTCTCCCCGGCATCGACGAAACCCTGGCCCTGGCGTACCCGGCGAGAGCGGATCTCGTTCAGCCAGATCGAATGCAGGATCGAAAACAGCCAGCGGTCGAGCCGGGTGCCGGGGATGAACTGATCGGCGCGCTCCAGTGCGCGAAGGCAGGTCGCCTGCACAAGGTCGTCGGCGACATCGCGCTGATGCGAGAGAACGAGACCGTAACGCCAGAGCCTTGCCAGATTTTCCGTCAGGCCGCTCCTGATATCCGCTTCGCTCGCGATGGCCGCCTCCGCCAATCCTGCATCCCTCGAAACCGCCGGGTGAACCGGCGATTCCATTCTCGCGTGACTATAGGCAGGAAAATGGGTGCGCGCGACCGACATTCTGACGTCCCTTTCGTGCTTCCATTTTCCCGCTTCGTGGCCCACCGATCAGATCTTCGAGGGATCGAGGATAACAGCGTTCAGATCCTGATATTCCTCGCAAGCCGTGCCGCAGATCGCCTTGATTGACTTCAGCTGGTCCTTGGCGAGATCGAGCTGGCCCTTGATGACATAGGCTTCGCCGAGATATTCGCGGACCTTGGCGTATTGCGGGTCCATCTTTACCGACTGCAGGTAATAGGAGATGCCTTCGTCGGTGCGGCCGAGCTTGCGGGTGGCATAACCGCGGTAATTCAGCACTTCGGCGGTGTTCTGGTCCTTGACCGTGTCGAGCATGGCAAGCGCCTCCTCATAACGACCGGCCTTGGCCAGCGAATAGGCATAGTCGGCGCGGTTCTCGTCGGAGACGTTGGCGCTCTGCTGCTTGATGCACTTTTTGGTCTTCTGGTCGTAGATCTCGCCCTTCTTGCAGACCGGGGTCGTGCTGCTATCATCGCCGACCGCAAAGACCGGGCCGGAGACAACAGAAGCGGCAAGGCAGCCGCCGAGAATGATGGAAGCGATGCGGGCTGTGATAATCGTCATGGGGAAACTCCTCGAAAGTGACGTTGCGACGAGAGAACACCGCTGCATCCAGCTTTATTCGGCTGCTGCTTGCATTTCTTTCTTCACCCTTTCGTGAAGATTCAGAGCTGAATAATTTGGGCGTCCGCGTGTTTTCCTTCGTTCCGCCGGAGGGACAAGGAGAATTCCGTGACCGATACCGTGAAACTCGTCAGCCTCGCCGTTGCCACACCCGAACATGTCATTTTCCAAAAACAGGCGCTCGAAGCCTCGGCCCGGCTGTTTGCCGACCGTTTCGAGGATTTTCGCCATCTTGCCCGCGTCTTCGATAGCGCCGGCATCGACAAGCGCCATGCGGCGCGGCCGCTTGCCTGGTTCGACGAGCCGCATGGCTGGCAAGACCGGATGCAGGCCTTTGCAGAGGTCGCAGGCGGGCTTTTCGTCGAGGCTGCCAGCTCGGCCCTTCGCCAGGCAGGGCTTGAGGCCGGCGACGTCGATTGTGTCGTGACGGTCTCCTCCACCGGTTTTACGACGCCGAGCCTCGATGCACAGCTTGCTGGCCGGATGGGTTTCAGACCCGACATCGAACGCGTTCCGGTCTTCGGGCTTGGCTGTGCCGCCGGCGTGTCGGGCTTTGCGATCGCCTCGCGGCTGGCGCGGAGCCGGCCGGGCACTGTTGTGCTTTTCGTCTCGATCGAGCTTTGCACGCTGGCCTTCCGGCTGGACGAACTGACGCGGCCGAACATCATCGCAACAGCGCTTTTCGGCGACGGCGCGGCCGCCTGCGTGCTGCGATCGGGCGGAGACGGGCTGGCGGAAGTGGAATCGACCGGCGAGCATCTCTTCCCCGACACGCTCGATATCATGGGCTGGAAGATCGATGACGGCGGCTTCGGCATCGTACTGGCGCAATCGCTGCCGCCGTTTGCCGAAAAGGAGCTCGGCCCGGCGGTAAAGGCTATTCTGGCCCGCAACGGGCTGAGGGTGGAGGATATCGACCGCTTCATCTGCCATCCCGGCGGCACGAAGGTGCTGGCCGCGATGGAGAGCGCGCTTTCGATGGCGCCGGGCACGTTGGATCACGAACGCGCCGTGCTTGCCGAATACGGCAACATGTCCTCGCCGACCATCCTCTTCGTGCTGGAGCGGGCGATCCGCGCCGGATTGCCGGCGCGCGCCGCAATGATCGCCATGGGGCCGGGCTTTTCAGCCAGCTGCGTGACGCTCAGGAGGGTCGCATGATGTGGCCGTCGATCGCGCTTCTGGCCTTCGTGACGCTGCAGCGCCTGGCGGAACTCGTGCTCGCCCGGCGCAATACGGCGGCGCTTCTTGCCGGAGGCGCCAGAGAGGTCGCACCCGAGCATTATCCCGTCATGGTGGCGTTGCATGCAGGCTGGATCATCGGCCTCTGGCTCACTGCACCAGGCAGGCCGGTCGCGCTCTTCTGGTTTCTGGTGTTCATGGGGCTGCAGGCGCTGCGGCTCTGGGTGCTGGCGACGCTGAAAGGCCGCTGGACGACGCGCATCATCATCCTGCCCGGCGCGCCGCTCGTCAGATCCGGGCCCTATCGCTTCCTCCGCCATCCGAACTATGCGATCGTCGTCGGCGAGATCGCCGCCCTTCCCCTCGCCTTCGGCCTGCCGCTTTACGCGATCGTCTTTTCCCTTCTCAACGCGCTTATCCTCCATGTCCGCGTGAAGGCTGAAAATGCCGCACTGAAAAGCGCAATGATTTTGAAATGAATGCGATTTTCCGTTTGCGTCGCGGTATCGGCACGGGCATTTTCACCCGACAAACAAAGCGGAATGCAAGCGGAAATGACGAAAAACGCAATTGTGCTCGGCGCCGGCATCGTCGGGGTTTCCACGGCCATCCATCTTCAGCGGCGCGGCCGGCAGGTGACGCTGATCGACCGCAAGGATCCGGGCAACGAAACCTCGTTCGGCAATGCCGGCCTGATCCAGCGCGAAGGTGTGGCACCCTACGGCTTTCCCCAGCAGCTCGGGCTTTTACTGCGTTATGCTGTGAATAACCGCATCGACGCGCATTATCACCTGCGCACGCTGCCGAGCCAGATCGCCTTTCTCGCCCGCTACTAGTGGAACTCCAATGCGCGCCGCCACGCGATCATTACCCGGGCCTATGCGCCGCTGATCGAAAATTCGATTGCCGAACACAAGGATCTGATCGAGGCGTCGCAGGCGGAAGCGTTGATCCGCAAGGACGGCTGGATAAAGATCTTCCGCACTGAAGCCAAGCGCGACGGGGCTCTTGCGGAGGCAGCACTTTGGCAGAATGAATTCGGCGTGGAGTATGACAGCCTGACTTCGGCCGATATCGCGCGCATCGAGCCGCATACGACTGGCGATTTCGCCGGCGGTATCCGCTGGCGCGATCCCTGGTCGGTGCTCGACCCGCATGCGCTGACATCGGCCTATCGCCGCTATTTCGAGAGCCTCGGCGGCCGCTTCGTCACGGGTGACGCTGCCTCGCTCGGCCCGTTCGGCTCCGGCTGGAAGATCCTGACGAGGGAAGGTCCGCTCGAAGCCGAGGATGCTGTGATTGCGCTCGGCCCCTGGGCGGCCGTTGCTACGCGCCGGCTCGGCTACTCCTTCCCGCTCGGCGTCAAGCGCGGCTATCACATGCACTATGCCGCCGGAGGCAGTGCCGTGCTCAACAACTGGATGCTCGATGCCGAACGCGGCTATCTCCTTGCGCCGATGAACCGCGGCATCCGCCTGACGACAGGGGCGGAGTTTGCAACGCTCGACGCGCCGAAGACGCCGGTCCAGCTCGACCGCGCCGAGGCCGTGGCGCGCACAATCTTCCCACTCGGAGACAGGCTCGATCCCGAACCCTGGATGGGCGCGCGCCCCTGCACGCCGGATATGATGCCTGTTATCGGCAAGGCGCCGCGCCATCAGGGCCTGTGGTTTGCCTTCGGCCATGCGCATCACGGGCTGACGCTCGGGCCGGTGACCGGCCGCGTGCTTGCCGAACTCATCACCGGCGAGACGCCGTTCATCGATATCGCGGCCTATTCACCGCAGCGTTTCAACCCGTAACGCCCAGTGTTGCAAGGCCGTCGAGGGCCGTTGCCGCAATGCCGTCCACCGTGTCGTCGATATCCACGGTGACGACACCCGGCTCGCCTGTGGGCACCTCAAGCGTCGCCAGCTGGCTGTCGAGCAGCGAGACCGGCATGAAGTGCCCCTTGCGCTCGCCCATCCTTTTCATCAGCAGCGCCCTGGAACCTTCGAGATAAACGAAGAAGAGATTGCCGCCGGCAGCGGCCCTCAGCCTGTCGCGATAGAGGCGCTTCAGCGCCGAGCAGGAAACGATGATGCCCTTGCTCTTCTCCAGCGAGGCCTTGATGTCTTCGCCGATGCGGTCGAGCCACGGCATCCGGTCTTCATCGGTCAGCGGAATGCCCTTCGACATCTTCTCGACATTGGCGGCCGGATGAAGCGCATCACCTTCGACGAAGGCCAGGTGCAGGGCTTCGGCGAGTTTCTCACCGACGGAGGATTTGCCGCAGCCGCTGACTCCCATGACGATGATCGCCTGGGGTTTGTTCATCTGCTCCGGCATAAACCCTCCTCAGGCCATAGAGCATTTTCGTTCTGATCACGAAAATGCTCTATCTCTTTGTTTTCACGCAATCTCGGACGGAAAACCGCTGTGCACTTTTCCTGGAATTGCTCACTCCCGCTCAATCGAGCGGGAAGTGACAGGCATATTGATGTGTGCCTTCTCCACTTAATTCGGGAGAAACCTGACGGCAATGGTCCTGCGCCTTCCAGCAGCGCGGATTGAAGTGGCAGCCCGTCGGCGGCTTCAGCGGCGAAGGCAGTTCACCCTGCAGGCGGATGCGGTTCTTCGCACGATCTGGATCGGCGATCGGCGTGGCCGACAGTAAGGCAGCCGTATAGGGATGGCGCGGCCGGGCGAAGACCTCGGCGGCGGGACCGGTTTCCACGGGACGGCCGAGATACATCACCATCACCTCGTCGGCGATATGATGGACGACGGACAGTCCGTGCGAGATGAAGAGATAGGCGAGCCCCATCTCCTTCTGCAGGTCCATCAACAGGTTCAGCACCTGCGCCTGGATCGACAGGTCAAGCGCCGAGACCGGTTCGTCGAGCACCAGCACCTTCGGCCTCAGCATCAGGGCGCGGGCAATGGCGATACGCTGGCGCTGACCGCCGGAGAACATATGGGGGTAACGGCCATAATGCTCCGGACGCAGGCCGACACGAGCCATCATCTCCTCCGCCTTGCGGCGGCGAGCGGCGCCGTCAAGATTGGTGTTGATCTTCAGCGGCTCTTCGAGGATCGAGCCGACCTTCTGGCGCGGGTTGAGCGAGCCGTAGGGGTTCTGGAAAACGATCTGCACCTGGCTGCGCAGGATGCGATCGCCGACATGGGCGGGCTTGCCGTCGATCAGCAATTGCCCCGATGTCGGGTTCTCGATCATGGTGACCAGGCGGGCGAGCGTCGACTTGCCGCAGCCGGATTCGCCGACGACGGCGAGCGTCTTGCCGGAATGCAGGCTGAAGCTGACGCCGTTCAGCGCCTTGACGGTGGCATCGGCTTTGAACAGACCGCGATTGACGGTGTAGAAGCGGGCGAGATCCCTGCCCTCGAGAACAGCGTCCGTCATACGAGGTCTCCTGCAGTTTCAACGGCCATGATGCCGGGATGTCCGAGCGGCTTACCATCCTTCAAGGGATAGTTGCAGAGCGCCAGGCCGAGCTCCGGCCCCTGGCGGACGACACCGCGATCGCATTCGACCGTGGCGAAGCCGCAGCGCGGCGCAAACAGACAGCCTGTCGGGCGACCATGCTGGCCGGGAACGACACCGGCGATCGAGGGAAGACGCTGGCCGACTTTTGCGCGTTCGGGAAGGGCTGCGAGCAGGGCTGCGGTATAGGGATGATGAGGATCTCGGAACAGCGCCCTTACCGGCTGTTCCTCGACCTTCTGGCCGGCATATTGCACCTGCACGCGCTCGGCGGTTTCGGCAACGACACCCATGTCGTGGGTGATCAGCACCAGCGCCATGCCCTGCTCCTTCTGCAGGCGAACGAGCAGATCGAGGATCTGTGCCTGGATCGTCACGTCGAGCGCCGTTGTCGGCTCGTCGGCGATCAAGAGCTTCGGATTGCAGGCGAGCGCCATGGCGATCATGACGCGCTGGCTCATGCCGCCGGACATCTGATGCGGAAAGTTAGACAGGCGGTCTTCCGGAGCCGGAATGCCAACGAGGTTCAGCAGTTCGATTGAACGTTCGCGGCGCTCCTTGCGGTTGAGGCCCATATGGAAGCGCAGGGTCTCGCCGAGCTGGAAACCGACCGTGAAGCACGGATTGAGGCTCGACATCGGCTCCTGGAAGATCATCGCCATATCCTTGCCGACGATCCTGCGGCGCTGGCGGCCGGAGATGCCGCGCAGATCCTTGCCGTCGAACTGCATGCGGTCGGCGGTGATCTTCGCCGTCCAGGGCAGAAGCCCCATCAGGGCCAGCATGGCAACGGATTTACCCGAGCCGGATTCGCCGACGACCGACAGGATCTCGCCCTTGTCGCAGGCAAGCGACACACCGTCGACGGCGCGGAAGAGACCGGAAGCGGTCTGGAATTCGACCGTCAGATTTTCAATCTCGAGGAGCGGCATCACGACCTCTTCAGTTTGGGATCGAGCGCATCGCGCAGGCCGTCACCCATCAGGTTGATGGCGAGAACGGTGATGAGGATGGCAAGACCCGGGAATGTCACCACCCACCAGGCGCGCGAGATGAACTCACGGGATTCAGCGAGCATCGTCCCCCATTCGGGTGTCGGCGGCTGGGCGCCCATGCCGAGAAAACCGAGGGCGGCGGCATCGAGGATCGCTGCCGAGAAGGCGAGCGTCGCCTGAACGATCAGTGGCCCAAGACAGTTCGGCAGGATCGTCTTGAACATCAACCGGAAGGTGCCGGCACCGGCGACACGCGAGGCGATGACATATTCCTTCTCACGCTCAGAAATGACCGAGGCGCGCGTCAGCCGCACGAAATGCGGCTGATTGACCAGCGAAATCGCGATCATCGCATTGGTCAGACCAGGCCCAAGCACGGCCACCAGAACGAGAGCGAGCAACAGTGACGGGAAGGCCAGGATGATATCCATCAGGCGCATGATCGCCGTATCGACCTTGCCGCGGAAGAATCCGGCGACGAGGCCGATCAGGACGCCTGAAATGACCGAAAGCGTGACGACGACGACGCCGATGAAGAGCGAGAACCGCGCGCCGTAGATCAGGCGCGAAAGGATATCGCGGCCGACGGCATCCGTTCCGAGCGGGAAGGAGGCGCTGCCGCCCTCCATCCAGAACGGCACGGCGAGCAGTACCGCACGGTTCTGCTCATTCGGCTGATGTGGCGCAAAGAGCGGCGCGAGGACTGCGACGACCAGAATGATGATGAAAACCACCAGGCCGATGACGGCGCCCTTGTTGCGGGAGAAATAATGCCAGAACTCCGCAAGAGCGGATGGCTGGCCGGTTTTGACGGTGACCGTGCTCATGGACCGCTCCTAATGACGAATGCGCGGATTGATGAAGCCGTAGAGAACATCAACAATCAGATTGACCAGCATGATGACGCCGGCGATCAGCAGAAGGCCGCCCTGGACCACGGCATAATCGCGCTTGAACACCGAATCGACCATCCATTTACCGATGCCCGGCCAGGAGAAGATGGTCTCGGTGAGGATGGCGCCGGCAAGCAGAACGCCGATCTGCAGACCGATGGTGGTGATGACAGGGATCATCGCATTGCGCAGCGCATGCACGCCGACGACGCGCAGCGGCTTCAGGCCCTTCGAGCGCGCCGTGCGGACATAATCCTCACCCAGAACCTCGAGCATCGCCGAACGCGTCTGGCGGGCGATGACGGCAAGCGGGATGGTCGCCAGCACGATCGTCGGCAGAATGAGGTAGCTGACGGCCGAGGAAAACGCGCCCTTCTGGCCCGACAGCAGGCTATCGATCAGCATGAATCCGGTGACCGGCTTGAAGAAATACATCAGCGAGATGCGGCCGGAAACGGGCGTCCAGCCGAGATAGCCGGAGAAGAAGATGATCAGCAGCAGCCCCCACCAGAAGATCGGCATGGAATATCCGATAAGGGCAATACCCATCACGCTTTGGTCGAACCACGTGCCTCGCTTGACGGCGGCAAAGATACCGGCGGGCACGCCAAGACAGACGGCGAGGATGATGGCACAGAGCGAGAGCTCCAGCGTTGCCGGAAACAGTGTCAGGAATTCGCCGAGAACGGGCCGCTTGGTGACGATCGAGGTGCCGAGATCGCCATGCAGGATTTTTCCGAGATAGTCGAAATACTGCACATACATCGGCCGGTCGAAACCGAGATCATGCATGATCTGGGCGTGCCGCTCCGGCGCCATGACGCGTTCCCCCGACAGGAGCATGACGGGATCGCCGGGAAGCATGCGGATGAACGAGAAGGCAATGAGGGAAACGCCGAGGAATGTCGGGATCAGCACCGCAAGGCGGCCGATAAAAAAACGCAACATGGCAGATGTCCAATAGTTTCCGGCGGTCAGGAGACCCTGACCGCCGGCTGCGCCCAGCTCTGCCGGGCATTCTTACATTATTCTTGTTATTCGGATACGTCGACGCCGTCGAAACGGTGAATGCCGAGCGGGTCCATCTGGAAGCCCGAGACCTTCTTGCTCATCGGAACGAAGACGAGCGAATGGTCGATGGTTGCCCAGGGAGCTTCCTTCTTGAAGATCAGCTGCGCCTGCTCATAGGCCTTGGTGCGCTCGCCGACATCGGCCGTCAGCTTGGCCTTGGTCATCAGGTCGTCATATTCCTTGTTGCACCACTGAGCACGGTTGTTGCCGCCGACGGCATCGCAGCCAAGCAGCGTATCCATGAAGTTGTCCGGGTCGCCGTTGTCGCCGGTCCAGCCGAGGATGACGGCGCCGTCGCGCTTCACGTCGGAGGAGAGCTTCAGATATTCGGCCCATTCATGGGTGACGATCTCGACCTTGACACCGATCTTGGCGAAATCCGCCTGCATCAGTTCGGCGGCGCGGCGCGCGTTCAGCATGTAGGGACGCGACACCGGCATTGCCCAGATCTTCATGCTGAGATCCTTGACGCCAGCATCGGCAAGAGCCTTCTTGGCAGCGTCCGGATCGTACTTGTCGTCCTGAACGGCGTCGTTATAGGACCACATCGTCGGCGGGATCGGGTTCTTGGCAACGGCCGCGGCACCCTGGAAGACGGCGTCGATGATCGCCTGCTTGTTGATCGCCATGTTGAGCGCGCGGCGAACTTCCGGCTTGTCGAACGGGGCCATCTGGGTGTTGTAGGCGAGGAAGCCGACATTGAGGCCGGCCTGTTCCAGAACGGTCAGATTTTCATCCTTCTTCAGTTCTGGCACGTCGGCTGCATTCGGATAGGGGATCAGGTGGCATTCGCCGGCCTTCAGCTTCTGGGCGCGCACGGCAGCGTCAGAGGTGATGGCGAAAACCAGATCGTCGATCTTTTCCTTGCCCTTGAAATAGGTTTCGTTCGCCTTGTAGCGGATGACGGCATCCGGCTGGTAGGCGACGAAGGTGTACGGGCCGGTGCCGAGCGGCTGCTGGTTGAGCTGCGCCATCTTGCCATCGGCAGCAAGCTTGTCGGCATATTCCTTGGAGACGATCGAGGCGAAGTCCATGGCGAGGTCGGCGAGGAACGGCGCTTCGGGGTGGTTGAGCGTGAACTTGACGGTGAGGTCATCGACCTTCTCGACAGACTTGATCAGCTCGGGAAAGCCCATGCCGGCAGCGTATTCGTAGGAGCCGCCCTCGACATACTTGTTCCACGGATTGTCGGATTTCAGCTGGCGCTCGAAGGAGAATACGACGTCGTCGGCGTTGAAATCGCGCGTCGGCGTGAAGAAGTCGGTGGTCTGGTACTTGACGCCAGGATGAAGCTTGAAGGTGTATTCCGTGCCGTCGGCCGAAACGCTCCAGCTGTCGGCCAGGCCCGGCTCGATCTCGGTGCCGCCATGCTTGAATTCGACGAGGCGGCTATAGACCGTGCGCGACGACGCGTCGAAGGTCGTGCCTGCCGTATAGAGGCTCGGGTCGAAGCCTTCCGGCGAGCCCTCGGAGCAATAAACAAGGGTCTTGGACCAGGCCGACGTCGCCATGACGGAAATCAAGGCCGTCGCTGCCAGCAGGACAGAGATCTTTTTCATAATATTGTTTCCCGGTTGTTCTTTTTTGATGTTTGGAGACCGCAGATTGGCATCTCGGTCGACGCTCGATGGAACGATATTTATTTACTGAAAGCAACGGGCTACGCAGAAAATTTTTCCACCTGGACAACTTTAGAAATTTTCCGTCAAAAATCAGCCTCATTCGGAAATTTTCGCACAAAAATGACCGAAATTTTGTCGCATTTGGTATAAAAACGCACCCATCGCGACATGCCGACGGCATTTCCCCGTATGCCGGAGACCAACCAGACGCTGCAAAAACAAAAACCGCGGTGGCCAGGGCAACCGCGGTTCAGAAGCAAATTATGATCTTGAATTCAGGCGGCGGGGGCAACGATCGCGGGTTTGCGATAGGCCGGTTCGCCGGTGATTCCGAGAAGGAAATTGATCTGCGGACGCGCCTTGACGAGGTCATCGATGGAATATTCCGACAGCACCGCGAAGAAGGCATTGAGCGCCTTGCGCAGCGCCGAATTCAAACCACAGCTATCGACCAGCGGGCAGTCGACCTCACCGTCATCCTCGAAGCATTCGGCCATGGCGAAGCTGTCTTCCGTCACCCGAACGACGTCGAAAAGACTAATGTCGGCGGCCGGCTTGCCCAAGCGCACGCCGCCATTGCGACCGCGCACGGTTTCGACCAGACCCGCCTTGTTCAGCGGCTGAAGGATCTTGAAAAGAAAGAGCTCGGAAACGCCATAGGCCCTGGCGATTTCGGGAATCCGGCTCAAATGCCCGTCATTGGCAGCACAATACATCAACATGCGAACCGCATAGTTCGTCTGCTTCGTCAACCGCATGCCATTCTCCTGACTCGTCTGTTCAGACCTATATAGGCGGTTTGCTAGTTTTGAACAATTCCAAAATATGAAATTCGCATTCAGCTTATGAGGCCATTTGCCGCGACGTCAATCCCGCTCCAGGATCCCGACGTCATCGAGGATCGTCTGCTTGCGCTCGGGCGTGCCTTGCGCATCAGTTTGACCTCGGCACTGGGGAATAGGACATGGTCAGCAGACCGCGCCCTTGTCTCAGGACATCCTCGACGCCGGACCGATATCGCCGGCAATCAGCATGACGAGGAAAAATTCGGGAGCCAAAAGGCCCCCGAATTACAGATTTCAGATTGGAATGTCGTGACGATCACTTCATCGTCGGCATGACGAATTCCGCGCCGCTCTTGATGCCGGAAGGCCAGCGAGCGGTGACGGTCTTGGTCTTCGTCCAGAACTTGATCGAATCCGTGCCGTGCTGGTTGAGGTCGCCGAAGCTCGAGGCCTTCCAGCCGCCGAAGGAGTGGTAGGCGAGCGGAACCGGGATCGGAACGTTGATGCCGATCATGCCGATATTGATGCGCGAGGCAAAATCGCGGGCGGCATCGCCGTCGCGGGTGTAGATCGCAACGCCGTTGCCGTATTCGTGCTTCATCGGCAACGACAGCGCTTCCTCATAGTTGTTGGCGCGAACGACGGAGAGGACAGGTCCGAAGATTTCGGTCTTGTAGATATCCATCTCCGGCGTGACGTGATCGAACAGGCAGCCGCCGACGAAATAGCCGTCTTCATAGCCCTGGAGTTTGAAATCGCGGCCGTCGACGACGAGCTTGGCGCCTTCCTCGATGCCGCGGTCGATCAACCCACGAACACGGGTATAGGCTTCCTTGGTGACGAGCGGGCCCATGTCGGCCTTGTCGTCGGTATAGGGGCCGATGCGCAGGGATTCGATCTTCGGCGCCAGCTTCTCGACGAGGCGGTTGGCGGTTTCTTCGCCGACCGGAACGGCAACCGAGATCGCCATGCAGCGCTCGCCGGCTGAACCGTAGCCTGCGCCCATCAACGCGTTGACGGCCTGATCCAGGTCTGCATCCGGCATGATGATCATGTGGTTCTTGGCGCCGCCGAAGCACTGGGCGCGCTTGCCGTTCATCGCCGCCGTGCCATAGACGTAGCGGGCGATCGGCGTCGAGCCGACGAAGGAGACGGCGCCGATATCGGGATCGGTGAGGATCGCGTCGACGGCACCCTTATCGCCATTGACGACGTTGAGGATGCCGGCGGGCAGACCGGCCTCGATCATCAGTTCTGCAAGGCGGATCGGGAGAGAGGGATCACGCTCGGAGGGCTTGAGGATAAAGGCGTTGCCGCAGGCGATCGCTGGCGCAAACATCCACATCGGGATCATGCCGGGGAAGTTGAAAGGCGTGATGCCGGCGCCGATGCCGACCGGCTGACGGATCGAATACATGTCGATCGCCGGGCCTGCGCCCTCGGTGAATTCGCCCTTAGCGAGATGCGGGATGCCGCAAACGAATTCGCAGACTTCGAGGCCGCGGATAACGTCGCCCTTGGCATCCTCGATCGTCTTGCCGTGCTCCTTGGAGAGGATTTCGGCAAGCTCGTCCATGTGCTTGTTCAGGAGTTCGACGAATTTGAAGAAGACGCGGGCACGGCGCTGCGGATTGGTGGCAGCCCATTTCGGCTGCGCAGCCTTGGCGTTTTCGACGGCGGCGCGCAGTTCCTCGACGCTTGCGAGTGCGACCGTCGCCTGCACTTCACCCGTCGCCGGATTGTAGACATTGCTCACGCGGCCGCTGGTGCCGGCAACATGTTTGCCGCCGATGAAATGACCGATCTCACGCATGGGTGTTCCTCCTGTTTTTCGATGGCCGACAATCGCACTTCAATTTGCACAAATCAATGCGCTGATATAAGCAACCGTTGTGCGTAAATTATAGCCCTGTCGTTGCATCAGGCGCTGCGGCTGCTTCAAACTTGGCACCGCACGCCGACAAGTCAAACTCCGACAAGTCAAACCCTGGGGGAGGTCAAACCGATGAACCGGAAACCCGTCGTCAGAATGGCGGAGCTGGAGATCGAGCCGGACACGCTTAAAACCTATCGCGCATTTCTCACGGAAGAGATCGAAGCATCCATCGCGCTGGAAGACGGCGTCCTTTCCCTGAGCGCCGTTTCCATCAGGAACAACCCAAACCGGATCCGTATCCTTGAAGTCTACGCCGACCAGGAAGCATACGAGGCCCATCTGCGAACACCGCATTTCATCAAATACAAGAACCAGACGGCACACATGGTCACATCGCTGACGCTTATCGAGGTCGATCCGATCGCAATGCGTGCCAAGCCATGAACTGGGACGATGTTCGTATTTTCCTCGCCGTCGCCCGCACCGGGCAGATCCTTGCCGCTTCGAAGCGGCTGGGGCTCAATCACGCCACGCTCTCGCGTCGACTGACTTCGCTCGAAGAGGCGCTGAAGACGCGGCTTTTCATCCGCCGCACAAATGGCTGCGAACTGACGGCCGAAGGCGAAGTGTTCCTGGCATCTGCAGAGCGGATGGAAACGGAAATGCTCGCAGCACAGGCCAGCCTCGGCCACACCGATACGGCAATCGCCGGGACCGTGCGCGTCGGGGCGCCTGATGGGTTCGGCGTTTCCTTTCTTGCGCCGCGCATGGGCAGATTGATCGAGCGCCATCCGGAGCTGAAGATCCAGCTCGTACCGGTGCCGCGCTCTTTCTCACTCTCGCTGCGCGAGGCCGATATCGCCATCACACTGGAGCGGCCCGAACAAGGCCGGCTCGTCTCCTCCAAGCTCACCGACTACACGCTCGGTCTCTATGCCTCACGCGCATACCTCGCCTCCCTGGGCACGCCCGCCGATATCGACGCGCTCAAGGCGCATCGCCGCATCGGCTATGTCGAAGACCTGATCTTCACCGCGTCCCTGAATTTTTCCGGCGCAGTCATGCGGAGCTGGGATGCAGGCTTCGAGATTTCAACGGCGATCGGACAGACGGAGGCGGTACGAACAGGTGCCGGCATCGGCATCCTGCACGATTATATCGCCAGGCAATATCCGGAACTCCAGCGCATTCTGCCGGAGGTTTCGATCCGGCGCGCCTACTGGACGACCTATCACGAAACGGCGCGCGACCTGCTACGGGTCAGGAGCGTCGCCGATTTCCTCCAGGAACTCGTGAGCGCCGAACGGCACATTTTCCTTTAAGTCTCGAAAGTGTGTTTTGCCGGCTCGTCGTTCTCGTCGGGATTTGGAACGGGTGCTTCGTCAGGCAGCCGGTCCGGCTCTGGTTCCTTGATCGGAGGCACTGGCTTCCAGCCAGGCCCGGGCATCGGCGGCTGGTCGGGAATGGGTTCGTTGGGCACGGACATGACCGCCTCCCTTTCATGATCTTGGTTCTGCGCGATATCTGGACGACTTGTCCGGCTTCAGCGAATCGGCAGCGCGCATCGGCATGCTGTCGATGATGGCGAAGAGCTCGCCATCGGTAATCGGCTCGCTGACCTTGAGCTTGACGGTGCCGTCCTTACCGAGAAGGAAAGCGGCGAATTCGCCGACCTCCGGCGCCTCGAGATCGCGGCGGATCGCTTCGCCGTCGAGGCCGTCGGCCGCACCGAACAGCGGCCGAACGCCAGCGCCGGAAACCTTCAGCACCACCAGGTCACGCTCGTCGAGAGCTGAGCGATCGGCCAGCAGCTGATTTTCCTGCCGGGCGGCGCGGGAATTATCCCTGTCGGCGAAAACAACGAAGACGCGGTTCTTCCACTGAAACTGGGCGAGACTTTCGACGGGCGCATAAGCGCTGTTGGTCTCGTCGATCTTCGTCGCACCGTAGAGAAGGGTTTTCGACATGCATATTCTCCCGTCAACTCGAGAACGGGCCGAAACGGTGCGGGTTCCATCGAAACGTCAGGAACCGTATTTTTTTCGGCGACGATCTTCTTCATTTCCACCGGCGGCATCCGGCTTCAATCGGAAGTCGTCGTTTAGCATTTTCGCCGGCACGCTCCATCGCCTAGCGTCTGGATACACGCATTCTGCTCGTCTGAGCTGCGATACCTTCTTCGCCTTCCGTTTGTTTCCCAGCCAGGATAGTGCAACCGGAACACGCCAGCCAACACTGATCCATTTTGTGGATTCAGATCAACAGAAATGGTCTCTCTTGTTTTGTTTAAAGGCTATTCATATCGATGCCGCGCCCCCGGCTGACAGCCCGCTGGCGCCGTTCCGAGATGATCTGTTCGCTGCTTTCCATGCGCACCGCCTGCTGCACGACCTTCAGCCTGTCCTGCATCGCTTCGAAGGCCCCGCGCTGCACCGGTGGGACGCGGTTGATGGGATCCTTCTCGTCTCGGAGGATGGCATTGCGGCCGAAGCGCTCGTCGAGCGCCCTGCTGACTGCGGCGAACTCCTGGCGAATAGTCGGAGAAACGGCTGGTGCAGTCCGCTTGCGACCATTGTTCTTCGCCTCTGCTGTCAGGCGCATGAGCGCCTCTTCCGCCGCCTTCGACAGGCCGGGAATGGCGACTGCCATGCGCCTTCGCTCCTCGGCAATAGCGTGGCGTTCGGCATCGAGCACATTGACGTAGGCCGAACCGAGCGCGCGCAGGCGGGCGGCGGCTTCAGGCATGGCCTGCACAGCCTCTTTCCGCTCTCGGCCGGCGGCCAGCATCCGGTCCATCAGGCGGTCGGAACCGCGCAACGCACCGTAGGCGGCCGGATCGTTGGTCACCGCGGCGGCGATGCGCTCGCCAGCAATACCTTTGGCAAGCAGATCTTCGATCTTGCCGACAGCGCCAGCCGGATCGCGCCAGATTGTTGATGCCACGTCTGCCAGCGCTGCGCGCTGGTGGCGATACAGCGGTGTGGTGAGGGCGCGCGATCTCGCCTCCTCGTCGATCGGGGTCTTGAACTCGGTGACAGCGGCAAGCATAGGCAGCACCGCGGCATTCTCCTTGCCTGCCTCCATCCCCTGATCGGCACTGGCGCCGGCAACAATCTTCGAACGATCCCGCCGCTCGGCGAGATGCTGCTCGTCGGCAAAACGCTTCACGGCTTCAAACAGCCGGGCCAACTTCTCGCCTCTCATGCCTGTGAGGTCTTCCGGCATACGCTCAAGCATGTTGCGTTCGGCAACCGCATCGGCATTGGATGTGAAGGCGCTCCATCCGAAGCGGGCGGTCAGCGCCTCGCTGATCGCCTTGACCTCCTGCACGAGTGAGCGGTCTTCTGTGGCAAGCGCAAAGGCGGTCTTGTAGGCGTCGTCACCCCCTTGCCGGCGCACCGCCTCGATCTCGACGAGACGCGCCATCGCCGCCTTCGAGAGCGCCGGGATCGGCAATGACATATGAGCGCGGCGCTGTTGCTCGCGCAGATCGAAGCGTTCGACATTCCGGCGGAACTCCGTCGCATGGGCGCGGGCGAGTGGCAGCAGTTCCAGCAATGCCGCGGTCGCGACGCTACGCTCGTCGCGTGCCGCACGACCGTCGACGATCAGATCGGAACCACGTAGGCGGCCGAGCCGAGCCGGTGCAACAACAAGATCGTCGGCAAGCCTGCGGGGTTCAATCTTCACATCCGACGCCAGGGCGTTCAGGGCGACAAGTGCTGCATCCGGGTCACGATAGATCTTCTCAAGCAGCGGCCGCAGGATGGCTTCCCGCTCCTTCCAGGCCGGCGACGAACGCTGAGCCAGGCGTGCATCTTCCTCCGCGCTTCTGGCGAATTCCGTGGTGGGTGCGATCAGATACCGCACACGGGCAGCATCTGCATCCGAGACAGTTTGCGTTTCAATGCGCTCCTCATTGTAGGAAGCACGCCGTTCCCGCTCGATCGCAAATCCGAGCGCAACGCTGGCCCTCTCCCAGAGCTCAGCCACCTGCTCGCGCTTTTCGGCAATCGCGGCCCACCGCCGGGAGACGCCCTCCTCCATCCCGGCCGCAGTTTGAGAAAGATGATCGAGCCCACGACGCCGGGCGAAGTCATCGGCATACTGGCGATAACCGGCCTCGCTCTCAAAATCGAGCGTCGTCGTCTTGGCGCCGGAGCGCGACAGGCGTTCGACGAGCTGCTTGAACAGTTCCGGCCGATGGCTTTCCCGCTCGATGCGCTCCAGGCGAGCTTCGGCGGTTTCGATGCGCTTGGCGGTCCAGACGTTGCGATCGACTTCTCTTTCCTCGTAGCGCTTCTGCCCGGTTTGTTCATCGACGACCGGAACCTGAACCTTGACCTTCTCGACACCGTCCTTGCGCAACGTGACTGCATCTCCTTGCGAGACGCCACCTTCCTCGAGCGCCTTCGGCAGGCTCACGCCCCAGAGACGATGGACGCTTCCGTCCTCGGTCTTGACGTCGGCATAAGGACTGTCGTCGGCATCCTCGTCATTCGGCCGGAATTTGGCTTGTCCTGTTTCGACAAGATCACCGGTGACACCGGCAGCATGATCGACGCGCGGCTTCCTGCCCCATTCCGGCCTCGCTTCAAAGTCTTCCTTCGCGGCATAGAGGTCAGCGCGGTCGCGATGCCGGGTCATCGACACATAGGTCAGGTGCTGGTCCATCATGCCGGTGGCGAGTACGAAGGTTCGCTCGACGGTGGCACCCTGTGATTTGTGGATGGTCGCGGCGTAGCCATGATCGACATTGCGATAGCTGTCCTCACTGATGACGACGTCACGGCCATTGTCGAGACGGACCGACAGCAGTGTATCGCCGCGTTTGTCGCCGGTGGAAACGACCGTGCCGAGCATGCCGTTCTTCACATATTGCGGGCCGAGACGGGGAGCACGGGGCTCGAGGAAACGGGAATTCTCCAGGAAGATGATGCGGTCGCCGGCGGCAAACTCCCGCCCACCGCGTTCGGTCTGGAATGAGCGGTTCTCACCCAGCGCGCCCGCCTCCGATATCACCGATCGCAGCGCTTCGTTCAGACGCTTCACGTCTTGATTGGTGTGGGCGAGCACGAGAAGCTCGTCGCCGCGAAGACGGCCGTCATTGCCTTTGAGGACCGACGTCTCGATCGCCTGTTTGCGCGCGTCGCTCCAATCGGAAACGATCCGATCAATCGTTTCCGCTCGTGTCCCAGCCTCGATGAGATGGCCCTGCTGCGCATAGGCGTCGAGACCTTTCTCGATCTCGCCGCGCGCAAAAAGCCGCGATGCCTCGCGCGCCCATTGCTGGCGCTGCCGTCGTACGCCGGCAAGTTCGGCAAAACCGATCCGTTCGGTGATCGCCCTAAACGCCGCCCCCGCCTGGATCGGCTGCAGTTGCATCGCATCGCCGACCAGCACGACTTTCGCCCCTGCCTGTTCGACGAGCTTCAGCACGCGGGCCATCTGCTGCGACGACACCATGCCGGCCTCGTCGACAACCACCACATCGCCGCGGTGAAGCGTCTCGTGGCCATTGGCCCAGATGAGTTCCCAGGAGGCGAGTGTTCGCGACCTGATGCCGGAGCTGTCTTCCAGTCCCTCAGCCGCCTTCCCCGCAAGGGCAGCACCGATCACCCTGCTGCCACTGCTCTCCCAGGCGACGCGTGCGGCGGCAAGCAGTGTCGACTTGCCGGCGCCAGCAAGGCCGACCACGGCTGCAATGCCATTGTCGCCGGTGACATGATGGACGGCGTCGACCTGCTCCGGATCGAGCCGAAAGGACTTTTCCGGATCAGCTGTTTCGACATTTTCGATCGCAGCGGCGAGGCTCTCGGCCGAAACTGCAAAACCGCGACGTTCCGATAAAGCCTGCGCCGACCGCGCCATGTCATATTCGACGCGAAGAATGTCGCGCGTGGTGAAGACGGCGGGTTCCGCTGCCTTCCCCGTTTCGGTATCAACCTGTTGCGGCTTCAGCATGATGAGATCGTCCGACGCCATCAGCCGCGCGCGGATGTTGGCGAAGTCCAAGGGATCGTCGACCGTGCGATGCAGCGCCTTGGCGATATCGCGCTCATCGAAAGTGGAGCGTTCATTGCCGAGCTGCTTCAGCAGAAGCTCCGGCTCGGCAAGCAGCCGGTCGGCCATCGCCTGCCGTCGGGCAAGGTCGGCCGGGGCAAAATACATCTCGGCACCCCTGCGGGAAAGGGCCGCTTTCTCCGGACCGAGATGTCTTTGGGCGATGCCATCGAGCCCCTGCTCGGCATAGGAGCGGCCGTCGAGCCGGATCTCGTGACCGGCAAGCGCCAGGTGCCGGTTGGCCGTCTCCGCCCAGGCGACCTTCCATGCCTGCAAGGTTTCCTTGTCGCCGCCCCAGGACTTATAAACAATCCGACCTGTGGGCCGCCCGGGGGTGACAAAACGCAATGGCTCGCCATTCTCTCCCAAAACAGGAGCGTTTTTCGGACCGAAGCCTTCCTCCGTCAGCGGTCTCACGGTCGTCAGCAGATGGATATGCGGATTGCCGTCCTTGTCGTGATAGACCCAATCGGCGACCATTGCCTCGGACGTGAAGTTATCACGGACGAACTCGCGAACCAGCGCGATGTTCTCGGCCCGCGTCAGTTCTTCCGGCAGCGCGATGATCAGCTCTCTCGCCAGCCGCGCGTTTGCCAGCTTCTCGAAAGCTTCAACAGCATTCCACAGCGCCTCACTGGCACCAGCGACCGAACGCCCCTCGACCGCCGACCGCAGCCAATCCGGAATCTGATCCGGCAGGTCCAGTTCCTCGTGCACCAGCTCGGACGCCCCGCCCCGATAGCTGAACGACGTACCGGCCTGTTCGTCCATCATCCTAGTGCGATGACGATAGGCGGCGGCCGAGACGATGTTGCGTCCGGTTCCCCGGCTGATCACCTGCGCTCTGACGAACATGATCGCCATCATTGTCCTCGCATATTCGGAGCAGTTGCACCAACGAGCGACATCGCTCTTTCACAATAGTCAGACCGAACGACTGACGCGCTCCGCGCTTGTCTCCGGTTTTCGCGCGGGTCCATATCAACTGCGACAAATAGGCGATTTTACTGACGTATTCAAGATAGTATAATCTGAAGCCACCTTCACGCTTTGTTCGCCCTAGGGCGCGGCGTCCCACGATACCGGAATCAGACGATCCTTGTCCCTAAGCGCTTGAAGCTTTTCATCAATCCCTAGCGGGTGTTGGCAATCGGAGGAGACATAAGGGCAAAACTGGAGTTGAGCGATGCTAAAATTGCCAGTAGACGATATTGGATCTTTCGCCTATCGATTGCTCATGAAATCGTCGCTCGATCATATGCCGCTTCGCAAGCAGCGAGAACTCGGCCGGGTTCTCGAAATCCTCCACGAGGAGTTCGAGGACGCGCTGAAGGAAGGCACGGCCGATTTCAAGAAGCGCGGTAGGATCCTGAAGATTCTGCTCTTCGGCTCCTACGCCAAGGGCGGATGGGTCGATGAACCTTTCACGATGAAGGGGTATCGCTCCGATTTCGATCTCTTGATCATCGTCAACAACCGCAAGCTCTGCGAATTCGCCGAATATTGGCACAAGGCTGCCGACCGGCTGATCCACGACGCTTCGATCGAAACACCGGTGAGCTTCATTGTGCATTCCAGACGCGAGGTGAATACCTACCTCAAGGAAGGGCAGTATTTCTTCTCCGACATTCGCAAGGAAGGCATTGTTCTTTATGAGCTTGACGATGAGCCCCTGCCCGAGTCCGAACCGCTTTCGTCGGAGGACCGACTGCGGTTGGCGAGGGAGCATTTTGAGCAAAGGTTTGCCGAAGCGACGACCATCCTTGAGACAGCTAAATTTCAACTCAGCAAGTCGGAAAGGATCGCGGACGCCTGGATAAATTGGTCGGCATTCAGCCTGCATCAATCACTTGAACAAGCCTACTCCTGCGTCTTACTGACCCTCACCAATTACGGCCCACCGTCGCACAACATCAAGTTCCTGCGCTCGCTCGCCGAGGAGCAGGACCGCCGGCTGGCCGAAGCCTTTCCGCGTGATCAGCACAAGGAACGCGCCTGGTTCAACTCACTGAACGAGGCGTATGTGAAAGCGCGCTATTCGAAGCACTATGAGATCAGCGAGGAAGCCCTGACTTGGCTCGGTGAGCGAACGACGGTCCTGCTCGAACTGGTCAAGACGGTTTGCGAAGGGCACCTGGAGGTCCTCAAAGGAATGGTTGGCAGCGACATAATCAATCGAGATTCGCTGTCATGCGGTTGACCAGCTGCGTGACTGGAATTCGGCATCTCGGACACGAGCGGCTACAAAATTCTTCAATTGCTACAAAGATGACGGCCTGGAGGCCCTGACGGATCGGTCGCGACAGTCGATGCGTTGCGCCAACCACTACTTGAGCCGGTCGAGTTGTTGATCATCTCGTAAAAGAAGCCGCATTGGGCTGCCAGGAAGATCAGAGAGCTGCTGGTCAAGAGCCTGGCCGGCGATGTGCGCGTGCCGTCGAACAGAGAACTTTGGGAGCGATCGACGGCCCGTTCCACACGAGGTTGTCACCCGTGTCTTAGGTACGATCTGTCACCTATGTCTTCGATATGGACAAGGGGGAGATGGTACGGTTGGGGGGTCTCGAACCTCCGACCTCAGGTGCCACAAACCTGCGCTCTAACCAACTGAGCTACAACCGCATAAATCGCGCTTGGCGCGACGGGGGTCACATACGAGGACTTGGAGATGAATTCAAGCCCCATTCCTCGTCAATATACAAAAAGGCTGGACGCGAGGTCCAGCCTTTTATCTCCGATCGGTAAGGACCGATCAGGCAACCTTGAAGGAAGCCATGGCCTTTTCGGCGGCGTCCTTGGAGGGCTTTGCGAGCTTCTCGGCCACCTGCTTGGTGGTTTCCTGGATCGACTTCGCCTGCTCGACGGTGAGTTCCGCCTGCTTGCGGATGAACGAGGTCTGCAGCTCGAAGAATTCGGCCGGGGACTTGACACCGAGCAGCGCTTCGAAGTGCGACAGCGAGTTCTCGGAATTGATGCGCAGGATGTCGATCGCCTTCAGGCCGATCTCGACGCTGCCGGCCTGTGCCGTCTGGACGGTGGCTTCGAGCGTCTTGCCGGCTTCCTCGCCAGCGGTCTTCAGCTTGGCATAGGCATCCTTCGACTGCTGAGCGCCCTTTTCGGCGAATTCACGGAAAGATTCCGTGAACTTGGACGGGTCGAAAGAAGCGATTGAAAAAACGTCGTCGGTCTTTATGGTAGCCATGGGTCGCATCCTTTGGGTTGAGGCAGCCGCTGCCTGCGTTTGTTGGATGATGCTTATATAAGACATTCTATTGTGCATTGCAACAATTATTGTGCGATGCACAAGACGTTAACCTTTCCGGCCGAAAACCCCCTCCTCTTCTGGACCGGCATGCGCCCCGCAGTTATTAATAAGCCGTTAATTTAAGAAGGCCGACAGCGACAAGGTTCGAACATGCCCGCAGTCCAATATCCGTTCATCGATATCGCCGTGCATGCACGGGTACGGGAACGCTTTTCACGCGGCGAGGCCATGGTGCTGTTTTCGGCCGATCTCGCCCGTCTGCTCTGGGCGAACGGTGCGGGTGCCGAGCTTTTCGGCCATTCGGCGGTCTATGATCTGCTCGATCAGGGGGTCGACCGCGCCGACATCACCTTCCGCCAGCTGGAAACCGCCGCGCGCCAGCTGACCGATATCGGCGACAGCCGCAGCCTGATGATCCGCGTTGCCAAGGGCTTTCAGCGTGCGCAGGTGCAGGCGGCCGCTGAACTGATCCGGCTTTCTCAGGGCGAACAGGCCATCCTGTTTTCAGTGCCGGTCTCGGCAAAACCACTCGCGGCCGGCGCATCGGCGGCCCAGATGCTGCAGGGGCTCGATGATCCCGACACGCATATGGCGGTGATCGGCGCCAATGGCGAGGTCATCGCCGCTTCGCCGGGCTTTGCCTCGCTCGGGATCTCCGAGCAGACGGCAAAGACCTTGATCAACCTTGCCGGCGCGCATCCCGACCGGCTGGTGAAGCGACCTGTCGCCACCGGCAGAGGCAATCTCCCGGCCGCGGTCGGCAAGCTCAGCGACGATCCGGCGCTCAATCTGCTCTTTGCTGTCGAGACCGCGGTCGGTCATCTTGACCCGGTCGATGCGCCCGCGCTCGCCCCGGTCGATGCGCCCGCGCTCGATCCAGTCGATGCGCCCGCACAGGAAGAAAGCGCGCCGCCGATGGAGGTGCTTCAGGACGAACCCGTCGCCGCTACAGGCTTCACCGAAATCATCGACGCGGTCTCGGGGATCGAAGAGGTCGAGGAGACGCTCGAGGAGATCACCGGCGAAAACGAGCAGCCGGCTGAGATAGCTGTGGCATCCGCAGACGAGGCGATTGACGGGATGGATCCTGCCGAGGACGCGGAGCCGAAGAGCGACGACGGCGTGACCGATAGCAGCGCGGATGAGCCCGCCGCGGTCATTGAGGACGATGTGACTTCCATTGCGGAGACGGCGGAACCGCCTGTTGAAGCCAGCGAAACGCCTATTGAAGACGCGCCGGAAGCAGTCCACGAAGAGACCGCTATCGCAACGCCTGTGGTCCCCGACGTGCCCCCTGCCCCTCAGCTTGAGGCTGAGCCGGGCTTCGTTTTCAGGCCAAATAGCCGCGCCACGCGCTTCGTTTGGAAGATCGACGCCGAAGGCCGATTCAACGAAGTCAGCCACGAATTTGCCGCGGCCGTCGGTCCGCATGCGTCCGACATCATCGGCTCTGCCTTCGGCGATGTCGCCGCCCTCTTCAATCTCGATCCTGACGGCAAGCTTTCCGAGGCGCTCGCCCGCCGTGACACATGGTCGGGCAAGACGATCCTCTGGCCGGTCGAAGGCACCAGCCTCGTTGTTCCGGTCGATCTGGCGGCGCTGCCGACCTATACCCGCAACCGCGACTTCGATGGCTTCCGCGGCTTCGGCGTCGTCCGGCTTTCCGACGCGCAGGAAGATCCGCTGGCGCTTGGCCTGACACTCGGCCCTGATGGTATCGGCCATGATGCAGCGAGCCTCGGCCCGCCCGCCGAGACCATTGCCGAGGTGGCGCACGAAGCGGAGACAGTGCTTGAAGAGCCCCTGATCGATCCCTCCCCGACGCAGGAGGTCGAGGATCAGGCGCTTACGGCAAGCGAACCACAGGCGGAGCCAGCGCCGGAAGAGATTGCCACCGAGCAGGCGGCCGAGATACCTGCCCAAGAAAGTGCTGCCGAAAAAGCGGAAGGCAGCGCCGATGCCGGCGACATTTCCGCCGCCGAGCCGGTAGCGGAACTTCCGCAAGAGCCGCCGGCGCTTCGGATTTCGGAAACGCCTAATCGCCGTTTCTCCGACAAGATCGTTCAGCTCCACAACACCGGTGCCGGACTGACGGCCGCCGAACAGGCCAATTTCCGCGAGATCGCCAAGCGCCTCGAAGCCTTCGGCGCCAACAAGGACGAGCCCGCCGCCCCGGCGCCGATGGAACCCAACGCCACGGAAACGGCCGCCTTCAACGAGGCCTCCGGACCCGAAGCGTTCGGGGCCGAAACACCCACCGCCGACCAGGCGGACATACCGTCGCTCGAGGAGATCGCGCCGCAGGAGGCGATCTTCGAGAATGCCGTTGAGGCGGAGCGCGAAGACGACGGCGCCACCGAAGAGCCGGCTGTCATAGTCGAGGACGAGGCGACGGAAGGGCTGGAGGAGACGGCCAGCCAGATCGAGGTTCTCACAAGCTTCATCCCGCCGCGCATCAAGATGACGGACGGGCTTTCGGTGGGCACGGTCGACCAACTGCCTGTTGCCGTGCTCATCCATATCGGCGATGCGCTGATCCACGCCAATCCGGAATTCATGCGGCTGACGGGCTACGGTTCGCTCGACGCATTGCGCGAGGTAGGCGGCATCGAAGGTCTGCTGCAGCGCCGCGAACTCGAGGAGAAGGCCGCGGGCTCCGGCACCATGATGCTCGTCAAGGCCGATGATACGCTGGCGCCGGTGACCGCGCGGCTGCAATCGGTGCGCTGGGAAGACGCCAACGCCCTGATGCTGGCGCTGATGCCGGTGGAAGGCAAGGAAGATGGCCGCGGCGACGCAAACCGTTTCGACGGTCGGTCCGAAGACCGCCCCGAGCGGATGGTCGAGAAGGTCGCTAAACTCCAGGTCGAAGTGGAGGAATTGCGCTCGATCCTGGAAACGGCGACCGACGGCGTCGTCGTCATTGGCACCGAGGGCGACATCCGCTCGATGAACCGGTCGGCCAGCGCGCTTTTCAATTACGACGAACAGGAGACGCGCGGCAAACCCTTCGTCATGCTGTTTGCCCATGAGAGCCAGAAGGCAGTCATCGACTATCTGAACGGCCTCTCCGGCCATGGCGTAGCAAGCGTGTTGAACGACGGACGCGAAGTGATCGGCCGCGAGGCCGCCGGTGGCTTCGTGCCGCTGTTCATGACGATGGGCCAGCTCACCTCCTCCAACGGCTATTGCGCCGTCATCCGCGATATCACCCAGTGGAAGCGCACCGAGGACGAGCTGCGCAACGCCAAAGGCGCGGCCGAAACCGCCAACGCCCACAAGACCGATTTCCTCGCCCGCGTCAGCCATGAGATCCGCACGCCGCTCAACGCCATCATCGGCTTTTCCGACATGATGGCCGGCGAGCGCTTCGGGCCGATCGGCCATCCCCGTTATATCGAATATGCCAACGACATCGGCCGCTCCGGCCGGCACGTCCTCGATATCGTCAACGACCTGCTCGACATCTCGAAGATCGAGGCGGGCGAGATGGATCTCGATTTTGCCGCCGTCGGCCTCAACGAGGCGGTTTCCGAAGCCGTGGCTCTGGTACAGCCGCAGGCGAACGGCCAGCGCGTCATCATCCGCACGGCGCTGTCGCAGGCAGTACCCGAGGTCGTAGCGGATCTGCGCTCGATCAAGCAGATCGCGCTGAACATCCTGTCGAACGCCATCCGCTTCACCCCCTCAGGCGGGCAGATCGTCGTTTCGACGTCCTATGAGGCGAATGGCAGCGTTGTCCTCAGGGTCCGCGATACCGGCATCGGCATGACGCGCAGCGAACTCGACCAGGCGATGAAGCCGTTCCGGCAGGTCTCCTCGACCCAATCGCGTCATCGCGGCGACGGCACCGGGCTCGGCCTGCCGCTGACCAAGGCGATGGTGGATGCCAACCGGGCGACCTTCACGATCAATTCGGCGCCGAACGAGGGCACGCTCGTCGAGATCACCTTCCCGTCGCAGCGCGTGCTGGCCGGTTGATAAAGAAAAGGCAGCCAAGAGGCCGCCTTTGAATTTGGTGCTGTTCAACAAGAGCTCAGTCGATCAACGTCATGTTTCGGAGGCCGGAAGGCCCCAGGCCGCATCGTTCATGCGCGGCCCCCAAGTTAGCTTCACCTTTGACAAACCTTTCTTAACGAAAGGTTTCCATGACAGGAGATTGATAAAGGGTGAAAGCTTGTAATCTACGATCGCCGTCAATCCCTCAGTTCGCTTAGCCCGGCGAAGAGCCCCAGCGCCTCTGGATTGGCAAGCGCTTCCTGGTTCTTCACCGGCCGGCCGTGAACGACCTCGCGTACCGCAAGCTCGACAATCTTGCCGGACTTGGTGCGGGGGATATCGGCAACCGCGATGATCTTCGCCGGCACATGCCGCGGCGAGGCGCCGGTGCGGATGCGGGTCTTGATCGCCTTGACGAGATCCTCGGTCAGCGTCACATCAGGGGCAAGGCGGACAAAAAGAATGACGCGTACGTCGTCGTCCCAGTCCTGGCCGATGCACAGCGCCTCGGCCACCTCCGCCATCTGCTCCACCTGATTGTAGATCTCGGCCGTGCCGATACGAACACCGCCAGGATTGAGCGTCGCATCCGAACGGCCGTGGATGACCAGGCCGCCATGCTCCGTCCATTCGGCGAAATCGCCGTGGCACCAGACATTGTCGAACCGGTCGAAATAGGCGGCGCGATATTTGGCGCCATCAGGGTCGTTCCAGAACATCACCGGCATCGAGGGGAAGGCCTTGGTGCAGACGAGCTCGCCCTTCTCCCCGCGCACCGGTTTGCCGTCATCGTTCCAGACGTCGACCGCAAGGCCGAGGCCGGCCCCCTGGATCTCGCCGCGCCAGACCGGCTGCAGCGGATTGCCGAGCACGAAGCAGGAGACGATATCGGTGCCGCCCGAGATCGAAGCGAGCTGCACATCCTTCTTGATGCCCTCATAGACGAAGGTGAACCCTTCCGGCGACAGCGGCGAGCCGGTGGAGGTCATCAGCCGCAGGCCGGAGAGATCGTGGCTGACGCGCGGCGTCAGCCCGCCCTTGCGCACCGCATCGATATATTTCGCCGAGGTGCCGAAGATGGCGAATTTTTCGGCCTCGGCATAGTCGAACAGCACGTTGCCATCGGGGGCGAAGGGCGAGCCGTCGAACAGGCAGAGCGTCGCCCCGCTGGCAAGACCGCTGACCAGCCAGTTCCACATCATCCAGCCGCAAGTGGTGAAATAGAACAGCTTCTCGCCCGCCTGCAGGCCGCAATGCAGCCGCTGCTCCTTGAGGTGCTGCAGCAGCGTGCCGCCGGCCGAATGCACGATGCATTTTGGTACGCCTGTCGTGCCTGACGAAAAGAGGATGTAGAGCGGATGCGCGAAGGCAAGCCGTGTGAACTCGACCTCCCTTGCCTCGTAGGGCGCGACAAGGGCCTCAAGCGTTAAAGCCCCCGGCGTCTGGCGCGCCACGGCCTCGGCATCGCCGGCGTAATGGACGATGACCGTGGGGACACCCAAACTCTTTGCGACCGTGGCGACCTTGGCGCCGACATCCTGCAGCTTGCCGGAATACCAATAGGCATCGCAGGCGATGAACAGCCTTGGCTCAATCTGGCCGAAGCGGTCGAGCACACCCTGCTCGCCGAAATCAGGCGAACACGACGACCAGATGGCGCCGATCGAGGCGGCGGCGAGCATGGCGGCGACGGTCTCCGGCATGTTTGGCATCATCGCGGCGACGCGGTCGCCCTTGCCGATGCCGCGTGCTACAAAGGCCTGCTGCAGCTTCGAGACCAGCGCGCGCAGCCGGTCCCACGACCAGCGGTCCTCGGCCTTGTCCTCGCCGCGGAAGATGATCGCATCGCCGTCACCGCGGCCAGACAGCAGGTTTTCGGCGAAGTTCAGCGTCGCATCGGGAAAGAAGCGGGCTTCCAGCATGCGGTCGCCATTGGCAAGCACCTCTGCGCCACGCTCCCCCTGTACGCCGCAAAAATCCCAGACGGCCGACCAGAAGTTCTCCCGCTCGGCCACCGACCATGCATGCAGATCCTCAAAGCCCGAAAGAGAGAGCCCGAAGTCGGCATTGCAGCGCTCCATGAAGGCATGGATCGGGCTTTTTGCAATGGCATCCTCCGAGGGCACCCAAAGTGGTCTGTTATCCTGCATTCAATCCTCCTCCCCAATGCCGTCCTTATATCATGCTGCATTGCATTATAAAGCGTGGAACCGACGCGATCCGACGCTTGGAGTATGATGTCGAAAAGTGTGAGCGGTTTTCGGACGACATCATGCTCCAACTATTTAATTGAAAGTGCTACAGCGTCCTTTGCGCGTCTGAAAAGAGACGCGGCGCTGTCGGGATTTGCATATGCCTGATATTTCCTATATCCGGCGAAATCAGCGCATAACGGGATGACCGGCTGAATTTGCCGGCGGAGATCATGAGCACGTCAAGACATCGCAGGTGGCGCAGGAAGATCGGACCCGTTTCGCGCTGGCTTCCCGCCTTCGCCCGCCTCTCGACGGTATTCCTGCTGATCGCGCTCGCGCTTTTCGTGGCGCTCAGGGTTGCCGCCCCCTATCTCATCTCGACCGGCTTCGTGCGCTCCGGCATCGAGGACGCGCTGTCGAAATGGACGGGCTACCATGCCGAGATCAAGGGCAGTCCGGTTCTCGAATTCTGGCCGACGCCGCGCATCACGCTGAACCAGATCACCATCCGCCAACCGCGCGAAAGCGGCGACAAGCTGCTCGGCAGCATCGAAAGTCTGTCGGCTGATTTCAGCCTCATCGATGCGTTGAGAGGCCGGACGAGCTTCCACGAATTCCACCTGGTGCGCCCCAACCTGGCGCTGACGCGCGACGAAAAAGGGCTGATCGACTGGAGTTATGCCGGCCTGCTCGCACGCGCGATCAGCGGCGTACGCTCCGAAAACGGAGCCGAGGTGCTCGATCCCGATCTCGATGCCGAGATCGGCGCGGTGACCGTCGAGGACGGCACGCTTGTAGTCACCGACATCAAGTCCGCCAAGACCTATCATTTCGACAGCGTCACCGCAGATATCGCCTGGCCGAGACTATCCGGCGCAATCTCGTCGGTCGTCATCGCCCGCATCAACGGCCAGGACCTGAAAGTCGATTTCGCCTCGCGCCAGCCGCTGCTCGCCTTTGCCGGCAGGAATGCCGAGACACGGACGTCGCTCACATCAAACCTGTTGACGGCGCACTTCCAAGGCATTGCCAGCATCGCCAACCTTTCGGCCCTTTCCGGCAATGTCACAGCCACCATTCCCGATGTGCCGGCACTTCTGACATGGTCGGGCAAATCGATCCCCGGCATCGCAACGTTGAAGAGCGCCTCGCTGGAATCCGACATCATGTCGTCGGGTAATGGGCTGCGTTTCAACAATCTCAGCCTCTCGTTGAACGAAGCGAGCGCCACCGGGGTAATGGACCTTTTCGCCCAACCCGGCAAACGACCGAAAATCGGCGGCACGCTCGCCTTCGACCAGATGAACCTCAAGCCCTTCCTCGACGCCTTCGCGCTCCGCCTCGCGGCCGGCGAGGCGGAGGAAATTTCCGCCGGCATCAGCGGACCATTGCGGCTGCTCGATATCGACGTCAGGCTTTCGGCGCGGCGCGCGCAGATGGGTCTCTTCGAGCTTTCCGACGTTGGCGCCAGCGTGATCGTTGCCGGCGGCGAAGCGAAATTCGATATTGGCGACAGCCAGTTCGAAGGCGGTGAAATGACCGCGCATCTGGAAGCGACGCAGCGCGACTTCGACGGCGGCGGCAAGCTGCGGCTGTCGATCCGCGATGCCGACTTCGCGGCCCTTGCAGAACGCCTGCAGTTGAAAGGTCCGCTGCCGCTTGCGACAGGATCGATCGATCTCGACCTGCAGTCGCCCAAGGCGATCTGGACGACCGGCCTTGCCGACGTCACCGGCAAGCTGCACTTCTGGACCGGGGAAGGCACGATTCCCGGCATCGATGCCACGGCACTTCGGACGCAGGCAGCCGAAAAGCCGTTCTTTCCGCTGAGCGCGGCAGCAGGCGGCGCCTTCGCCTTCAGCCAGTTGAACCTACAGGCCGATTTCGCCAACGGCTCCGCCGAGATCCATGACGCCCATATCGCCGGACCCACACAGACACTGACGCTTTCCGGCATCATCACCTATCATTCGAACGGGCTGGCACTTTCCGGATCACTGGATGCAACCGATCCGGCCAAGGCGGCGGAGCTGCCGCTTCTGCCGTTCTTCATCGGCGGCTCATGGCCGAACCCGGTGATCTCGCCGGTTCCGCTATTCGGCAATACACCCCACGCGCAGTGAAGCATGTCGCGCAAAACTGTGCAGCGGTTTCGCGATAACGACATGCGCAAAATAGAGACATAGAGCGCGAGGAGCACGCGCTTTAGACCTCACGCACCGGCCGCAGCGGCGCGCTCGTCCCTCTGTCGCTGCGTTTCGCGGCGCTTGGTGATGATCGAGGCGCAGATGACGCCGAGGGCGACGATGCCGATCAGGATCGTGCACACCGCATTGATCTCGGGCGTTACGCCGAGGCGGACCTGGCTGTAGATCCTCATCGGCAGCGTGGTGGCGCCAGGCCCCGACGTGAAGCTTGCAATCACCAGATCGTCGAGCGACAGGGTGAAGGCCAGGATCCAGCCGGAGGCGACGGCGGGCGCGATGATCGGCAGGGTGATCTCGAAGAAAGTCCGCACCGGCGGCGCGCCGAGATCCTGAGCCGCTTCCTCGATCGAATGATCGAAACTCAGCAGGCGCGACTGGACGACGACGGCGACGAAGCACATGGTCAACGTCGTATGCGCGAGCGTGATCGTCCAGAAGCCGCGGTCGAGACCGATCGCGACGAAGAGCAGCAGCAATGACAGGCCGGTGATGACCTCCGGCATGACGAGGGGCGCATAGACCATGCCCGAAAACAGCATGCGTCCGCGAAAGCGCGTGTAGCGCACCAATGTCAGCGCCGCCATCGTGCCGAGGATGGTTGCAAACGTTGCCGACAGCAGTCCGACGCGCAGCGTCACCCACGCAGCGTCGAGCAAGGCCTGATTGCTCATCAACGAGACATACCATTTCGTCGAGAAGCCGCCCCAGACGGTCACGAGTTTGGATTCGTTGAAGGAGAAAATGACGAGAAGCACGATCGGCAGATAGAGGAAAGCGAAGCCGAGCGTGACGGAGACGATGTTGAAACGGGTCCATTTCAGCATGGTTTATTTCCCCCGCTCTTCGGCCTTGGCCTGGACATTCTGGAAGAAGACGATCGGGATGACCAGGATCAGCAACAGGATGGTCGCCACCGCCGAGGAGACCGGCCAGTCGCGATTGGAATTGAACTCGTTCCACAGTGTCTTGCCGATCATCAGCGTCTGCGACCCGCCGAGCAGATCGGGAATGACGAATTCACCGACGGCCGGGATGAAGACCAGCATGCACCCGGCCACCACGCCGGGGATAGACAGCGGGAAGGTGATGCGCCAGAAGGCTGTGATCGGCGGGCAGCCGAGATCCTGCGCAGCCTCGATCAACGTGCCGTCCATCTTCTCGAGCGCCGAATAAAGCGGCAGCACCATGAAGGGCAGATAGGAATAGACGATGCCGATATAGACGGCGGTATTGGTGTTCAGGATGATCAGCGGTGTATCGATCAGGTGCAGCGACAGCAGCAGCTGGTTGAACAGGCCCTCCGGCTTGAGGATGGCGATCCAGGCGTAGACGCGGATCAGGAAGCTCGTCCAGAAGGGCAGGATGACGAGCATCACCAGCGTCGGCCGCAGGCCACGTGGCGCCTGCGCCATGCCGTAGGCGATCGGATAGGCGATCAGCAGCGTCAGGAAGGTGGAGATCCCGGCGATCACCACGCTCGACACATAGGCGTTGAAATAGAGCGGGTCGTCGGTGAGGTAGGTGTAATTGTCGAAGGAGAATTCGCCGATCTTGCTTAAGAGTCCGGCCCAGCCGTCGGCGAAGGAGAAGACAGGCTCATAGGGCGGCATGGCGATCGCCGTCGTCGACAGCGAAATGCGGAAGACGATGAAGAAAGGCGCCAGGAAGAAAAGCAGTAGCCAGGCGTAAGGGATGACGATGACGAGGCGATTGTAGAGGCCGGAAGTGAACTTGCCCATGATGTCAATCCTTCAGCAGGACGCCGGCATTCTCGTCGAAGGAGACCCAGACTTCCTGATCGTAGGTGAAGGGGTCGTCGACGGAGCGCTGCGCGTTGAGGGAGGATGCCTTGACGACGTTGCCGCTCTGCAATTTCACATGGAAGACGGTCATGTCGCCGAGATAGGCGATGTCCCAGAGTTCGCCCCTCGCAGCGTTGACCGACGCGTTGGCGGGAGGCGTGCGCCCGACCCGCATCTTTTCCGGCCGGATGGCAAAGCCGACGGCGCTGCCTGCCGAGGGAGTCTCGGCGGCGGCGACACGCACGCTGAAGCCGCTGTCGACTGATATCTCGACGGTGCCGTTGCCCGATGAGGCGACCTTGCCGTCGAAGATGTTCACGTCGCCGATGAAATCCGCGACGAAACGGCAATTCGGCGCCTCGTAGATCTCGGCCGGCGTCGCCACCTGCACGACCTTGCCGTGGCTCATGACGGCGATACGGTCGGCCATGGTCATCGCCTCTTCCTGATCGTGGGTGACGACGACGAAGGTGAGGCCGAGATTCTGCTGCAGGTCCATCAGCTCGAACTGGGTTTCCTCACGCAGCTTCTTGTCGAGCGCGCCGAGCGGTTCGTCGAGCAGCAGCACCTTGGGGCGCTTGGCGAGCGAGCGGGCCAGCGCGACGCGCTGGCGCTGGCCGCCGGAAAGCTGGTTCGGCTTGCGGGATGCAAATTGCTCCAGCTTGACGAGCTTCAACATCTGCAAGACGCGGTCGGTCATCTCGTCTTTCGCCATGCCGTCCTGTCTCAGGCCGAAGGCAATGTTCTTCTCGACCGTCATGTGCGGGAAAAGCGCATAGGACTGGAACATCATGTTGACGGGGCGCCTATAGGGCGGCGTGCCGGCCATGTCGGTGCCGTCGAGCACGATTTCGCCCGAGGTCGGCTGCTCGAAGCCGGCGAGCATGCGCAGAAGCGTCGACTTGCCGCAGCCCGAAGCGCCGAGCAGCGCGAAGAACTCACGGTGATAGATGTCGAGCGACAGGTTGTCGACGGCGGTGAAATCGCCAAAACGCTTGGTGACATTCTTGATCGATATGAAGGGCTTGGCGGACGGATCGGTCCAAGGTGCGAAAGAGCGGCGAATATTGCCTAAAGACTTCATATTGTTCCCCGAAAATACATTATTTTCTTTTGTTCTCGGCTTTTGTTCCCGGCTTCACCCGACTGGAATCGTCAAAAAAAGGCCCGGACGTTTCCGTCCGGGCCACGATCAGATCATTGGCCGGTGACCACGGTGGTCCATAGCCGCGTCACGAGCCGCTGCGCCTTCGGATCGAGCGGCGGAACGGTGAAGAGTTTCGCCATGACTTCGGGCGTTGGGTAGATCGCCGTGTCGTCGAGGACTTCCTTGTCGAGGAACTGCTGCGACGCCTTGTTGCCGTTGGCATAGAAGACGACGTTGGATGCCTTGGCGACGACTTCGGGCTTCATCATGTAGTTGATGAATTCATGGGCTTCGGCGACATGCGGCGCATCCTTCGGAATGCCGAAAACGTCAAAGAAGATCTGGGCGCCCTGCGACGGGACCGAATAATCGACCTTCACGCCGGCATTGGCTTCCTTAGCACGGTCACGGGCCTGGAACATATCGCCGGAATAACCGAGCGCGATGCAGATATCGCCGTTCGCCAGCGCGCTGATATATTCGGACGAATGGAACTTGCGGACGAAGGGACGAACGGCCGTGAGGACCGCCTGCGCCTTCTTGAGGTCGGCAGCGTCGGTACTGTTCGGATTGAGCCCGAGATAGGCGAGCACCGAGGGCACCACGTCGGTGGGGGAATCCAGCATGTAGATGCCGCAATCCTTGAGCTTTGCTGCTTTCGCCGGGTCGAACAGCGCGTTCCAATTGGGCTTTTCGTCGGTTCCGAGGGCAGCCTTGACCTTGTCGACATTGTAGCCGATGCCCGTCGTGCCCCACATGTAGTCGACGCTGTATTCGTTACCGGGGTCGAAGGACGCCACGCCCTTCATGATGACGTCCCACATGTTGACCAGGTTCGGCAGCTTCGACTTGTCGAGCTTCTGGTAGACGCCGGCGGCGATCTGGCGCTTCATGAAGGATACCGTGGGGACGACCACGTCGTACCCCGAACCACCAGCCAAGAGCTTGGTTTCCAGCGTCTCGTTGGAATCAAAAGTGTCGTAGACGACCTTGATGCCGGTTTCCTTGGTGAAATCCTCGAGGATGGAACTGTCGATATAATCCGACCAGTTGTAGACGTTGACCACGCGCTCCTGCGCAAGGGCCGGCGCGGCAGCAAGGAGTGCGGTAACGGCGGCGGCCGTCACGCATAGGATGGTTGACCTCATGACTTCTCCTGTTTGTTCAAAGATTCCGCACCCCCGGACATCTTTTCCCTCTGGTTTTCCATGCAGACTAGGAAGGAATTTCACAGCCCACAAGCGCAAAATCCTGCGCCCTCAATGATTTCACAATCACTGGAAATCGAAGGCGCTGAGGCCTGCCACCATCTCGTCGAGCCCAAGCGGTCTCGTCACCGGCGGCTCGGCCCGGGAAAGGCAGCCGCGCCGCTCGCAAAGGCGACAGGCCGGACCGACCGCGACCGGCTCGAGCGCCATCGCCTGCCCATAGACCACGCCCTCGCCAAGGGCAGCGTCGCAGCCGATCAGGATCGCCGTGCGCCTGATCCTTTCGCCGAATTCGACGCTCGGTCCCTCCAGGGTGCGGGCGACCGTCAGGAAGGATGCCCCGTCAGGCATGACGACCGTTTCGGCGAGGATCTGGCCCGGCTGCAGGAAGGCGGCATGGAGATTGAGCTTCGGACAGCTGCCGCCGAAACGGGCCTGCGGAAAACCCTGGGCGCCTGCCCTGCGCAGCCGGTGGCCCGCGGCATCGATCTCGATCAGGAAGAAGGGAATGGCGGCCGCTCCGGGGCGCTGCAGCATCGCAAGACGTGCAGCCGCCTGGCCGAAGGAGACACCGAAGCGTGCACGCAGAATATCGATATCGTAACGCGTCGCCTTCGCTGCCGAGAGAAAGGCCTCGTAGGGCATTGCAAGCGCCAGCGCGGCGATGCGGGCAAGCTCGAAGCGGGCGATGCGGCGCGCCTCGGCGGAGGAGAGCGAGAGATCGTCGAGCTCGGCATCGATTGCCGGCAGCAGGGCCAGAGTCGCGGCCTCGACTGATATCTCATGCGCCCGGTCGGCCTGCGACAGGCGCTCCGAGATGAAAAGCCGCATCGAATGGCGATCGAAACGGCGGCGCAGATCCGGCATGACATGGACGGGCAAGACACGCACCGCGATGCCGCGCTCGGAGCGCAGCCAATCTTTCAGTCCGGCGGCAAGATCGAGGCCGCCGGGAAGCGTTGCGGCAAAGGCTTCCGCCGCCGTCTCGATCCGCGCGAAATAGCCGGACCGGCGCTCCAGCATCTCGCGCACCTCGTCCAGCGGCAAGCGGCCGGCGGCGACCGGCGCATGCCCTTCGGCGACCATCAGCGCCGTCAGATCGGAGAGCCTCGCCGCCTGCTCGCGATAGGCGCGGTAGAGCTTGATCATGCCGCTTGCGGCATTGGGTGCGGCCTCGGCCACCTCCACCAGTTCCTGGTCACCCGGCAGCTCGCCCGATAGCAGCGGATCTGCAAAGACCTCCTTGAGTTGACCGAGACTGCCGCCGGTCTGTCCGCGCAACTCCTCAAGATCGACCCTGTAGACGCTTGCAAGCTTGAGAAGCAGCTGCACCGTCAGCGGCCGCTGGTTGCGCTCGATCAGGTTCAGGTAGGACGGCGATATTTCCAGCGCCTCGGCCATGGCGGTCTGGGTCAGCGCCAGCGCATTGCGGATGCGCCTGACTTTCGGGCCTGCGAATATTTTTCGTTCCGCCATGTCACACCCTTTGACAGGCAAGGAGCGCCATATTTACAAAATTTTACAAATTCACAGCGCCGCTCTGTCAATCCTCGTCATCTTAACCTCTTTCCGAGCAAGAAATCAAAGGTTTTTCTGGTCATATCGGCTCATATTGTCAATCTTGTCACGCAGCCACCCAGTGGCGGAGTTTAGCCAGGAGAGCAGCATGACGGATTTTTACAAGCTTGTCCCAAACGCTTCGGTTGATCGTTTCGACGGCATCGAAAGACCCTACTCGGCCGATGACGTACAGCGGCTCAGGGGCTCGGTGGCGCTCAGCCACACGCTGGCCGAAATGGGCGCGGACCGGTTGTGGCGGCTTCTGCATCAGGACGATTTCGTCAATGCGCTCGGCGCACTTTCCGGCAACCAGGCCATGCAGATGGTGCGCGCCGGGTTGAAGGCGATCTATCTCTCCGGCTGGCAGGTGGCGGCCGACGCCAATACGGCATCGGCGATGTATCCCGACCAGTCTCTCTATCCGGCCAATGCCGGTCCGGAACTGGCCAAACGCATCAACCGCACGCTGCAGCGCGCCGACCAGATCGAGACCGCGGAAGCCCAGGGACTTTCCGTCGAGACCTGGTTCGCGCCAATCGTTGCCGATGCCGAAGCAGGTTTCGGCGGACCGCTCAACGCCTTCGAAATCATGAAGGCCTATATCGAGGCGGGTGCCGCGGGCGTTCACTTCGAGGACCAACTCGCTTCGGAGAAGAAATGCGGCCATCTCGGCGGCAAAGTGCTGATCCCGACGGCCGCCCATATCCGCAATCTCGATGCCGCGCGGCTTGCCGCCGACGTCATGGGCGTTGCGACGCTCGTCATCGCCCGCACCGACGCGGAAGCGGCAAAGCTCTTGACGTCGGACATCGACGAACGCGACCAACCCTTCGTCGACTATGATGCCGGCCGTACGGTCGAAGGTTTCTATCAGGTGCGAAACGGCATCGAGCCCTGTATCGCGCGCGCCGTCGCCTATGCGCCGCATTGCGATCTCATCTGGTGCGAGACCTCGAAGCCGGACCTCGATCAGGCGCGCCGCTTTGCCGAAGGCGTGCACAAGGTCCATCCCGGCAAGCTGCTCGCCTATAATTGCTCACCTTCCTTCAACTGGAAGAAGAATCTCGACGAGGCGACGATCGCACGGTTCCAGCGCGAACTCGGAGCGATGGGCTACAAATTCCAGTTCATCACGCTCGCCGGCTTCCACCAGCTGAACTACGGCATGTACGAACTGGCGCGCGGCTACCGGCAGCGGCAGATGTCGGCCTATTCCGAGCTGCAGCAGGCGGAATTCGCCGCCGAGGTCAATGGCTATACCGCCACCAAACATCAGCGCGAGGTCGGCACCGGCTATTTCGACGCCGTGTCGCTCGCCATCACCGGCGGCCGGTCGTCGACCACGGCGATGCACGGCTCGACCGAACATGCGCAGTTCAAACCGGCTGCCGAATAAATCGAAGAGGAGGAGAAGATCATGGCATCCATCACACGGGTCAGAGAACGGGCCGAAGAGCAGGCAAGCAGCATGAGCGAGGATCAGCAGACGACGATCCGCATGCTCGCCAACGACCTGCATCGGCTGAACCAATCGGTCATGAAAGCCGTCGAGGCCGGCGTCTCGGTCGAACTGGTGCGCTCGGCCCGTCATCACGGCGGCGACGGCCACTGGGGCGACCTGCTGATTCCGGTCGTCGTCACTAACCGGCATTGACCAAAGCCAGCCGCGGCGCATCAGCCGCGGCTCGGTCGTTTTCCGGCGAAGAGATCGGCATAACTTTTGATGAGCTTGGTCATGCGGTCGGCGACCATCCGGATCTCCGGGCGGTGGCGGTCCTCGGCATTCATGACGATCCATTGCCGGTGGCGCAATTCCGGCAACTCGCCACCCTGCCGCTGCAATTCGGGATGGAGATCGCCGACGAAACAGGGAAGCACGGTCTTGCCGGCGCCGGCGCGCACCAGATCCGGCAGCGAACGCGGCCGATTGACGGTGGCGACGATCCCTGTTGCGGCATGGGCGTGCGGCCAGCGCAGATAGGCCGATATCGCCTCTTCCTCAGCAACGGCAATCCAGCGCTCGTCGGTCTCGGCGGCGTTGCGCCTGATATAGACGGCATAGGCCACCTCTCCGAGCAGACGTGCGGCAAGATTGGCCTCCTCAGGCTCGAAGGCGCGAATACCGATATCGCTCTCGCGATAGGCAAGGCTTGCCCGCGCCTCGCCAATGGTGAGCGAAATGGCGAAGGCATCGCCCGGCATGCGGATTGCGGCGAAATTCTCGGTCAGCAGCCAGGCGAGCCAGGTGCCGGCAGCGACCCTGACGGTCGTGCCGCCCTCGCCGGATTGCCGCCATGCCGCCACCTTGCGGGCGGCGGCCTCCATCTCCTGAAGGTGATCGAGCAGGGCCTGGCCATCCTGGGTCAGACGGTATCCGGTCTGGCTGCGCGAAAACAATGCGCGGCCGATTTCCTGCTCGAGATCGAGCATGCGTCGGCCGACAGTCGCAGGACTGAGCCCGCTTGCGGTGCTTGCCCCCGTCAGCCCGCCAAGCCGGGCCACCTGCAGGAAAAGCTGATAGGAATCCCAACTCGCATTTTTCATCAATGAAAAACATAGCGGGATTTTTCCCGTTTATAAAGAGAAATTCGACGCCTAAATCAGGTGATGTCTTATACAGGAAAGGACATCGTCATGATCGACATGCTCACCATCGCAGGCACCATCGGCTATCGGCACTATCCCAAGCGAAGCCGTTGCAAGGCGGAAGAGGACAGATTCTATGCCGAGTTCGGAAACAATAGCCTCATTGGCTTCGCCGCCTGGCTGACGTCGCTCGACCTCGACCTCAGAAGGCGCCGCAAGACCGCGGCGCAATCCCGCGGTGGCAGCGGCTGCGCGGGTCAGGCGACTCTTCTTGCTCCGAGATGAGCCGGTGCCGATTCTGCGACGATGCGGAAGCGCTCGATCAGCGCCATCAGCGTATCGGCTTCGCCGGCAAGCAGGCGGCTTGCCTGCGTCGTCTCGGCAACCATCGCCGCGTTCTTCTGGGTCATCTGGTCCATGGCGTTGACCGAACCGTTGACTTCCTGCAGCGCGGCCGACTGGTCGCGGCTGGCGGTGGCGATGGTCTCGACATGGCCGCTGATCGCGATGATCTCCTGGCTGATCGAGGCAAGGACGCTGCCGGTCTTCTGGACCAGTTCGGAGCCTGCCGTCACTTCGCGGCTCGACGTCTCGATGAGCGACTTGATCTCGCGAGCCGCATCGGCCGAGCGTTGGGCGAGTTCGCGGACCTCCTGAGCGACGACGGCAAAACCCTTGCCCGCCTCGCCGGCGCGCGCCGCCTCGATGCCGGCATTCAGCGCCAGAAGATTGGTCTGGAAGGCGATGTCGTCGATCACCTCGATGATCTGCTCGATGCGCTGCGAAGCCTGCTCGATGCGATCCATGGCGGCGACGGCATCGCCGACGACGGCGCCGGAATTGTCGGCCGTCTTCTTGGTCGCAGCCACGACATTGTTGGCTTCACGGGCACGCTCGGCGGATGAACGAACGGTCACGGTGATCTCTTCCACCGCGGCCGCAGTCTCCTCGAGGTTCGCCGCCTGCGCCTCGGTGCGTTTCGAAAGCTCGCCGGCAGAGGCGGAGACGGCGCCGCTGTTGCGCTGGATCGTCGCGGCGCTGTCACGGATACCGGACAGCGTATCCTGGAGCCGCAAGAGGGAAGCGTTGAAATCGACGCGCAGCTGCTCCAGCCGGCCGACGAAGGGCGTGCCGATCGTCTGTGAGACATCGCCCTGCGACAGGCGCCCGAGGCCGGCGGCAAGCTGGTTGACGGCAAAGTCGATCTGGCCGTCGAGCGAGCGCTTGTCGGCATCGTTCCTGGCCCGTTCGGCATCGCTCAATTCGCGCTGTTCGGCAGCCTGGGTTTCCAGGTCGCGCCTTGCGCGGGCACTGTCGCTGAAAAGCGCCAAGGCCCGGCCGATGTCGCCGAACTCGTTCTTCTTTTCGACACAGGGGATCGCCCCTTCGAGATCGCCCGCGGAAATCGAGTGCACGCTCGCTGTCAGCGCCTGCAAAGGCTTCACCGACAGGCGGATCGCATAAAAGGCGAGAACGCCGACGATGAGCATGACGATGGCGCCGACACCGAGAACCAGCATCTGCAGCTCATACATGCGCTGGTAATAGACCTCCATCGGAATGCCGATGAAGAGAATGCCGACATTGGCGTTCGAGGCATTCTTGATGGGGAAATAACCGGTCATGAACTTGCGGCCGAAAAGCTCCGCCGGACCGTAATAAGCCTCACCCCTGGCGAGAACTGGCTGGGCCGGGTGCTCGGCTATCAGCTTGGTGCCGACGGCGCGGTCGCCGTTTTCCTTCTTGACGTTGGTGGATATGCGGACGTAGTCGCTGCCCTGTTTTTGGAAGATGGTCGCGACACCGGCGATCGATTGCGCCGTGCGGTCGACCAGCGAATGATCGGCAAGGGCCGGGATGGCGTCTTCGGTGACGGCGGAGAGCTGATTGTCCTTCAGTTCGATCTTTGCAGCCTGATCAGCCGCGCCGTAGAGGACAGCCATCGCACGGGCGGCGTCCTTCGCATCGGAGACGGCCCCGTCCATGACCTGATGGCTCAAATTGTAATAGGTCACGCCAACGATGGCGGCCGTGCTGATCGCCAGCAGAAACAGCGTGATCGCAACGATCTGGCGTACGATCGACGTAGAGAAAAGGCGCAGCATCGAGACCCCCGGGAGATAGACCAAGGTTAAATTAGACTAAAAGCGTTAAGGAAGATTCTCCGTAAATCAGGGCTGTCGGAGGTATTCATCGGTCTCGTTTCGGACGGACCATCTATGCGTGATGGCCGCGCCGCCGCTCGCAATCCGACCGGAGCGCGATTTCTGCGAAATAAAGAAAACGGCCCCGGAAAACTCCGGGGCCGTTCGCACGAAGGCGGTCGGTCGATGATCAGGCGGCGCGATAGACCGGCGCACCGGTGGCGTCGCCGTCGATCTTGAACTGCTGAATGAGCCGGCGCAGCGAACCGGCCTCGTCGGCTAGTTCGCGGCTGGCGGCAGTCGTCTCCTCCACCATGGCGGCGTTCTGCTGCGTCATCTGGTCCATCTGGTTGACCGTCGCGTTGACGCTCTGCAGCGCGTTGGACTGGTCGTGGCTGGCGCGAGCGATCATCTCGACATGCTGGCTGATCGTGACGATCTGGGCGCTGATCTTGGCGAGCACCGTGCCAGTCTCCTGCACGAATTGCGAGCCGGAATTGACCTCGTTGGTCGACTTGTTGATCAACCCCTTGATCTCCTGCGCCGCGGCTGCGGAGCGCTGGGCCAGTTCGCGGACTTCCATCGCGACCACCGCGAAGCCTTTACCGGCCTCACCGGCGCGCGCCGCCTCGATGCCGGCGTTGAGCGCCAGGAGGTTGGTCTGGAAGGCGATCTCGTCGATGACGCCGATGATCTGCTCGATCTGGCGCGAGGCACCTTCGATGCGGCTCATCGCGTCGATCGCATTGCTGACGACGACGGCGGAATCGTCGGCGCTGCGCTTGGCCTGGCGGACGATCTGGTCGGCATCCTTGGCCCGTTCGGCCGACGAGCGGACCGTGACGGTGATCTGATCGACGGCAGCCGCGGTCTCTTCGAGCGAGGCAGCCTGCTGTTCGGTGCGCTTGGAGAGATCCTCGGCCGACTGGGCCATCTGGTTGCCGTTGCCCTGGATCAATTCGACATTGTCGCGGATCTGGCTCATCGTCGCCTGCAGGCGCATCATCGAACCGTTGAAATCCTGGCGCAGCTGTTCGAGGCGGCCGATGAAAGGCGTTTCGATCGTCGTCGAGATATCGCCCTGCGACATGCGTTCGAGGCCGGCGGCGAGCGCGTTGACCGCGAATTCGATCTGACGATCCATCTCGCGCTTTTCGGCGTCGTTACGCAGGCGCTCATGTTCGGCAGCGGCGCGTTCCTCGTCGCTCTGCTCCTCGATGCGGATCTTCGAGATGGCGTTTTCCTTGAAGATGCCGAGCGCGCGGGCCATGTCGCCGATTTCATCGTGGCGCTGCTCGCCGGAGATGCTGGTGTCCAGCGCCCCTTCGGCGATGCGGCGCATGGCGGCGGTGATATGGCTGATCGGGCGCTGCAGCGTCAGCACCAGGGCAATACCGCCGAGGATCGACAGCAGGATGCCGAGACCGGTGGTCATGACGGAAATGCTGTTTGCCTGAGTGCGCTCGGTGCCGGCCGTCTGCTTCTGCAGTTCGGCGAAATCGGTCAGCTTTTTCCAGATCTGGTCGAGCTCCTGGCGGGCGGCGGCATAGGCCGTGACGCGCTCGCCGATCGTGTCGACGATCTTCGAGCCGCCGCCGGAGATGACGTCGAGCGCCGGCTGGATCGCGCCGGATATACCTTCGGCAAAGCCCATGCCCTTGGCGCTGGTGACCAGCACCTGCATGTCCTTGCCGAGCGTGCCGGCCTGCTGCTGCAGACGCACGAGATTTTCCTTGCTGGAGTCGGCGAGAAAGTCGGAAAGAACGATCTGCAGCGAATAGACGGAATTTTCGAGGCGCCTCGTATCCTGCAGGACCGAGTTGGCCTGGGCGATCCGGCCGTCGAGCGCCGCGAATTCCTGGGTCGCGTCACGCATCTTCTGCGTTGCGGTCAGCTGCGTATAGGTCGAGGTCTGGCGGAAGCGCGAAACAAGGCGGCCGAGTTCGGTGGCGGTCTCGTCGGTCGGATTGGGCGTCTGGACGATCGCCTTGATGCCGTCGATGGTCGCAGCCAGCGCCTCGATGACATTCTTCTGATTGCTCGGAACCGAGATGGCGATCAGACGCTGCGATTTGATGATCTCCGGCATCTGTTCGTTGATGAAGGCGATCTTGTCCTGCGGTGTCTGCGGCTTGCTGAAGCCGCTGGCGACGGTGCCGAGGAAATCGCCGCCCTTCAGCAGGCGGTCGGCCGTGCGAAGGGTGCTGGTGGCGGCGCTCTCGTCGCTCTGGACGGTGCTCTGCAACTGCTCGGCCTGGTAGGACACGGTGAAACGGGTGCTGATCACGCTTTTCTGGGCCGCGTCGATCTGCTCATGCAATGCCTGTTCCTGCTCGTGCAGGGCCCAGAGCTTGTCGACGACGCCCGAAATTTCCTTGGTGCGGCGCGATGCCTCCGCAAGGCTGTCACGGCCAGCGGCTTCGTCACCGACCTGGCTCAGCGTCTGGTCGAGCACGCCTTGCTGGATCTTCAGATCCGCGCTCAGTTTGTCGCGCGCTTCAGGGCTGGTGACGCGCAGGAAATCATCCATCGAACCATAGAGATCCTTGAAGCCGCTCAGCGACTGCAGCACGCTGTTGGATATTTCCATGCGGCCCTGCAGAAGTCCCGAAGCGTAGAGGCCGGTCAGGCCCACCGCCGAAATGGTGACGACGAAAGGCAGAACGAAGATCAGAACCTTGGTCTTGATCCTGAAGCGGGAAAGAATCTTATCAATCAACATGGCGTTCCGGGCCTTTCATACACCACTCCTCCCGCAGGCGGCCACATGGCGCCAGCCGGGTGCACATCGAGCTGTTCTTATTTTACATTGGGGAACCCGGAAGCCAGGCGGCAGTCATTGCCAGTTCATGTCCAAACAACTTGGAGATGCCCAAATATTCGCGGGCAATTGTGTCAGATTAGATATTAATTTTCGGATAAGCAGTGACGGCGGGTTAAGCCAAGGCAGTGAAATAGTTGCAAAATTATGGGCCGCGTCGTCGCGGTGAGGTGATCACCATGCCGGAACGTTTGCTCCAGGCCTGCGGACGGGATCAGATGAAGTGCGAGAGCAGCAGCGCGAGGCTGGCGGCGGTGGCGCCGGCTGCAAGCATCAGATAGCGCAGGGCGACCATTCGAGCGTTGGGCTTTGCCTCGGCAATTGCGATGGCGCGGGCGCGTCGTGCGTTTCTGTTCATGGTCGAAACCTCACTTCTCTCTGACACAACAACAATCCAACAAAACGGCTTGCCGGTAAAGCTTAATTTAGGAACGACCTTACAAACCGCCAATTGAGACAGGATGGCGCACCTCTATTAAAAAGTCTTGAATCGGCATTTCTAAAGCACGTCGCGCTGAATCGGGACCATGCGACGCGCTTTAGGTCTTTGTTTTATGCATGTCGTTATCTCAAAACCGCTGCACACTTTTGGGCGACATGCATTAGACGCATTCGCCCGCGGCAAAACCGGAAGCCCAGGCCCACTGGAAATTATAGCCGCCGAGCCAGCCGGTGACGTCGACGCATTCGCCGATGAAATAAAGGCCGGGCACGGCTTTTGCTTCCATGCTGCGGGAATCGAGCGCTGCCGTGTCGATGCCGCCGAGCGTCACTTCGGCGGTGCGGTAGCCCTCCGAGCCGGAGGGTTTGACTGCCCAGTTCTGGACGCCGGCGGCAAGACGCAGCAGCGCCTTGTCAGGCAGGTCGGCCATGTTGCCGGAGATTTTCTCGCGCTCGACGAGAAATTGTGCCAGCCGCTTCGGCAGGATATCGCCGAGTGCCGTCTGCGGCGACTGACGGCCATTGAGCTGCTTTGCCACCTTCAGATGGGCGGCAATATCGATATCCGGTTCGATGGCGACCACGATCTCGTCGCCCTCGCGCCAATAGGAGGAAATCTGCAGGATGGCCGGGCCGCTGAGCCCGCGATGGGTGAACAGCAGCGCTTCGCGGAAGCCGGTCCTGCCGTGGCGGATTTCGGCCGGGGCGGCAATGCCGGCGAGCGGCGCGATGCTTTCCAGCAGGCCGGGATCGAGCGTCAGCGGCACGAGGCCGGGTCGGGTTTCGAGCACGGCCAAGCCGAACTGCTCGGCGAGGCGATAGGCAAAGCCGGTGGCGCCCATCTTCGGGATCGACTTGCCGCCGGTGGCGACGATCAGCGACGATGCTTCACAGTGACCTTCGCTCGTCGATACCCGGAAGCCGGATTCGGTCTTTTCGACGCCTGATATCTCGGTGCCAAGATGCAGCGTTGCACCGGCCGCGCGCATCTCCGCCAGCAGCATACGGATGATGTCTTTGGCGCTATCGTCGCAGAAAAGCTGGCCGAGCGTCTTTTCGTGCCATGTAATGCCATGACGGTCGACCATGGCGATGAAATCGGCGGGCGTGAAACGGGCAAGCGCCGACTTGCAGAAATGCGGGTTGGCGGAGAGGAAATTCTTCGGTCCGGCATGGATATTGGTAAAATTGCAGCGGCCGCCGCCTGATATGCGGATCTTCTCGCCAGGCGCCCTGGCATGGTCGAGGATGACGACCGAGCGGCCGCGTTTTCCGGCGCGGATGGCGGCCATCATGCCCGCCGCTCCGGCGCCGATGACGATAACGTCGCTTTTGCGCTGCAAACCCGTTTCCCCGATCAAACCCGCGTCTTCTTTTTCCATCAAAGGGCGAAAGTCAACGTTTGCCACCCCTCGCCAATTGGCAAAGTCTGGTTATGATGGCACCACGATCAATACAAACCGGTGTGTCATGTCCCCAAAAAAGACGACGCTGAAGCCTGCCAGAAACGTACCCGCCTCGAAGAAAACTCCCCCGGAACCCGGATCCCTGCGTGGCGTTGCGAACTGGAAGGAAGCAGCGCGGTGGCTGAGGGCGAGAGGCATCGAAGACATCGAATGCATCACGCCGGACCTTGCCGGCGTTGCGCGCGGCAAGATGATGCCGAGCTCGAAATTCACCTCCAACACCTCGCTGGCGCTGCCTTCGGCCATCTACCGGCACACGATTTCGGGCGAATATCCCGACGAGACGGAGAGCTTCCGCTATGAGCCGCGCGACAGCGACCTGAAGCTGATGCCCGACCTTTCGACGCTGTCCGTCGTGCCCTGGGAGACCGACCCGACGGCACAGGTGATCTGCGATATCGTCGATTCGGACGGCGGCGAAGTGCCCTATACGCCGCGCAACGTGCTGAAGCGGATCATGAGCCTCTATCATGAGCGCGGCTGGAAACCGATCGTGGCGCCCGAGATCGAATTCTATCTCGTCGCCAAAAACGACGATCCCGACTATCCGCTCCACCCGCCCAAAGGCCGGTCCGGCCGCTCGATCCTCGGCGGCCAGGGCTATTCGATCGCCGGCATCAACGAGTTCGACGAACTGATCGACGACGTCTATCATTTCTCGGAGAAGCAGGGGCTGGAGATCGATACGCTGATCCATGAAGAGGGACCGGCGCAGATGGAGATCAACCTGCGCCACGGCAATCCGATCGAACTTGCCGACCAGGTATTCCTGTTCAAGCGGACGATCCGCGAGGCGGCACTGAAACACGACATCTATGCGACCTTCATGGCCAAGCCGATGCAGGGCCAGCCGGGTTCGGCGATGCATATCCACCAGTCGGTGGTCGATATCGAGACCGGCAAGAACATCTTCTCCAATGCCGATGGCTCGGCTTCGAAGGAATTCTTCCATTTCATCGGCGGCATGCAGAAATTCGTGCCGAGCGCGATGGCGATGCTGGCGCCTTACGTGAATTCCTACCGACGCCTGCAGCCCGATATGTCCTGCCCGGTCAACAATGCCTGGGGTTACGACAACCGGACGACCGCCTTCCGTGTCCCGGTCTCCGATCCGCAGGCGCGGCGCGTGGAAAACCGGCTGCCGAGCTCGGACGCCAACCCCTATCTCGCGCTCGCCGCCTCGCTCGCCTCCGGCCTGCTCGGCATCATGAAGCAGATCGAGCCGACGGCGCCGACCGAGGATTCGGCCAATGAGGGATCGATCGACCTGCCGCGCGGCCTGCTGGAAGCCGTGGCGCTGCTCGAGGACGAACCCGCTTTCGAGGAGATGTTCGGCAAGCAGTTCATCGGCCTTTATGCCGGCGTCAAGCGCGGCGAGTTCGAGACCTTCATGCAGGTGATCAGCCCCTGGGAGCGGGAATTCCTTCTGCTCAACGTGTGAGGCAAGCATCAAATGGCATCGCAGGAGACGTGGCAGAGCCCGATCGCGCCCGGGCTGTCCTGGTATCAGGCAACCGTCGGGGAGCGGCCCACCTACCCCGCTCTCGACGGCTCGAGAACATGTGACGTCGCAATTGTCGGCGGCGGTTATACCGGCCTGCAGGCCGCCTATAATCTTGCCAAGTCAGGCGTTTCGGTGGTCCTTATCGAGGCCTACCGCTTCGGCGACGGGGCGTCCGGGCGCAATGGCGGCCAACTCGGCACCGGTCAGCGATGGTGGCCGGAAGAACTCGAGGAGAAGATCGGCTACGAACGCTCGAAGGCGCTGTTCGATCTTGCCGAAGCGGCCAAGCGCCATCTCATCGATTTCGCCCGCGAGCATCAGATCGAGATCGACTATGTGCCCGGCCAGCTCAACGTCGCACACAAGGCGAGCTACAAACGCGACTATTACGAAAATGCCGAAATCGCCGCCTTACGGTACGGCTATCCGCATCTAAGCTTTATGGACGAGAAGGAAACGCAGGAGAGGCTCGGTTCGAAGCGTTTCCATTGCGGTGTGCGCGATGTCGGCACCGGCCACATCCATCCGCTGAAGCTGCTGGTCGGGCTGGCGCGGGTCGCCGCCAATGCCGGCGCTGAAATCTTCGAGATGACCAAGGCAACGGCGATCCGCCAAAGCGGCGGCAAGGTGACGATCGAAACCGAAAGGGGAACGATCACCGCCGAGCGCGCACTGATCGCCTGCAACGGTCATATCGGCGACCTTGAACCGGTAACGGCGAGCCATGTCATGCCGATCCGCTCCTTCATCGGCGCCACGGCGCCCCTCGACGGGCATGCCGGTGTGCTTTCCGGGGGCGAGGCCGTGGCCGATTCGCGCTTCGTCGTGCGCTACTTCCGCAAATTCGGCGATGGCCGCCTGCTGTTCGGCGGACGCGAAGCCTATACCTCGGACAATCCGCGCGACATTTCAGAGCACATCCGCCGGCAGATCGCCGAGATCTATCCAGAGCTGAAGGACATCGAGATCACCCATGCCTGGGGCGGCAGCGTCGGCATCACCCTGCCGCGCCAGCCCTTCGTGCGGGAGGTCATGCCCGGGGTCACCTCGATCGGCGGTTATTCCGGCCATGGCGTCATGCTGTCAAACTACTGTGGCAAGCTCTATGCGGAAACGGTGCTTGGAAAATCCGGCGATCTCGATCTCTTCACATCGCTCGATATTCCCGCCTTTCCCGGCGGAGCCCGGATGCGCGCACCGTTGCTTTTCCTCGCCTTGTCGTGGTTTGCACTTCGCGACAAGTTTTAGTCCGATTGCGGATTTCCTCTTCCGGAAATTCGCTCTAAAACCAGTTCCTGAGAGATTCATTGCACTGCACACTGGCTTTTTTAAATCGATTAGATTAAAAGGGCCGCCAACCAGCCTGATTGAGAGACAAGCTCATGAGCAGCCAAATCATTCCCGTTGAGCCCTTTGATTATGTCGTCTTCGGCGGCAGCGGCGACCTTGCAGAACGCAAGCTTCTGCCCGCGCTGTATCATCGCCAGATCGAAGGCCAGTTCAGCGAACCGACCCGCGTGATCGGCGCCTCGCGCAGCCCGTTGACGCACGAGGAATACCGCAAATTCGCCAAGGACGCGCTGAACGAGCACCTGAAGAAGGGTGAATATGACGAGGCGGAGGTGGAGAAATTCTGTGCCCGCCTCTACTACGTCTCGGTCGACGCCCGCACGGATGCCGGTTGGGATCAGCTGAAGAAGCTGCTCGACGAAGGCAAGGATCGCGTGCGCGCCTTCTACCTCGCCGTCGCTCCGGGCATCTTCGGCGATATCTCGCAGAAGATCCACGACCACAAGCTGATCACCAAATCGACCCGCATCGTCGTCGAGAAGCCGATCGGCCGCGACCTCGCCTCGGCGCTGCAGCTCAACGACACGATCGGCCGTGCCTTCAAGGAAGAGCAGATCTTCCGCATCGACCATTATCTCGGCAAGGAGACGGTGCAGAACCTGATGGCGCTGCGCTTCGCCAACGCGCTCTACGAGCCGCTGTGGAACGCCAACTACATCGACCACGTGCAGATCACCGTGGCTGAATCGGTCGGCCTCGAAGGTCGCGCCGGCTACTACGACACGGCGGGCGCACTGCGCGACATGGTGCAGAACCACATCCTGCAGCTGCTCTGCCTGACGGCGATGGAAGTGCCCTCGTCGATGGATTCGGAAGCCGTGCGCGACGAGAAGCTGAAGGTGCTGCGGGCGCTGAAGCCGCTCAATGCCTCCAACGTCGAGCAGGCGACGGTCCGCGGCCAGTATCGCGCCGGCGCATCGGGCAGCGGACCGGTCAAGGGTTACCTCGAAGAACTCGAAGGCGGCGTCTCGAACACCGAAACCTTCGTCGCCATCAAGGCCGAGATCAACAACTGGCGCTGGGCGGGCGTTCCCTTCTATATAAGAACCGGCAAGCGTCTGACGGGGCGCATGTCCGAGATCGTCATCACCTTCAAGCCGATCCCGCACGCAATCTTCGACCAGGCGGCCGGACGCATCAACGCCAACCAGCTGATCATCCGCCTGCAGCCGGATGAGGGCGTCAAGCAGTCGCTGATGATCAAGGATCCGGGTCCGGGCGGCATGCGCCTGCGCAATGTCTCGCTCGACATGAGCTTCGCCCAGGCCTTCAACGTCCGCAATCCCGACGCCTACGAGCGCCTGCTGATGGACGTGATCCGTTCCAACCAGACGCTGTTCATGCGCCGCGACGAAGTCGAAGCCGCATGGAAATGGGTGGATCCGATCCTCAAGGGTTGGGAAACGACCGGCCAGCAGGTGCAGGGCTATACAGCCGGCACCTGGGGGCCGAGCCAGGCCATCGCGCTGATCGAGCGTGACGGCCGCACCTGGCATGACGAAATCTAGGACGAAATCGATGGCATCGACCCTGCATTCCTTCGCCAGCGCCGCAGACCTCGCCGGCAGTCTCGCCGACAAGGTCGCCGATGCGCTTTCGGCGGCGATTGCCGCCCGCGGAACGGCGTCCATCGCCGTTTCCGGCGGCTCCACGCCGAAGGTCTTCTTCCAGACGCTTTCGACGCGCGACGTCGCCTGGGACAAGGTGACGATCACGCTTGTCGACGAACGTTTCGTGCCGGCCGACAATCCGCGCTCGAACCATCTGCTTGTTGATGCCAATCTGCTGCAGAACAAGGCAAAGGCGGCACGCTTCCTGCCGCTCTATCAGGATGCTGCCTCCGCGGAGGAGGCGGCAAGGCTCGCAACCGAGAAGACCAGGGCGATCAGTTCACCCTTCGACATCGTCATCCTCGGCATGGGTGGCGATGGACACACCGCCTCGTTCTTTCCCGGCGGCAGCAATCTTGCCAAGGCGATCGATGCGTCGACGCCGCGCGGCATCATTACCATGGAAGCGGAAGGAGCCGGCGAGCCGCGCCTGACCTTCACCTTCTCCAGTCTTGAGGATGCCGCACTCCTGGTTCTCCATATTGAGGGCGAAGGCAAAAAAGACGTTCTCGTCAAGGCGGAAGGCAGCGGTGACGAGGCAGAAATGCCGATCCGCGCCGTTCTGCGCCGGGCCACTTCCCCGGTCGAGATCTACTGGGCTCCCTGATCCACCGTCATCCGGATTGAGATTCAGGCCAGAGCCGCCGAAACAGATAAAGACAACGAACAAGGCAGGGATTTTCCATGTCCGCTCACGCACGCATTTCTGCGATCACCAATCGCATCGTCGAACGCTCGAAGCCAAGCCGCGAGCGCTACCTGGAACGCCTGCGCGCCGCCGCTTCCAAGGGTGTCGCGCGCTCGGTGCTTGGCTGCGCCAACCTTGCCCATGGCTTCGCGGTCTGTTCCCCCGCCGACAAGGATGCGCTCGCCGGCGACCGCATCCCCAATCTCGGCATCATCACCGCCTATAACGACATGCTCTCGGCCCACCAGCCATTCGAGACCTATCCGGCGATCATCCGCGAGGCGGCGGCCGAGGCAGGCGGCGTGGCGCAGGTGGCCGGCGGCGTGCCGGCGATGTGCGACGGTGTCACGCAGGGACAGCCGGGCATGGAGCTCTCGCTGTTCTCGCGCGACCTGATCGCCATGTCGGCGGGCGTCGGCCTGTCGCACAACATGTTCGATGCCGCCCTCTTCCTCGGCGTCTGCGACAAGATCGTGCCCGGCCTGGTGATCGCGGCATTGTCCTTCGGACACCTGCCGTCGATCTTCGTTCCGGCCGGTCCGATGACCACAGGCCTGCCGAACGACGAGAAGTCACGCGTGCGCCAGCTCTTCGCCGAAGGCAAGGTCGGACGCGCCGAGCTGCTGGAGGCGGAATCGAAATCCTATCACGGCCCCGGCACCTGCACCTTCTACGGCACCGCCAATTCCAACCAGATGCTGATGGAGATCATGGGCTTCCACATGCCCGGCTCGTCCTTCATCAATCCCGGCACGCCGCTGCGCGAAGCGCTGACGCGCGAAGCCGCCAAGCGGGCGCTGGCGATCACCGCGCTCGGCAACGAATTCACGCCGGCCGGCGAGATGATCGACGAACGCTCGGTCGTCAACGGCGTCGTCGGCTTGCATGCGACCGGCGGCTCGACCAACCATACGCTGCACCTCGTCGCCATGGCGCGGGCGGCCGGCATCCATCTTACCTGGCAGGACATTGCCGAGCTCTCGGAAATCGTCCCACTGCTTGCCCGCGTCTATCCGAACGGGCTCGCCGACGTGAACCATTTCCAGGCGGCCGGTGGCATGGGTTTCCTCATCAAGGAACTCTTGAAGCACGGCCTGGTGCATGACGACGTGCGCACAGTCTTCGGCCAGGGCCTCGCAGCCTATACGGTGGATGCCCGTCTCGGCGAAAACGGCGCCGTCATGCGCGAGCCGTCGCCGGAAAAAAGCGTCGATCCCAAAGTGCTTTCTAGCATCGAGACGCCGTTCCAGGCGAATGGCGGGTTGAAGATGCTGCGCGGCAATCTCGGCAAGGCGGTCATCAAGATATCCGCCGTCAAGCCGGAGCGCCACATCATCGAGGCGCCGGCGATCATCTTCCATAGCCAGCAGGCGCTGCAGGATGCCTTCAAGGATGGCAAGCTCAACCGAGATTTCATCGCCGTCGTGCGCTTCCAGGGCCCGAAGGCGAACGGCATGCCGGAACTGCACAAGCTGACGCCACCGCTCGGCGTGCTGCAGGACCGCGGCTTCCGCGTGGCGCTGCTCACCGACGGGCGCATGTCCGGCGCATCCGGCAAGGTGCCGGCCGCGATTCACGTCACGCCGGAAGCGGTCGACGGCGGTCCGATCGCCCGCATCCGCGAGGGCGACATCATTCGCCTCGACGCGATCAAGGGCACGCTCGAGGTGCTCGTCGATGCGGCCGACATGGCCGAGCGTGAACCTGTCGTCGTCGATCTCTCCGACAATGAATTCGGCATGGGCCGCGAGCTCTTCGCGCCGTTCCGCCGCGCCGTCGGGCCTTCGGACCAGGGTGCGAGCGTGCTCTTCCACCACTGAGCGGGTGGCTTCTGGCAAACAAAAACCCGCGGGAGCCTGAAGCGCCCACGGGTTTTGATTTCAATGCGTCCTGGTGAACGCGCGACTTTAGGCTCGAATATCGAGAACGTAGTCGCGGTGCGCCGGATGGGTGCTGTAGACGAAGATCTTGTTCAGCTCTTTCTGCGTCAGCAGGCGCAAGAAGCGAACTTCCACTGTGTTGTTGGCGTTGACCTTCATCAGCAGGCATCCGACCTTGGTGATGCGGGCATCCGGAATATCCAGATAGAACTGCTTCGGCAGGCTGAACTGGGTCAGGATCGCGAGCGTCGCGCTGCTCATCGAGATCCGGACAATGTCGCAGCGGCGCGAAGCCGCGTGCATGACGCCCTTTTCCGTATATTCGATGCGCGCGGCGTTCATGGTGTCCTCCATCTTGAACCGCGCCTCGCGGTCATACATGAAGGATTCTTCCTTGCTCAGGAAATGAGATTTTGGCTGTGACGGATTGGAAGCGGCCACCTGCTTATCCCCCTCATAAATTGACAGGGAAAAGGTAGCAGCCGATCTTTAACAGAAAGTGAGAATTCGGCCCGTCCCGCACAATTCTTGGGGCCATCACCCCAAAAATGGCCGCCTCACTTTCGGTAGGTATGGCCGGTTGCGTCAAACAGATGCAACTTCTGCCTGTCGGCGGCAAACCGCATCCTCTGGCCCTTCTTCACATCATAGATGCCGGGCAGCTTGACGACGATCGGCTCGCCCGGGACCAGACCCTCGATATAAAGCAGCGTCACTTCGCCGAGCGCTTCGACGATCGACACTTCCCCTTCGAAAAGGTAGTCGGCGCCATCGGCAACCCGGAGATCCTCCGGCCGAACGCCGAAGCTTGCCTGCTTGCCCATTTCCGACGCGTCGGTCGCCACATCCAGCGTCACCGACATGCCGCCGGTCAGCGTCACCGTCGTCTGGCTTCCAGTCCCGGCGACCGTCGCCGGAATGATGTTCATCGCCGGCGAGCCGATGAATTTCGCGACGAAGAGGTTTGCCGGGCGCTCGTAGAGGTCCAGCGGCGCGCCGACCTGCTCGATATTGCCGGCGGAGAGAACGACGATGCGATCAGCCAGCGTCATCGCCTCGACCTGGTCGTGGGTAACGTAGATCATCGTCGTATCGGCCATCTGTTCGTTCAGGCGGGCGATCTCGATGCGGGTCGCGACGCGCAGCGCGGCATCGAGGTTGGACAGCGGCTCGTCGAACAGGAAGACCTTGGGATCGCGGCAGATGGCGCGGCCGATCGCCACGCGCTGGCGCTGGCCGCCGGAAAGCGCCTTCGGCAGGCGACCGAGATATTGGGTCAGCTGCAGGCTCTCGGCCGCCGCTTTGACGCGGCGATCGATTTCCTGCTTGCTTTCGCCGGCGATCTTCATGCCGAAAGCCATGTTGTCGAACACCGTCATATGCGGGTAGAGCGCATAGGACTGGAAGACCATGGCGATGCCGCGCTTGGAGGGCGGCACGTCATTGACGAGATGGCCATCGATATACATCTCACCGCCGGTGATCGCCTCGAGACCGGCGATCATGCGCAGAAGCGTGGACTTGCCACAGCCGGACGGACCGACGAAGACGATGAATTCGCCCTGCTTGATATCGAGGTCGATACCGTGGAGAACGTCCACGGAACCGTAGGATTTGCGGATATCCTTCAGCGTCAGTCCAGTCATTTCTCTCTCCCTGTGTTCCCTGGGCCTGTGTTTCCTTAGGCCTATGTTCCTTAGGCAAGACGGGCGAAATACGCCCCCCAGGCCGGAATATCGATCTTGTCGCCATAGTTGTTGCTGGTAAAGCCGTGGCCCGTCAATGCCTGCCATTCTCCCGCAGGCAGAATGACGGCGGCCTCGGCCGGGCTCATGTTGAAGATGCAAAGCAGCTTCTCGTTGCCGTATTCACGGGTGAAGACCAGGCTATCGGCCTGTTGTTCCTCGAATTCGATCTCGCCCTTGGCAAAAGCCGGATGCAGCTTGCGGAAAGCGATGAAGCGGCGATAGTGCTCCAGCACGGAAGCCTCGTCGCCCAGCTGGACGCTGACGGCACGCAGGATATGCTCGACCGGCACCGGCAGCCAGGGCTTGACCGTCGAGAAGCCGCCCTGGGCGACCTGGCTGTCCCAGACCATCGGCGTGCGGCAGCCATCGCGGCCCTTGAATTCCGGCCAGAACTGGATGCCATAGGGGTCCTGCAGATCCTGATAGGCGAGATCGGCCTCGGTCAGCGCCAGCTCCTCGCCCTGATAGAGGCAGACGGAGCCGCGCAGCGTCATCAGTAACGAGGCATAAAGCTTGGCAAAGGCGTCGTGATCGGCGACCAGCCCGCCCCAGCGGCTGACATGGCGCATGACGTCGTGATTGGAGAAGGCCCAGCAGGCCCAGCCATCGGGTGCGGCAGCTTCGAAATCCTGCATCACCTCCTCGACGCGCTCCGGCGTCAGCGGATCGGGCGCCAGGAACTCAAAGGCATAGCACATGTGCATCTTGTCATTGCCGGAGGTGTATTCGCCGACGATTTCAAGGCCGCGCTGGCTGTCGCCGACTTCGCCGACGGCGGCGATTGCCGGGAATTCCTCGAGAACGGCGCGGAAGCGCTTCAGGAAGGCAAGGTTCTCCGGGCGGTTCTTGTCGTAGAGATGCTCCTGAAAATTATAGGGATTGACCGCCGGCGCCGTCGAAGCGTTGCGGCGCTCGGGGGCAAGCGCCGGATTGTCGCGCAGTTGCGTGTCATGGAAATAGAAATTGATGGTGTCGAGGCGGAAGCCGTCGACGCCGCGATTGAGCCAGAAGCGCACGACGTCGAGCAGACGGTCCTGCACCTCAGGATTATGCAGGTTCATGTCCGGCTGCGAGGTCAGGAAATTGTGCAGGTAATATTGCATGCGCGTCGGATCCCACGCCCATGCCGAGCCGCCAAAGATCGACAGCCAGTTGTTCGGCGGCGTGCCATCCGGCTTGGCGTCGGCCCAGACATACCAGTCGGCCTTGGCGTTGGTCTTGCTGGATCGGCTCTGCACGAACCAGGGATGCTGATCCGAGCTGTGGGAGATGACGAGGTCGATCATCACGCGGATGCCGAGGCGATGGGCCTCGGCGATCATCGTGTCGAAATCCACCAGCGTGCCGAAGATCGAATCGACATTCTCGTAGTCGGAAACGTCGTAACCGAAATCGCGCATCGGCGAGGTGAAGAAGGGCGAGATCCAGATCGCATCGACGCCAAGGTTTGCCACATGCGGCAGGCGAGCGGTGATGCCCTTCAGGTCGCCGATGCCGTCGCCGTTCGAATCCTGGTAGGAGCGCGGGTAGATCTGGTAGATCACCGCGCCGCGCCACCAGTCCTTGTCAGGGGTCGAGATCGATTGGGAAGCCACGTTCATGGAATATCCTGTTTGAAGTCACGTTTGGAAATGGTCAGCCTCCCTTGACCGAACCCGCCAGCAGACCGCGCACCAGGTAACGCTGCAGCCCGAAGAAGACGAGCAGCGGCACGATGATGGTGACGAAGGCGGACGCCGTCAAAATCTCCCAATTGCCGCCGCGCGAGCCGAGCAGCGCGTTCAGGCTGCCGGTCAGCACGATGTGGTCCTTGTCGGTGCCGAGGAAGACCATGGCGACGAGCAGGTCGTTCCACACCCACAGGAACTGGAAGATGGCGAAGGAGGCGAGTGCCGGGAAGGACAGAGGCAAAACGATGCGGACGAAGATCTCGAAATCGCTCGCGCCGTCGACGCGGGCGGATTCGATGATCTCCTTCGGCAGGCCGGCGATATAGGCCCGCAAGAGATAGATGGCGAGCGGCATGCCGAAAGCGGTATGAGCCAGCCAGATGCCGGGATAGGTCTTCGACGGCTGGCCGAGCATGTTGCCGATCTCGTTATAGAGGCGCAGCAGCGGGATCAGGGACATCTGCAGCGGCACGACGATGAGGCCGACGACGAGCGCAATCATCAGCCCGCGGCCGGGAAACTCCATCCAACTCAGGGCATAGGCGGCGAAAGCGGCAATCAGGATTGGGATGATCGTCGCCGGGATCGTCACGGTCAGCGAGTTGATGAAGGATTGGCCGATGCCCTCGCCGGTCAGAACCGTGTTGTAGTTCTGCATCGTGAATTCCGGCGGCGCCGAGACGGATGCATAGATGCGCTTCGGGCGTTGGTCGGGCGAAAAGGCGGCGTTCTTCACATAGCGGTAGCTGCCGTCGCTGTTGATCTGCAGGGTTTCACCGTCGCCGAGATCGGCGGTCTCACCGGCCTTGAAGGCGGCCGGCTGCTGTATGCGGTTGCCGAAGGCCTTCACCGCGCGGCCGGTCTGGCCTTCCAGCACATTGCCCGAGATGACGTAGGTGGCACCCTCCTGCTTTTGCTGGTCGGGTGTACCAAGGCGGACCGCGGCCGTCTGGGTCGAGCCGACGAAGGCCGTCCACCAGCCGGAGACGACGATCTGGTCCTTGTCGCGCAGCGCGCTGACGAAGATGCCGAGCGTCGGGATCAGCCAGATGATGACGATCAACAGAACGGCTGCGTGAACGAAGAGCCGGGCGGGGCCGATCTTGAAGTAGCTTCCGATAGCGGTCATCTCAGTGGCCCTTCAATTCGCGATTGGCGCGGCGCACGTTCCAGACCATGATCGGCGTGACAGCGAGCATGATGATGATGGCGATGACCGCACTTCGGCCGGAATCGCCGCCGCCGCGGAACATCCAGTCGAACATCAGGTTCGCCAGCACCATCGTCTGCCACTGGCCGTTGGTCATGGTCAGCACAATGTCGAAGACCTTGAGGACGAGGATGGTGATAGTCGTCCAGACGACGGCGATGGAACCCCAGACCTGCGGCACCATGATGCGCCAGAAGATCTGCCAGCCATTGGCGCCGTCGATCACGGCGGCTTCGATCGTCTCCTCGGGGATGCCGCGAAGGGCGGCCGACAGGATGACCATGGCGAAACCGGTCTGGATCCAGATCAGAATGATCATCAAGAAGAAGTTGTTCCAGAAGGGAATGGAGATCCACACCTCCGGCGTACCACCGAAGGTCTGGACGATAGCGTTCAGCAGGCCGATCTGGACGTCGTTACCGCCGCGATATTCATAGATGAATTTCCAGATGACCGAGGCGCCGACGAAGGAGATCGCCATCGGCATGAAGACGATGCTCTTGGCGATATTGCCCCACCAGATGCGATCGGTCATCACGGCGATGACGAGGCCGAAGAAGGTGCAGGCGGCCGGCACGACGGCGAGCCAGAGGATGTTGTTGAAGATCGACTGGCGGAATTCGCGGTCGCCGAGCGCCCATTTGTAGTTGGCGAGGCCGACGAACTGCAGGCCGGCACGGTCGTAGAAGGAGAGGATGAAGGTCGCAACGACGGGATAGACGAGATAGACGACGAGCAGGAAGAGCGCCGGGCCGATGAACAACCACGGCCGGACGAGTGCACGCCGGTTGAGATTGCGCGATGCGGCGCGGATGTCACCATCCTTCACCGGCAGAGCGAGATCCAGGATCTTGTTCGAAAAATAGAAATAGGCCGAGCATGCGATAACGGCTCCGACCACGACGCCCAAAGCGGACACTATCTGCGACAGCATTTCGTCCCTCCCCTGCTTCCCCTGATCTTATTCCGACCGGCTTTTATTCTGACGGGTCAACGCCGGTCACCGTCAATCTATTTGTATAGCCCAATCACAATATATCCTGCGATGGCCGGGCTCTTTGCGAGCCCGGCCAGTCATGCAAGCCCATGCCGCCGGCAAGCCGGCGGCATAATTTTGAAAGATTACTTGATGCCGTCCCAGGCGCTCTGGATTTCGCCAGCGGCCTCTTCAGCGGACTTGCCGCCGACGAAATCGACCATGCCAGTCCAGAAGGCGCCGGCGCCGATCTTGCCCGGCATCAGGTCGGAACCGTCGAAGCGGAAGGTGGTGGCCGAGGTCAGGATATCGCCTTCCTTCTTCATCTGCGGGTTGGCATAGGCCTCGGTGCTGACGCCCTTATACGGCGTCAGGAAGCTCGACTGCGCCATCCAGACCTCATGGGCGATCGGGGTCTTCAGGAAGTCGATGAAGGCGCGGGCCGTCTTCGAGTCCTTGGCGATCGAGACGAGCGTGCCGGCGCCGAGAACCGGCTTGCCGAGTTCGGGATGCGACGCAAAGGTCGGCATGTAGAAGAAGTCGGCATCCTGACCGAGCTTCGTGCCTTCAGGGAAGAAGGACGGGATGAACGAGGCCTGATGGTGCATGTAGCACTTCGGCGGAACCGCGAAGAGGCCCTTCGGGCTGTCGCGGAAATCGGTCGAGGCCACGGCTGCGACGCCGCCATCGACGTATTTCGCGTTCTTGGCGAACTTGCCAAACTCGTCGATCGCGGCAACGACCGCCGGATCGGTGAACTTCAGCTCGTTGGTCGTCCACTTGTCGTAGGCTTCCGGCGGCTGCATGCGCAGCATGATGTCCTCGACCCAGTCGGTCGCCGGCCAGCCGGTGGCGCCGCCGGAACCGAGTCCGATGCACCAGGGAACGCCGCCGTCCTTGACGATCTGGTCGGTCAGGGCATGCAGTTCTTCCATGGTCGTCGGGATCTTGTAACCGGCTTCCTCGAAATTCTCCGGCACGTACCAGACCAGCGATTTTACGTCGGCCTTATACGGGAAGGCGTAGAAGGCTTCCTTGCCGTCCTTGCCCTTGTAGGTACCGTAACCGACCCAGCTGTCGCCGGCGCCGTAATTGTCCTTGATCCACTTGGAGTTGTCATCGCCGAGCGGCGTCAGGAAGCCCTTGCTGGCGAGATCGGCCAGGAGGCCGGGCTGCGGCAGAACGGCAATGTTCGGCGGCGAGCCCGCCTGCGTGTCGATAACGATCTGCTGTTCGTAGTTTTCGGAAGACGAGTATTTGGCATCGATGCCGGTGGCTTCGGTGAAATAGGCAAGCACGCTCATGAAGAACGCCTCGTCCTCGCCGCGCCACGGCCCGAAGATCGTCAGCGGCTGACCCTTCAGATCGGCATGCGCAGCCTTGAACTCGTCATAGCTCTTCCAGTTGAACTTGGAATCCTGTCCCGGGGCAAATTTCAAATCGGCCGCGGACGCAGCACCGGCAAAAAGCGCTGCCACGGCAACGCCCATCAAAAATGACTTTTTCATGTGATCAACCTCCCATCACAATCCCAACCGCGCCGAATTCCCTCAATAAAGAAATTTCAAAGCGCTTTGACACCCAACTCATTCCACTTTCGGTGGAATGAAGTCAAGTTAATTCGCGAAAACCCGCTGCAAACACGCCAGATATCGGGGCATATCGCGGCGCAACAGCACCTATCGGGAACTATGGAGCGATTTTTCTTGAGTCAAGCGCGCCAGATGATACATAATTGAAAGCGCTTTGGATACCACTGGGAGGCGGCAGGCCTTTTCAAGACGGCTGACGGGCGGGCCGGGAGGAAGCATAGCAGGTGAATCTCAAACAGCTATCGGAATTGCTGGGGCTGTCTCAGACGACGGTGAGCCGAGCGCTCAACGGCTATCCCGAGGTCAACGAGGCGACCCGGGAGCGCGTGCTTCAGGCTGTCAAGGAAACCGGGTACCGCCCGAACAAGGCGGCGCAACGGCTTGCGACCGGCAAGGCAGGCTCGATCGGCCTCGTCATGCCGACGGCGCCCGGCCACCAGTCCGACGTTCATTTCGGCGAATTCCTGGCAGGGCTGGGCGAAGAGGCCGTGCGCCACGACTTCCACTTCGTGATCATGCCGGCCGACCCGGATGACGAGGTGGCGGCGCTGCGCCGCCTTGCGATCAGCGGCAATGTCGATGCCCTGTTCGTCGCCTATATGCGCGGCCACGATCCACGGCTCGCCATGTTGAAATCGCTCTCGATGCCCTATGTCGTGCACGGCCGGTCCTTCGGTTCGGAGCCGGACTATCCCTATCTCGACATCGACAATGAAGGCGCCTTCTACGACGCGACGCGGCTCTTGCTACAGCTCGGCCATACGCGCTTTGCGCTGATGAACGGACCGATGCATCTCGATTTCGCCATCCGCAGGAAGAACGGTGTCGTCGCCGCCCTTGCCGAGCGCGGGCTTGCGCTCGAGGAGGGTTGCATGAGCCACGCGCTGATGACGGACGAACAAGGCCTGCTGGCAATGGAACACTTCCTGCAATTGCCGGAGCGACCGACGGCGATCCTCTGCTCCAGCACGGTGCTGGCGCTCGGCGCGATCCGCGCGGTCAACCAGGCCGGATTGCGGCTCGGCGAGGATATCTCGCTGATCGCCCATGACGACGTACTGCCGCTGCTGAAACCGGAAAGCTTTTCCGTGCCGCTGACGACGACGCGCTCTTCACTGCGGGCGGCGGGCGTTCGCATCGCGCAGCGGCTGATCGGCACGGTAAAGCAGGCGGGCCCCTTCCCCGACCAGGAGCTCTGGAAGACCGAGCTGATCGTCAGGGCCTCGACCGGTCCTGTTCCCCAGGCCTAGAACAGGATGTCGTCCGAAAACCGCTCACACTTTTCGGCATCATGCTCTAATCAAAACTGCGGCGGTGTCTGCCCTGCGGTGCGATGGGCGGCAATGACCGTATTGGCCATCAGCATGGCAATGGTCATCGGCCCGACGCCGCCGGGAACCGGGGTTATGGTGCTGGCGACCGCCGAAACCTCCTCGAAGGCGACGTCACCGACGAGCCGGGTCTTGCCCTCGCCTCTTTCGGGGGCTGCCACCCGATTGATGCCGACGTCGATGACCGTCGCACCGGGCTTGACCCAATCGGCCCTGACCATCTCCGGCCGGCCGACGGCGGCCACCAGGATATCGGCGTTGCGGCAGACCTCGGCGAGATTCTTGGTCCTGGAATGAGCGATCGTCACCGTCGCATTGGCGTTGAGCAGCAATTGCGCCATCGGCTTGCCGAACAGGTTGGAGCGACCGATGACGACGGCGTTGAGGCCGGAGAGATCCTCGCCATGGGTGCGGCGGACGAAGACCATGGCGCCGGCCGGGGTGCAGGAGACAAGTCCGGTCTTCAGATCGCCGGTGGCGAGCTTGCCGGCATTGACGACGCTCAGACCGTCGACATCCTTTTCCGGCAGGATCGACTGGATGATCGCCTCGCTGTCGAGCGGCTTCGGCAGGGGCAGCTGCACCAGAATGCCGTGGATCGACGGATCGGCGTTGAGGCTGGCGACGAGGGCTGCCAGATCCTCCTGCTTCGTCTCGGCCGGCAGCGTGTGCTGAACGGACTTGAAGCCGCACTCCTTGGCCATGCGGCCCTTGGAGCCGACATAGGCGTGGCTTGCCGGATCGTCGCCAACGATGACAACCGCAAGACCGGTGGTGACGCCGCTGCTCTTTTCCAGCGCCGCCGTCGCACTCTTGACCGTCTGAATGACCGATGCAGCTACGTTCTTTCCGTCGATTACTGTCGTCACGCGTCTCTCCGCCCTGTTTCGCGTCAATCTATGGATATTCGGCGAGCGTCAATTGCCCGCTAACGCCCTATCCTGTCCGAAAGCGGCAAGGCAATAGCAAGCTTGCAAGGAAATGTTTTCAGCGCAGGGGCTGCCGCGCTTCGAGCGCATGAACACGAAGCCGGTCGCGCAGGCCGGAGATCTCGGAGCGCAGCAGCTCCATCTCGTCGACCGGTGCGGGGGCCTGCGCGGGCATCGACGGCAGTGCGGCCTGCGGCCGAAGTACTGGCATTTTTTCCCTTGCGGGATCGGCGACGGGCCTCCGCAGCCGGAGCAAGAAAGCCGCGGCAAGGCCTATCGCAAGGCCCGCTGCGGCACCGGCCAGCGAGCGGCCGGTCAGGCCATCGCTTCCCGATACTGCGGTTGCCAATGCTGGCTTCAGGAGAACGATACGACCGTCGGCGGCCGTTTCCACCGCTGTGGACGTCGCCTCTTCGAGGCGCGAGCGGGCGGCATTCGCCTTTTCGCTGAGCTCGGTCAGGCGTGACAAATCGACGCCGGTGTCCCGGCTCTGGGCGATCAGCGTGTTGCGGCGATCGTTCAGGCCCTTGCGCGCATCGACGGCGGCTTTGGCGGCGAGGTTGGCAGTCTGGGCAAGACGGGTCAGCTCCTTGCCCATATTCTCCTTCAGACCGTCGGTTTCGGCCTGCTGCTGCAAGAGGCGCGGATGGCGCGGGCCGAGCTCGGCGGAAAGCTGCGCAAGCGTCGTTTTGGCGACGGCATATTTGTCACGCCAGTCCTGCAGCGCCGGCGAAAGCATATCGGAGGGGAGCGAACCGTCGAGCACTTCGGCAAGTTTTGCGGCTTTGAGCCGGTCGGTCTGCGCCTTGGCGGCAAGGATGTTCTGGTCGGCCGCTTTCAGATCGGCATCGAGCTGGTCGATCTGGCGGCGAAGATCGATCGCCACCTTGACGTTGCCCTCGCCGCTCTTCGCCGTGAAGGCGGCAAGCTCCACTTTCACCTCGTCATAGGTTTTGCGCAAGGCGGTATCGGTCTCGACGTTGCCGCCGGGTCCGTCTGCTGCGGACACCGCTTCGGCAAGCTTTGCGGCGATGCGCATGGATTTGCCGCTATTACCGGTCGTCGCCCTGACGAGGATGGTGCCGGCGGCGGCATCGGGCAGTATCTCGACCGCATGTTTCAGCGTCGCCTCGGCGCGCGAGGCCGGATCGGCAGCAGCGCCGGTCGCCGAGAGGAGATCGAGCGCGACGCCGAGCGCATTGGCACTGGCGCCGGCAAATTCGGGGTCGTGATCGAGTTTCAGGGCGGCCACCGTCGAAGCAACCACCCGCGCCGACAGCAGCCCTTTCGCCGCGGCCTGGGTGAAGGCAGCGCGGCTTGCGGCATCGCTCTTCACCGCAAGCGTCGCCTCGGCACGGTAGAGGGCCGGCGAAGCCGGCATCAGCGCCGGCAAGCCCGCGCCGACGATCGTCGCGGCGGCCACCATCATCACAAGACCAATGCCGCCCACGCGGCGGCGCGGTGCGACCGACCGGGCCGCCGCGGGTTCTTCACGGACCGCTGCCAACGGTTCGGGTGAGATCATCGGCTCGTCGGCCGGAACGCTCAGCTCTTCGTCGCCCGCCGGCTGCTGAAGAAGCGGATGGCCGACGTCGTTGGCGGCCCGGAGGCGGTTGCCGAGGATGGTTTCGATGCGGTCGACCAGCGGTGCGGTGCGCGCCGCCCTGGCGCGCTGCTCCTCCAGCACCCGGCCGATGGCGCGCAGCAATTCGGCCTCGGGCGGCGCGATATCAGGCTGGCGAGACCGGGGTGCCCCATAGGAATCGTCATCATGGCGCGGCCCTGCGGCTACGCGATCCTGGAAGTTGTTTCTGGCCCTGATATCGTACATTTGCGCCACATCTCATGCACATGATGGCCGAGTTCGCTCATCCGCACGGATACAGATGATTAAGCCACTCTAAATATTCATGGCAAAGAAATGGTTAACCGCAGCGGGCAAAAATTGCTAAGCCGCGCGTCTTGTTAGACGCGCGGCGCTATAAGGTCAGCTCGCCTTCTTATGATCCGACCGCGGCTGCAGCGCGCTGCCGTGCTCTTCCGGATGGCTGAGGATCCTTTCGCGCCGGCGGAAGCGGTAGCGCAGGACATGGAAGAGAAACACCGGGATGCCGATGATGTAACGGCGCCAGAGGCGCGTCGGCTCCTGCAGCAGGCGATAGGCCCATTCCAGGCGCATCATCCGCACCGTCCTCGGCGCGCGTGGGACGGCGCCGGAGACAAAGTCGAAGAGAGCGCCCACCGTCAGCACCAGGCGTGCATGATCGGCGCGAATATGATCGTGAACCCATTTTTCCTGCAGCGGCGTCCCCATACCGACGATCAGGATATCGACCTTCTGGCGCTCGAGTTCCTCGATGACATCTGTGGGATCGACCTTGTCGAAGTAACCGTCGGAAACGACGACGAATTCGTGCCAGGGCGTGTGCCTGCGGAAATTTTCCGCCGCTGCCTCGACGACCGAACGCTCACCGCCGATGAGGCCGATGCGGCGCGGGGCCTCCATGAAGGTGAGGAAGGCCGGCACGAAATCGGTGCCGTTCAGATTGGCGGGAAACGGCGAACCATGGGCGATCTGCGATGCGATGTTGAGGCCGATACCATCAGGCAGCACCAGATTGTGCGACATGATCCGGTAATATTCGTCGTCGCGCAGCGCGGTCAGCATGTTGTGGGCGTTGACGAAGCAAACCACGGTCTGGCCGACGGGAATAGAGGCCAGCTCGTTGATGAAAACGAGGGCATCGTCCCAGCCGAGATCGCAGACCGGCAGATCGAAGATCGTCCGCCGCGATGCGAGCACCGCGAAGTTTGCAATCAGATTCATTCCTACCTCCTGCCGAGGGTGCTGCATGCGCCCGACATCCCGGAAAACAAGCCTATATTTCCGCACCGGAGGTCTCGAAAGGACCGGTCGCGTCCCGCCGGGACGGCGTCGCTCCGATCTCGGATAAGCGGCGCATGCCAAGCTGTGACACCTGATATAACAGGACGGTTTCAAACAACCCTTAGGAAAATTCCTTGAATTTCCATGCTCGTATAAGTGGATTATTAACCACGCGCCAACGACAAACGGCGCCCTCGGGCGCCGTTTGTCGTCGATGATCAAATGATGTTTAGTGGGCCGCTGGGGCCGGTGCTTCGGCGGCCGGTGCGGTCTCGACGATCTTGACGGGTTTGCCCACCTTCTTCGGCTGACCGGCGGAGCTTTCCTTGACCTCTTCCTTGGAGAGATAATCGAGCTGCTCCAGCATCACGTCGGCGACGTATTCGCCGCCGAGGCGCTCGTTCATGCCCTTCTTGATCTCCTCGCGGAAGGCCTTCGGATCGAAGGATTTGATGTGGGCGATATCGACCATCTTGTTGCCGACGAGCAAACTGAAAAGCTCGTCCGTCGTCATCTCGCTCAGCGGCAACGTCACGCCTTTCAACATGTCCTTGTTCATCATGAACGAAACGCGGCCGAGGAAGTAACCGGTGATCGCACCGTTGCCAATGATCGGCACCGTGATCGTTTCGCCCTTCACCAGTTCAAGAGCGCTCTGCTTGGAATCCGTTGCTGCGGGCGCCGGCGCGGTCGCCAGGTACACCGAGAAATAGACCGATGCCAAGGTGATGGCGCAAACCCAGACACCGGTGAGGACGAGCTTGATCATCAGTTTCCACGCGCGGCGAATTGTTCCTGGGAATAGGTGCCGTCGGCATCGGCGTCCTGAACCGCGTTCTTCAGGAGGTCGGCGACGGCGCGAACCGCTTCGAGATGCGCCTCGACGCGACGGGCATTGAGAACCAGTTTCTTCTTCAGACCGTGCAGCTGATCGAGATGGGCAGCGGCAAGCTCGGCCGGATCGGTGTCGCGGAAAAGCGTCGACAGCTCGTAGAGGCAGCGGCTCTTATGCGCATTGGAGACCTTGAGATCGAACTGCGGATCGTTGCCGATCCGGGTGTTCTCATTATCGATGATCATTTCGAGGCGTCCGAGAACGGATTTGATCCTGTATTCGTTCGAAACTATTTCCATTGTACCCTCGGTTATGCGTCGCTTAGAGCATGATGCCGAAAAGTGTGCGCGGTTTTCGGACGGCATCACGCTCTAACTCTTTAATTGAGAACAGGATTCAGATTTTGGGCCAACGGGCCTAAAATCATCCTGTTCTGTCGGTCTTGGCTTCGGCGGTCGGCGTGCCAAAGGTCTTGCGCTGGAAGTCGTCGATCATGCTGAGCGCGGTGTTGCGGTCATCGTCGTCGGTGGAGGCATTGACGATCTTGCCTTCCTGCCGGCGCAACTGCTCGCTGTACATCTGCTTGGCGATGCCGATGCCGTCTCCCTTGGCCATGACGTTGCCGAGCTGTTCGGCCATCATGCCTTTCCAGATATCGCCGGTCGCACCCTTGCCGTAGACGTCTTCGCTTTCGCTCGGCAGCATGGACTTGACGAAATTCTGCAGTACCATGGCCTCGAACTTCCGGTAGCTTTCCGGAGCTTCCTCGGCCTTGGTGCGGTTCTGAATGTTGTTGAGGCCACTCTTCTGGCCGACTTGATCGAGAACGTCGACCGTATTGGAGAAGCCCTTGCCATTCTCGGCGAGGCTCGTTGCGGCAAAGGCCGCGCGATTTGCCTTCAACTTTTCCTGGGCTGCCTGAAGCTCCATGGGGTCGGCAGCTTTGACAACGTCCAGGACCAGATCACTGGGGGGCGAAATAGCCACGTTACAATCCTCTGAATTTAAGATCGTAATGACTATGGTTTTTGAAGCTTGCTGGAGGCTGGCGTTGCGAATTGCTGATCGATGACATCGTAGACGGCGTTGTCATCTGCCTCGCGGCGCTCGGCCTCGAGGGCTTCCTGCATGCCCTCTTCGAGGCGGTCGCCCTTGGCGCGCTCGCGCGTCAGCCGCATCTCGTGGATCTGCTGCATGCCGGTCAGCTGCTGGTCCTTGATGGTGAGCCTGCCGAATCGGTCGGCGTAATTTTGCGAGAAGGCGTGGTGGACGGGGTCCATCGAGCCGAGCGCGAGGATGACGTCGTCCATCGCCACATTGACCTCGACACGCTGGCGGCTGGTTTCGGCCAGGTCGTTCTCGGCCATTCTTTCGATATGCCGCTGCACCGAGAGCAGCCGCTTGAGCTTCTGGGAGCGCTTCTTTTCGATCATATCAGCCTCATCGCCCGATATAGATCGAGCCGAAGGACTGGCCGAACTGGCTGACCATCGCCGCAATCGAGAAATAGATCAGGAAGAGCCCGCCCATCAGCAGATAGGGCGTGGAGATGAAGTAGACCGGGATCTGCGGCGCCAGCTTGTTGATGAAACCGATCGAGACGTTGAAGATCAGGCCGTAGATCAAAAACGGGCTCGACAGCCGCAGCATGATGTAGGTGGTCTGCTCCAGCGTGTCGGTAAAGGAGATCAGCGTCGCGCGCATCTGCATCAAGCCGCCGAAGGGCATGGTCGTGTAGGAATCGATCAGCGCGCGGAAGACGATGTGATGGAAATCCATAATGAAGAGAATCATCATGCCGGCAAAGGTAATGAAGCCGGAAAGGCTGGTCTCCGGCGTGTCTTCGAGGATGTCGGCGGAACCCGGCTGGGTGTAGCCGACCATCATGGCGATGATCGTCGCGGCGAACTGCATGCCGAGCGTGTAGATCCTCGCCAGCATGCCATACATCACGCCGATCAGCGATTCGCTGAAGATCAGGCCGATATAGGTTCCGGCACCGGTGTGAACGGCCGGATAGACGGTATCCCAGAGCAACGGCATGACGGCGATCGACAGCGCCCCCGCAATGAAGACGCGCAGCTGATCGGGCACGCGCGCCGAGGAAAAACCCGGAAGAGCCAGCACACAGCCACCGATCCGGCAGAAAACCAGAAACAGCGCGAGAACGGTCCCTTGCGGGTCTGTTATCATGAAATAGAGCCCAAAATCTTTATCTCGATGCCCTTGGCCAGTTCGACATGCGACAGGACCGGGAGCGTGGCGAACAGCCTCTCGATGATCATGCGCACATAGGAGCGTGTTTCCGGCGACGTGACAAGTGCGAATGGCAGGCCGCGATCCATGAACTCACGGATAACTTTGGTGGCCTGCTCGCTGAACTCCTCCAGGCTGCGCGGATCGATGTCGAATTCGATCACCTCGCCCTTGGCGTCGCGCTTCAGCGCCTGGTGGAAAGCGAGATCCCATTTGCTGCCCAGCCGCAGCACGCGCAGCACGCCGTTGTCGGCCAAGTCGCCGCAAAGCTGCTGGGCCATGCGGATGCGGACATGCTCGACAATCTGCTCGGTCTTCCTGACATGCGGGGCGAGTTCGGCCACCGCTTCGAGAATGAGATGCAGGTTGCGGATCGAGACGCGTTCGGCAAGCAGCAGCTTGAGCACCGCCTGCAGGCCGGAATAGGACATGTGCGACGAGCAGATCTCGTCGGCGAGCTTCTTGTATTCTGGGTCGAGCCGATCGATCAGCACCTTAACGTCCTTGTAGGACAGAAGCTGCGGCAGGTTGTTGCGGATCACCTCGCTCATATGGGTCAACACGACGGAGACGTTGTCGATCGGCTGGAAGCCCTCGCGTTTCAGATCGTCGGCGAAGTTTTCGAGGATCGAGACGGCAGGCATGCCGAAAGCGGGTTCGCGGATTTCGTCGCCGGGAATGCTCGGCCGGCGGCCGGCGCCGGTCACGACGAGGACTTCGCCGACGCGCAGTAGGTTGGAGGCGACCGTCGTGCCGTGGATACGGATCTGGTAGGACTTCTCGGCGATGGCGATATCGTCGGTGACCTTGATCTCGGGCACGACGAAGCCGTATTGCGTGGCGAACTTCTTGCGCATCTTGCCGACGCGGAAGGCCAGCTCCTGGTGGGCGCCGAGCAGGCGCGTCGAGACCATCTTGCCGAGTGCGAGCTCGATTTCGGAGGTGCGCAGCACTGCCTTGACCGAATCCTTTTCCAGTTCCTTGCTCTGGACGACCTTTTTTTCTTCCTGCTCGCGGCGAAGCATGTTCTCTGCCTCGACCTGACGTGGGATGAACCAGGCGCCGAAGGCCAGAAGACCGCCGAGGGATACGAAGGGGACGAACGGCAGGCCCGGCATCAGGGCCAGGATGAACATCAGCACCGCCGAGACGGAAAGCGCACGGGGATAACCGCTCAGCTGATTGACGACCGCCTGGTCGGTGGAGCCGGTGGTGCCGCCGCGCGAGACGAGAAGGCCGGCCGCGAGCGAGACGATGAGAGCCGGCATCTGTGCGACGAGGCCGTCGCCGACGGAGAGCTTGACGAAAACGTCGGCCGCTTCGCCGATCGGCATGCCGTGGCGGAAATAGCCGATGATGATGCCGCCGAAGATGTTGATGCAGGTGATGATCAGGCCGGCGACGGCATCGCCGCGCACGAATTTCGACGCACCGTCCATCGCCCCGAAGAAGGAGCTTTCCTCCTCGAGCTCCTTGCGCCGGCGCTGGGCTTCCCTCTCGTCGATAATGCCGGCCGATAGATCGGCGTCGATCGACATCTGCTTGCCGGGGATGGCATCCAGGGTGAAACGCGCGCCGACTTCGGCGATACGCGTAGCACCCTTGGTGATGACGATGAAGTTGATGGTGATGAGGATCAGGAAGACGATCAGACCAATGACGAAGTCACCGGACATCACCAGGCTTGCGAAACCGGCGATGACGCCGCCTGCCGCATCGTGGCCCTCATGGCCATGCGAAAGAATGACGCGGGTCGTCGCGATGTTCAACGCCAGCCGCGTCATCGTCGCGATCAGAAGAATGGTCGGAAAAGACGAGAAATCGAGCGGTTTCTGGATCCACAACGCGACCATCAGGATCAGCACCGAGAGGGCGATCGAGAAGGCCAGTCCCATGTCGATCAGGAATGGCGGGATCGGCAGGAAGAGGATGCAGATGATAACGATGATGCCGAGGGCAAAACCGACATCGCGCAGGTTCGGGGCGACTTTCGGAAGGGGGAGTGCAGGTGGTTGCGCCATGACGATTCCGTCTCTTCATGAGAGGAGGCGGACATGCGGTCCGCCCAATTCGGATCGAGAGTTAAATGGCGAAGCTTGCGCGAAGGTGGCTCAGAAACCGGACTGGATGCGCGAGAAGACCAGATTGGTGAAAATCGAGATCTGCGAGCCGACGAACGGCGCGGTGACACCGACCGTGATCAGCACCGCGACGATCTTCGGCACGAAGGTCAGTGTCGCTTCCTGCACCTGGGTCAGCGCCTGGATCAAGGCAATGACGAGACCTACCACCATCGCGGCGATGACGGCGGGACCGGCAGCAATCAACACGGTCCAGATCGCCGCCTGGAACAGATCCAATGCATCAGCTTCATTCATCCGAAGGCAACCTCATATCGCCTTGAAGCAGCCCCGCCGTGGCCGGACCGCCATTGATTGGTATCACCCGAGCTATGCGGCGCACCGGCGCCGTGGGTATCAGGTATCGGTCGACGTCGTCGGCGCCTTGTCGGCAACGGTGATTCCCGCCTGCACGAGTATATTACCGCCATCCGTGGTCGTCGCAATGATTCCGTCGGAATAAACCTTGACGGATTCGATGGTGCCTTTGACGGTGCCGTCGGCGCTTTCCATGTATTTGCCGACGTAGCTGCTGGCCTGGGTGAGGCTCGAACTGGCGAGCAGCGTGTCCAGCTTGGTGTTGGTCTGGATCGTCTGCTCGACCTGCGAGAAGCTCGCCAGCTGCGACATCTGTTCGCTGGCGTCGACCGGATCGGTCGGATCCTGGTTCTTCATCTGCGCGATGAGCAGTTGAAGGAAATTGTCGTAGTTCAGCGTCGCCTTCTGCTGGGCCGTGTTCGTCGTACTCGTCGAACTCGTGTTGGCCACGCTTGATGTTGCATCTACCGCCATGGTGCAATCTCCCTGCGAATCTGCTCGACCATCGTCGGCGGCATTTCGTGGTTGTTGAGGATATTGTCTTCGATCGCGTAGAGGCCGCGGATCGCCTTGAGTGCATCGAAGGCGCGACCAGTCGAGACGAGCGCATCGATGCGCTTCAGTTCGGCGAGGATCTCTTCGTTCTTGAAGCAGGTGAGCAGCATGGTGATCGACTTGCGGAACAACGCCGTCGAGTGGTCCTTGCCCTCTGGATTGATGAGGATCATCTGCGCGATGAAATAGAGCTGACGCAGCGGCGTCGTGGCGCCCTCCGGTTGGAGGACGTGGTTTTCGAGAAGGAACGTCACATCATTCAGGAATTCCAGCGCGACCTTGCGGTCGACGCGCAGGACGGCGCCGTTGATGAAGATTCTTTCTCCGGCTTTCAGAGAAATGCGAAGTGTACTTTTCATTTAAGTCCATCCCTGATGATGGTGGTAACGTCGATGATGCCCTGGTAGTTATTAGACTGACGTTTTCTGATCCTGTCGCATTCCTTCAATATCCAGATCGCGATCGAGATGAGGTTGGCCCTGAGCCCGATCTCCAGCTGGTTGTCGGGATGTTTGAGATCCTCGATGAAGCTGATCCAGACCCGGCGTGTATAAAACAGGGCTTCAATGGCTTCCCGGCCGTATTTTTCCTTTTCGCGCGCCGCCGCCAGCAAGTCTATGGACCGGTCAAGAACCTGCCATTCCCGCTCTTTCGCGTCGGCTACCGAGTCCTGCATGACTTCGGCATATGAGAACTGATACATTCATGCATCCTTCTTTATTGCGCGCCTTTGCTCATCAAAGGTAGTTTACAAGACTCAACTGCTGGATCTTCGAGACGATCGTGTAAGCGGTTTCAAGCTGCGTTTCCAAAGTCTTGACGAGGGTCGAGGCTTCATAGGGATCGACGCCCTGGAGGTCGACGAGCTTGTTCTTGATGATGTTGGACTGGGCGTCGAGGGCGTCGTTGGACTTCTTGACGCGCTCCTGGGAAAGGCCGAGCTGGCTTGCCTGGGTCACGAGGCCGCTGGTCGCCTTGGTCGTATAGCTGATCGCCTGTTTGGACACCGTGCTCATCGCATCGCTGCTGAGGCCCTGGCCCAACAGCGCCGAGGTCATCACCGAGGCGAGCGCGAAGTAACGCATGCCCTCGGAATTGGCATTGGTCGAGGATTCGATCACCTCGGAGTTGCTGATGCGGCTCGTCATGTTCTGGCTCGATGCCTGCGACCAGCCGGTCGTCGGGTCGGTCCAGGCGGCCTGGCTGAACATCGGCTCTACCTTCGTGGTGATGAAGGTGCTCATTTCGGCGCCGGTGAGAGCACTGACCGCCTTCGGCGGCACGAGAGCGGCGGCGTAAGTATTCAACTCCGTGACGATGGCGGCACTGGTCGCGGTCGTCTTGTCGGTCAGCGGCTGCACATCGGTGTTGATGCCCGAGAACAGATATTCGCCGTTTACCATGGTATTGGCCGTGTCCATCATTGTGGACAGGGCGCTGGTCGCCGACTGGATGGCGACGGTGATGCTGCCGGGATCATGGCTGCCCTGGAGCGCCGTCAGCTTCGAAACGAGGCCGTCGCCGACATCCTTCATCTTGGAAAGGCCGAGCTGCGAGGATTCCATGCGCGCGGTGACAAGCGAATTGCTTGATTTGATCGAGTCTATCCTGTCGACCTCGCGGCTGAAGTCCACGCTCCTGGCGGCGTTGCCGCCGAGCGAGACACCGATATCCGCATAGACTCCCGTCGTCGCTTCCATCGTCGCCTTCGTCATCTGGTTCTGCGCCTGACGGATCGTCAACCGCATCGCATTCTGAATGGCCGAACTTGAAATAAATGAGCTCTTCATGGCTTAACTCGCAATATCCAGCAATGACTTCAACATTTCGTCAACGGCGTTCAAGATCTTGGTCGCCGCCTTGTAGGACTGCTCTATGTCGAGGAGCAGCGTCAGCTCCTCGTCGAGGTTGACGCCCGTCTCGTTGGAATAGGCTTCGTCAGAGCGTGACAGCGCCGCCGAGGTGTTTTCCGCTGCCGTCGTGGCATTGCTACGGTACTGTTCGAGCCAGCCGAGGGAATTTGTGGCGAATTCCATGATGCTGACGTTTGAATCGATGCCTGTCGTGGCGTCGAACCCGACAGGCGTCCCCGCCGCTGGATCGAAATCGATGTCGGAGCCCAATGCGGTATAGAGACGATCGAGTTCCGTCGTATAACCGCTGGCGCCTGACGTGTTCAGGACGAGGCCGGTGGCGTTGACGCCGCCATCGCGCAAGCGCATCGGATCGCCGCCTTGCGAGGTGATGACGCGGCTGCTGACTGTGATGGTCGCCGCCATGCCGGCAACCGCGGTGGCGCCGGTATCGACCGTGCCGCCGCTCCAGGTGAAGAGGCCGGGCACATAGGCCGGGCCGGCCACCGTGTTCTGCTCCTTGAAGAGCGAGACCAGGCCGCGGGCGACTTCGTCGAGCTGCTTCTGGAAATTCGGGGCGATCTCGTCGCGGACCTGGAGGAGAGACTGAAGGCTTCCCTGCCCCGTCGTCGTCGATCCGCTGCCCCGTGGAAGTGCCACACCGTCAACATAGACCGAATTGCCGGTGATGGTCGCGGTATAGACATCCTGAGACTTGAACGTCACCTTGCGCGGGATCGTCTCGAAGAGGATCGTCCCGTCAGAGGTGCTCAGCACCATGTCGTTATTGTCGCGCGTCGTCGTGTTGACACCGACGATCTGCGAAATCTGCTTGAGAGCCTTCTCACGCTCGTCGAGCGCGCCGGATGCATCCGCACCCGAGGCCGTGGCGGTCTTCACCGCGTTGTTGGCCTTCTCGAAGTCGTTGAGAAGCGTATTCAGTTTATCGACGTCGGTGGCGATCTGCTTGTCGGCGGTGGCGCGGACGTTCTGAACGGATTGCGAGGCATTGTTCAGCGAGTTGGCGACGTCCTGCGCGGCGGTGATGGCGCCCTGAGCAGCGACGGTGCTGCCCGGCGTCGTGCGGAAGGCCTGAAGCTTCTGCTGGAAAACACCGAGATAGGTGGATGGCGACGTTTCGTAGTCGTTGCCACCCACGATCGACTTGAGGTCCTCGAGACCGCCGAGCAATGCCTGCTGGGCACTGTCCTGAGAGGATGTCTTCAGGTATTGGCGCAGCAGCGCCTCTTCCTGCGCCCGATCGATCTTGACGACCTGTGCGCCATTCAAGGACGTGGTGAGCATCGCCTGCCGGCGCACGTAATCTTTGTTGCCCGCATTCGAGATATTGTTCGATACGACACTGCTCTGAGTGCCCGTATTGTTGAATATGTTCTGCGCGGTATTAAGTGCGGATGTGAGCGACATGGCTTACCCGGTACCTTGCTTATCTCTTGAGGTTGACGAGAACGTCCATAATGTCGGAACCCGTCTGGAACACCTTGGAATTGGCGGTATAGCTGCGCTGCGATTCGATCATCTCGGTCAGCTCGCCGGCGAGGTCGACGTTCGAACCTTCGAGAGCGCCTGATTTGATCGTGCCGAGACCGTTGGTCTGCGGGAAGCCGGTGACGGTGACGCCCGACTGGCCGTTGGCGCTGTAGACGTTGCCGCTCATCAGCGTCAGCTTGTCCGGGCTGGCGACATTGGCCAGCGGAATGCGATAGAGCGGCTTGGTGCTGCCGTCTTCGTATTTCGCGTAGACGATGCCGTCGCCATCAACCGTGACGTCCTTGACCGGGGTCGCTGCCTGACCGTTCGGCGTGCCGGTGCCGGAGAAGTCGGCACCGAGCTGTGTGAAGGCGGAGAAGTCCATGGCAATCGTCTGACCAGTCACTGGGTCGACGATGTTAACGGCGCCGCCCGCGGTCAACTTGCCGTTGGCGTCGAAGCTGAGCGTTCCGGTGCCGACAGAGGCGGTGCTGTAGGGGAAGGAGGTCGTGCCGCCCACCGCAGCATCGGCGTTGCGGAACATCGACACTTCCCAGGTGGCAGCCGTAGCGGGCGTTGCCGGCGGCGGCGTAACAACTGTTTTTTTCGTGAAGTAGAAGTCGTACATCACCTTGTTGCCGAGACGGTCATAGGCGACCATCGAGACCTTCTTGGTGTCGGTCGTCGTCGTGGCGAGGTTGGCGCTCGGCAGCGTCGCGGGAGCGACCGGAGCGATCTTGGCATTGGAGTCGAGGTTGCCCTTGAAGATACCTGAGGTCGAGGCGATGGCGGTCAACCCATCCTGGTTGACGTTGACGGGAACGAGGCCATCGAAGCCGTTGACGACGACAGCAGGAGAGCCGGAGTCGTAGGAATAGCCCATCAGCATGAAGCCGGCGGCGTTGACGAGATTGCCTTCGTCGTCCTTGGTGAAGTCGCCAGCGCGGGTCAGAACCGGGGTGCCGTCAGGACCCTGGACGATGAAGAAGCCGTCGCCTGAGATTGCAAGGTCGGTGCTCGACGTGGTGTAGGAAATATCGCCCTGGTCGGAGACGGCTTGGCGGACGGAGGTCTGAACGCCGCCGGAATTGTAGTTGCCGCCCGAGGAGGGCAGAACCAGCGACGAGAAGCTCGTCGACACGGCCTTGTAACCGGTCGTGTTAACGTTGGCGATGTTGTCGGCGACGGTGCTGAGGCGGTTGGCCTGCGCGTTCATCCCCGATACTGCCGTCTTCATGCTGCCGAAAATGCTCATCTGAAAACCTCGCTTTACCTGTTATGCACGAGAGTATTTGTCGGGCCTTGCGTGAAGCTGTCTGTCATGCGAGCTGCGAGGCCGGATATGCGGTTCAGCCAGGCGCCGCCCGGCGGAGAAAATCAGGCCCAATCGATGCAGTAACCAAGGAAGCGCTTGGAATCGACCGGATCGACGCCGAGCTTTTTGCGCAGCTTCTTGCGCAGCTTCGAGATGTGGCTTTCGACGACGTTCTCCTCGACCTCTTCATCGAAGATGCCGTAGATGGCGTTGAAGATCTGGGTCTTGGTGACGCGGCGACCGCGATTGGCGATCAAATATTCGAGGATGCGGCGCTCGCGCCGGGGAAGTGCGAAGACTTCACCGTTGATCTCGGGGTCACGGCCATCCGAGAAGACGCGAATCCCGCCGATCTCGGTATAGTTGGTGATCGCCTTCAGCCGGCGCCGAATCGCAGCCGCCCTTGCGAGGATTTCGCGGGGATGCACCGGTTTGCGCACCACGTCGTCGACGCCGCAATCGAACAGCGCAAGGGTGTTTTCGAGCGAGTGCTGATCGCTGACCGCAATCACCGGCGCCATCGACCGATCCCGGATCGCCCGGGGCAGTTCGAAGTTGCGCTGGCCTTGACCGATCAAGAAGGCCTCGACTGCAGCTATATCGGAATCGGCGGCGGTTTGTACCCACTCGCCGAATTCCGCTGGATCAAAGCCGGTGGAGGGAATGCCCTCACGACCGAACAGAGATGTGTATCCATCTTTCACGAGCTCACGCTCATCAACCACTACGATCATTCGTCCGCCTCCGAATCAGTGTGGCACTTCGATGATCTATGGGTACGAATCGCACGAATCGGCGACAACTCGTTAAAGTTAATGGCAGAAACTAATAATTGATTAAGATCTGGGTAGCGATTTGATCTATATCTAGTGGGTAGCCCTAAATATGCCCACCAAAATTTCGTGGAAAAGTTAACAGTCGGTTAAATATGACTTGCGCGGGGGATTCACGCCGGATTCCCGCCACATTGTGACACAGTTTCGTCACAATACGCCTCTTCTATCTTTGGTTGAATCAATTTCGGCAAAAGTTACTCGCATTGAGAGTCCATTTGCCGTAACCCGTGGCGACGAGATTGGAGATGACGCGGCAGACATATTGCTTCTGTGCCGGATTATTGTTCGGTCCGGCATGGTATCTGGCTACCGCCATCGTCCATGTCTCGTGACGGTCATGCAGATTGCGGAGGAATTTTGCCGCATACTCGACGTTGCGATGCGGGTCGAACATCTCCTCGGCGGACCGGAAATTCTCGCCGTGAAAGTAATGGTTGATCTGCATGCAGCCGATGTCGATGAGCTTGGCGCCGCTGTTGCGGGCGACATCGAACTGTCGCATCGCGTCCTGCTCCGAGGGCGGAAAGATCGCCTTGCCTTCGACGTTCATGGCATAGGGATAGAGCGAGCCCTTGCGGCCGGTTTCCGTCAGACCGACCGAATAGAGGATCCCTTCCGGGATGCCGTATTTGGCCGCTGCCGACTGGATCTCGCGTTCGCAGGCGCCGGTGGAGGCTGATGCCTCAGAGGTAAACGCCGCCAGTACCACTGCTGCCGCCAGCACGAGCGTCTTCAATACCAGTCTCGCCTGCGCCATTGAAGCCTCCGTCCGTCCGCTGTGCCGTCTGATTGTGGCGCTCGCGCGCCTCGCCGCCCTGCCCCTGCTGGGGGGGCGACTGCTGCTGGGAGGCCTGGCCCTGGTTGCCGGCGTCGGAACGCTCGACCGGCGCCATGCTGATGGTGACGTTTTCGACCGCGTAACCCTGGCTGCGCAGAGCTTCGAGAATCTTGCCGTGATCTTCCTTCATCTGACGATAGGCCGCCCCGGTTTCGACCTTGAGGTCGACGTTCAGGGCGTCGCCGGACAGGCGCATGGTCGCCGTCACCAGACCGAGATCGAGCGGGTTCATCTGGATCTTCAACGTATTGACCACCCTGCCGGTGCTCGTCCATTCCGCCGCGTTGGAGAGCGCCGAGCTCGGCTCCATGGCGCGCGCCCATTCGGAATCGCCGGAGAGAGCGGCGGTAACGGCAGCGGAATTCGAATTCTGCATCAGGCCGATATAGCGGCGCGATTCGAGCACCGAAACGTTTTCGACATCGGCCTTCTTCGAGCCATCTTTCGGACCGACCTGATCGGTGCCGATGTGGACATCCATCGAGACGCCGCGGCCATCGGCGCGGCTGATCCTGAATGTCTTGCCATCGGCGGCTTCGGCAGCCTCCGATCCGGGAACCTTGATATTATCCGCCTTGCCGCTCTCGACGTTGCCGCTGACGGCGGCAAGAGCGTCGGACGCATGGCCGCCCGCCTTGGCTTCGATACCATCGAGTTTTCTGTCGGCAGCTCCAGCCTCGTCGACGTTTGCAGAGACGTGATGCGCGGTGGCCGCCGGCAAAGTCACGGTCCCGTCGGCGGGCTCCTGCTTCAGCAGACCCAGAACATCGGAAATGCCGCCGTCATCATCGTCGCTGGCCTTATCCGTATCGGTTTCCAGCGCGTCGGCCTTGGTGTGTTTGCCGCCCTTGGCTGCCGGAGCGACCCCGTTTGCGGAACTGTCCTTCGGATCGAGCTTGCCGAGGGCGAGATCGGTCGGCATTTTGATCTCGGCCTTTACCGGCTTTGCCGCGGCCTTGTCAGCACTGACGATCGTTTCCGGCTGCGCCTCCGCCTGTGCCTTCAGCGCGGCGTCGCTAAGATCGATCAACGGCTTTGCGCCGTTGCGGCCGCGGATCGACTGCGCCGCTTTCTCGGCGCTGCCATCGGCTGCCACGCCCTGATTCGGCTGCGCATCGTCGGCATCGTCATTGGCAGCACTGCCGCTTGCCTTGGCCAGCGCGTCGGAGAAGCCGTTCTTTTGGCCGGCGGCATCGTCTTTTCCGGCCGGTCGCGCAGATTTCGCAGTCGCGGCGGACTCCGCACCGGGGGCTCCGCCCGAGACGCTCATATCCATCATTGTTCGTTGCCTTCCTGCGCCAGAAGACCGTCGATCTCGTCGAGCTTGGATCGATTGGTCGTCACAAATGCGTTGAATGAGGGGTCGGTATCCTGGCTTTGGCCAGTCGATGCCACACCTCCCGGAACAGGCTCGGGAAGCGCGCCTGGCGCTCCCGGTTGCGTGGCTATAGCCGCAGCCTTTTCAGAAGTGATTTCTTGATGGTCAGTGTTAGGATCCGAGGCTTGCGTCAGGCTTGCCGGGTCGGGAGCGCGCAGGATCTGGTCGGCGACGGACCGCGCGGCCTCCTGCAGCGCCTGATCCCGCGGCGAAAGCGCGTTGCCGTCGATGCCGCTGACATTCTTCGCCGCCTGATCGATATCCTCCGTAGGAAGGCCGGCCATGCCGCCATAGAAATCTGCAAGCGAACCGAATGGATTGTCGGTGCCGGCGCCAAGCGACTGCACGCGACCGACCGCCATGCGCGCCAGCTCCGGCTTGCCTGATATCGCGGCAGCGCGGGCGATGCGCAGATAGACCTCGCGTTGGCGCGGGGCGTCCATGAAGGACAGGATGTCGATGACATCCTGCGGTTTCACGTCGTGATCGTGGCCGACGACGAGCGTGACGAAAAGATCGGCGAACTGGCTGGCATAGGGCGAATGCAGGAAGCGTCTGACATAGCGCTGCGAATAGGCCATTCCCTTGTCGAGCATTCCCTTGTCGACGCAGATGGCGACGGAGCGGCGCAACGCCGCCTCCTCGACGATCGTACCCGGAGCGGCAAGACGCGCCTGGTCGTAGAGATCCAGCGCGTCTGTCGGTTTCGTCGCGATCAATACGTTGCCGCCGATCAGGGCAAGGTAGGGGCCGATCTTCTTGTCGCGATATTCTCTGGCCGTCTCCTCCAGTGTCTTGGCGACGAGCAGCCCCTTGCCGCTCAGATATTTGCGCAGCACATCGGTGACGCGGTTGTCGAAATAGCCGTTGACGTCATGGGCGATCAGATATTCGAGTGTCTGGGGATTGCCGCCGCTCATCGCGTAGATCAGCGCTGCGTCGACGTTGCGGTCGTCGTCGAATGTCGAAGGATCGACAGTGCGCAGCCGCTCGTCGATCGTGCCCAGCATGAAGCGTTGCATCTCGCCGGCCGAATGATCGCCGCTGACGACGGAATCCTGCACGAATTGCAACGATCGCAGCATCTTGTACGGCGCGAGATCGTCCGGATCCTGCGCGTTGCCTCCGGCCGGCGAAAGCAGCGCCAGGCCGAGGGCCACAAATCCGACGTAACGGTGCTGCCGACGCGCCATTCGACTATCCTTGATCCGCCTGCACCAGGATCTCGATCCGGCGATTGGTCGCGTTGAACGGGTCAGACGGCAGCTTCAGCCGACGATCGGCAAAGCCGGAGACCTGGGAGATGCGTTTCTCGTCGAGCCCGCCGCGTACGAGCATGTAGTAGGCGCTTTGGGCGCGATCCATCGAAAGCCGCCAGTTCTCATTCTGCGTGCCCTTATACTGGCGACCATCCGTGTGGCCGCGGACGGCAACCGCACCACCCCTCTCCTTCAGGATCGCGCCGATCTTTTCCATGGCCAGCACCATCTCCTGGCGCGGAACCGCAGAACCGATATTGAACATCGAATCGTCGGTCTGATCGGAGATGCTGACCAGCAAACCGCCTTCGGACGCCGTCACGGTCAGACCTTCAGCGAGCTTGCCGGCAACGCCGCCGATCTGCTGGGCGATCTGCGCCTGCAGCTGCTCTGCTTCCTTCTGCTGTTGCTGTTCGGTTTCGGCCGCGATCTTGTCTGCGTCTTTCTGATGATCGGCTGCCTTCTGAGCTTCGGCCTTCTTGTCCTCGGGCGACTTGCCAGCCGGCGCTTTGCCGTCTTTGGCTTCGACCGCGCCCTTGGTTTCCTTAGTTTCTTTGGTTTCCTTGGCGGCCTTCTGATCGGTGGTCAGCGGTATAGGCTTCATATCCTCGACCTTGGCGATCTCGGTTGTCTCGCTCTCGACCGCCTGCTGGTCGCTCTTGCCGGGCGGCAACGTCTTGCCGGCGGTGGTGACTTCGACCTGTTTCGTCCAGAAATCCGGATCGAAGGGATCACGATAGGCCTCGCCGCCATCGGCGCCGGTGGCCGGGCCGGAATCGGCGGCACCGCCGTCGCCCTTGGCGCTGACATTGGCCTGCTGGCCGACTTCCTGGGCGATCTCGGCCAGAACCGAATAGGGATTTTCGAAGAAATCGGCCTCGGAATAATTGGTTTGGTCGCCTGAGGTCGATGTCTGGTCGTCACCATCCGCCGCGGCCTTGCCGTCGTTCGGATCTTCTTCCTTCTGTTTCGACTTCTCCTGCTTCTCTTCGCCCTCGGCGTTGTCGACGGGCTTCTTCAGGCCCTTCTCGGTCGGCTTTTCGTCGGAGAGTTTGATCGGATTGAAATAGGTCGCGACCGAGGCCTTGGTCTCCTCGTTGGCGGCATTGACCAGCCACATGACCAGGAAGAACGCCATCATCGCCGTCATGAAGTCGGCATAGGCAATTTTCCACGCACCGCCATGGGCGCCATCGTGATCACCGCCGCCATGTCTCTTGACGATGATGATCTCGTTCTTGCCGTGGTGGTGGTTTTCGCCTTCGCTCATTCGAGAACTTTCTTCAAGCTGGCCGCCCAGGCGGACATACGGGTGACGATGACGGCATCACCGATTTCGACGGCAAGATCGATATCGTCGGTCTCAATGTGGCGAACCGCCTCGGCATGTTCGCCGAGCTCGGCCTTCAATATGTCGAAAAGCCGGGTCGGCCCCCTGACGACGACCGCTCCGGCCGCGCCTTCGAGGATCGCGTCACGCAGCAGAGAGGCGAGGCTTTCGGCAGCCTTGGCGGCAAGCGCTTCGGTCATCACAGGCGCGATGGCAACGGCGGCGCCGGCGCTGACCAGTTGAGCGATCTCTTCGGCGATATCGCGGATGCGGGATGCAATGACCGCCGCCGCCTCGACTTCGTAACGCAGCTTCAGCTCTTCGAGTTCACGCGCATGGACCTCCGCCAGCATCCGCACCTCGCGTTCGTATTTCTCAGTCAATTCCACGGTCGCTGCGGCATGACCTTCCGCATAGGCTTCGCGGCGCTCCGCCTCGACGTCGATCGCCGGTTCGCTCGCCATTTCGGGGAAAGCGTCGCTGCCGAAATCGTCCATGTCGAGGATCGGCGCTGACGATTCCGGTTCACCGAAATCCTTCAAATACCGGGAAAGCGCAATGCTCATAAAAAACCATCCAGCATTCGGGAGGCATGCAACATGCCCGCCCCCGCTCAAAGTGACGTTGTGCGTCGGCATCCCCTTCGAAACGGGCAAGAGCCTGACCTTGCGCCGGCACGGATTCGGACGATGCCTTCATGCCGGAAACTAGGCAGTCAAACTTGCGCGAGGATGAATGGCGCCGCCGCCACCCGTGATCGCGCCCGCCCCTATTCCAGCAGGATCAGGATCTTGCTTGCGGCCGTGTTGAGGATCGAGATCGCTTCGACGGCCATCTGCTTCTGGGTTTCGATCGCCTTCTGCCGGATCGAAGCCTCGTCCATGTCGGTATCGACGAGCGCACCGACGCTTTTGTCGATCGAATCGGACAGATTGGCGGTATAGTCGATCTGATCGTCGATGCGCGTCTTCATCACGCCGATGGACGCGGCCGTGGTCGTCAGCGAGGAGAGCAGCGAGTCGGTCACGTCAAGCATGTCGGTGAGTTGTGCATCGGTCGTGTTCTTGCCAATCGCAATTTCCGTACCTGTCGCCGGCGTGGTGGAGTTGGCGTTCAGCAGATAATAGTTCCGCGACGTCGCGCCGCTGTTGTTGATCGCGTTGGCATCGACCGACTTGGTCAGCAGGCCGCCGCTCGCATTGTTCTTGTCGATGAGGATGGTCTGCGAGGATGGGAAATCGATGGTCTGAGCCTGATATTCGCCGGTTGGAGCGCGCACGAAACCAGAGATCACCTGCCATGTCGGCGGCGCGGCGGCATCGCCGTTCAACAGCCAGTTTTCACCCGCAAACGACGTCGATTCGACGACCGTCTGCAACTGCTCCTTGTATTCACTGATCTCGGCGTTGATCTTGTCCTTGTCGGCGCCTGGTTCTCTTGCCGAAACCAGCTTGGCGCGAATCTCACCGATGAGATCGATCGCCGAGTCCATCGCCGTGTAGGTCGCATCCACCTTGGCAGCGCCGAGGCCGAGCGCATCTCCGATCGTTCCGAGATTGGTGCTGTCCGAACGCATGACGGTCGCGACCGACCAGTAGGACGCATCGTCGGCGGCCGTCTCGATACGATATCCCGAGGATACTTGCTGTTGGGTCTGGCTGGCTTCTTTGTTTATGCTGCGCAGCACCGCAAGCGCATTCACCGCGGCCGCGCTGGTAATCTTAACGGTCATCGACAGGTCTCGGAATCGGGGTGAAAGGGCAGGCCGGATTGCCGGCGGCGACTGGGGTGGCGTCATGCCTCCGGCAGAGTTTCCACCGGTGTGTCGCAAAGCAAATCAACTCAAAGCGAAGTTAACTCGATATCAACCGGTTGGGCAAGAGCCTGGCGCCGAGCCCGGCGCGTCGCCAGAAATTTCGATCAAGCCGTTGATATAAAAGGAAGAACCGCGCCGTTTTGGGGCGCGGTCCGGGAGGCTTCTCGTTTGCGGCCAGACGACGGCGCAAGATTCGGTCCAGCTTCAGCGCCTGACTTAGCTACGGAACAGCGTGAGGATGTTCTGAGCGCTGGAGTTGGCGATCGACAGCGACTGGATAGCCAGCTGTTGCTGGGTCTGCAGAGCGCTGAGCTTGGAGGATTCTTCTTCCATATTGGCGTCGACGAGGCGGCCGACACCGGAGTCAATCGAATCGCTGAGCGCGCTGACGAAGCCTTCTTGCAGCTCAATGCGAGTGGAAATAGAGCCGAGCTGCGATGCAGCCTTGGTCATCGCCTCAAGGCCTGCCTCGATTGACGTCAGGGCCATGGAGATCTCAGGCGAATCGAAGTTGGTGATGTCCATCGAGTAGATCGAGCCGATCGTACCGGATGATGTGCCGATAAGGCCGGAGCTGGTCTCGATCGCGCCGGTCGAGTCCATGCCGAAGAGAACGTTGCCCGTGGAGCTCGTGTCCAGAATGTAGTCCGTCGTCTTGACCGAGACATTGCCGTTGCCATCGCGGACGAACGAGGAAACGACGCTCTTGGTGCCGTCAGCGCCCGCGACCCAGTTTTCACCGGAGAAGGAAGCCGATTGCGCGATGCTCAGGAGCTGCTGCTGCAGCTGGCCGATTTCTTCCTGCACTTTAGCCTTGTCGACACCCTTTTCGGTTGCAGCGACGATCTTCGCCTTGATCTCGCTGATGACATCGATGGCACTGTCCATGGCGGAGTAAGCGGTGTCGACCTTGGCAGCGCCGAGGCCGAGAGCGTCGGAGACAGCCGAGAGAGCCTTGTTGTCGGAACGCATGGTCGTTGCGATCGACCAGTAGGCGGCGTTGTCGGCCGCCTTCTCGACGCGGTAACCCGATGATACGCGGTTCTGCGTATCCTCGAGGCTGTCGTTGATTCCGCGAAGTGTTTGAAGAGCGGCCATTGCCGCAACGTTCGTCAAAATGCTGGTCATGAAATGATTGCCCCTTGTTGGCAGATGGAAAAAAGGGACATTCCGGAAAGCTACCGGGAACGGGGACCAGCCTCATGCCTGTTAACCGGTTCTTAAATTTGGTTAACCCACCGTCTCGTTGACCGCAGAAGACAGCATTATGGTTAATCGATCGTTAACGGACATTAAAAAAGCCGCGCTCCATTGAAGCGCGGCTCGATTCCGAGATGCCCGCCGGAGACCGGCGGGCTGATGTTTCGGCGGGTTATTAGCCGCGGAACAGCGTGAGGATGGTCTGCGAAGAGGAGTTCGCGATCGACAGCGACTGGACGGCCAGCTGCTGCTGGGTCTGCAGGGCGCTGAGCTTGGAGGACTCTTCTTCCATGTTGGCGTCGACGAGACGGCCGACACCGGAGTCGATCGAGTCGCTGAGAGCGGACACGAAGTTTTCCTGCAGTTCGATGCGCTTGGAGATCGAGCCGAGCTGAGCGCCGGCGCTGGTCATCGCCTTCAGAGCCGATTCAACGTTAGTCAGAGCCGACTGGATTTCGCCGAGGGTGAAGTTGGTGATATCCATTGCGTAGACAGAACCGGTCGCACCATTCGAAGTACCGAGGATACCCGTGGAGGTTTCGACCGAGCCGACGCTCATGCCAAACAGAACGTTGCCCATGGAGGAGCTGTCGAGAACATAGTCGGTCATCACGACCGAAACGGCGTTGGAGCCGTCACGGACGAAGGAGGCAACGACGTTCTTGGTGCCGTCAGCGCCAGCAACCCAGTTTTCACCGGAGAAGGAAGCCGACTGAGCGACGCTCAGGAGCTGCTGCTGCAGCTGGCTGATTTCTTCCTGGACCTTGGCCTTGTCGACGCCGCTTTCAGTGGCGGCAACGAGCTTGGCCTTGATGTCGCCGACGACGTCGATGGCGCTGTCCATAGCAGAGTAAGCGGTGTCGACCTTTGCAGCGCCGAGGCCGAGAGCGTCGGAGACAGCCGAGAGAGCCTTGTTATCAGAACGCATGGTCGTTGCGATCGACCAGTAAGCAGCGTTGTCCGAAGCCTTGCCGACGCGATAGCCGGACGAAACGTGGGCCTGGGTTTCCTGGAGACCCTGGTTGATGCCACGGAGAGTCTGGAGGGCTGCCATTGCAGCGTTATTGGTGTTGATGCTCGTCATAGTTTGCTTGCCCCTTGTTGGCAGATTTTAAACAGGGACATTCCGGATTTTCGGCCGGCCCACAGCGATCAGCATCATGCCTGTTAACCATTTCCGTTAAGGTTAACTCGCCGTTTCGATGGGCCTAGAAAACACCAAGATGGTTAAGGAAAGCTGAATTCGAATTTGAAATTACTTAAAAATATCTGAGGCTTAGAAGGATTTTCATTAACCTTATATTAAAATATTTCGCGGCCGGGGATGACCCGGCCGCGAAACTTGGAAACCTTGTGCCGACCGGTCTTAGCGGAAGAGCGACAGGATGTTCTGCGAAGAGGAGTTCGCGATCGACAGCGACTGGATCGCCAGCTGCTGCTGGGTCTGCAGGGCGCTGAGCTTGGAGGACTCTTCTTCCATGTTGGCATCGACGAGACGGCCGACACCGGAGTCGATCGAGTCGCTCAGAGCCGAGACGAAGTCGTCCTGGGCGTCGATGCGGCTGGAGAGCGAGCCGAGAGCAGCGCCTGCGCTGGTCATGGACTTCAGAGCTGCTTCAACGTTGGTCAGAGCCGACTGGATCTGGCCGGCGGTGAAGCTGGTGATGTCCATCGCGTAGATCGAACCGGTCGCACCGCTCGAAGTACCGAGGATACCCGTGGAGGTTTCGACCGAGCCGCCGCTCATGCCGAACAGAACGTTGCCTGCAGAGCCGCTGTCGAGAACATAGTCGGTCGTGGTGATCGAAACGGCGTTGGAGCCGTCACGGACGAACGAGGAGACGACGCTCTTGGTGCCGTCAGCGCCGGCAACCCAGTTTTCCCCATTGAAGGAAGCCGACTGAGCGATGCTCAGGAGCTGCTGCTGCAGCTGACCGATTTCTTCCTGGACCTTGGCCTTGTCGACGCCGTTTTCAGTGGCGGCAACGAGCTTCGCCTTGATGTCGCCGACGACGTCGATGGCGCTGTCCATGGCGGTGTAAGCAGTGTCGACCTTGGCGGCGCCTACGCCGAGAGCGTCGGAGACGGCCGAGAGAGCCTTGTTATCAGAACGCATGGTCGTTGCGATCGACCAGTAAGCAGCGTTGTCCGAAGCCTTTTCAACACGGTAACCAGAAGAAACGTGGTTCTGCGTGTTGTTCAGGTTCTGGTTGACGCTGCGCAGCGTCTGGAGAGCGGCCTGTGCGGAAGAATTCGTGTTAATGCTTGTCATAAGTCTGTCCCCTGGAAACTAGATACAAAAAGGAGGACATACCGGACTATAGTACCGGCGATGACGGACCAGCTTCATGCTACTCGGCGCCTGTTTTGTTTGGCCCAAACCCGTCATGTCCAGGGCAATCTCGCAGCCAATGCTTGCCAACTCCTTAAAAATACGGACCCTCGGCCGGCTCCTCGCAGGGCATAGTTAATGCCTTCTCACAAGGCTTAGTTAATGCCTGCTGAAGATAATTTTCGGCATCCGAATTCGAGCGGCATAAGAAAACTTTACCGGCGGAAGGGGCGTTTTCCTGGGACAGTCGAGGCTTTCCGGACAAAGCAGGCACTCATCGCGCCACCGGTTTCAAGCAAGCTTCGAATGCCAGTATGGCAGATGCCGGGATAGCATCATCGGACTGACCTCGTTTTTGGGAGGACGGTCCATGCGCGCTTCGGCGATCGACAGCCATGCCAGAACATTTCCTTCACGGAGTTGGGTTTTGAACAGCAAAGTTTCGTTCTCTGCGGCATCCAAGGATTACCAGATGGGCCGCTACACACAGTCCTTGGCGACGCTCAACCAGTTGATGGATATCCAGCAGGACGCCAAGACTTATGCGCTGCTGGCCAAGAACCTCGTGCAGCTCGGCTTCAAGGCCGATGCCGCGAAAGCCTATGGCCTGGCCGGGAATTGCGAAGGACCGAATTCCTACGAATACCAGAAACAGGCTGCCAAGCTGCATTACGAGACCGGCAACGAGGACGATGCTCTGCTGATCGCCATGCGAAACCTCACCAGGGCGCAGGAAGATGCGGAACTCGCCTTCATCATCACCGCGATCTATCTGAAGCGCCAGCAGCGGGATATCATCCGCCCGTTCAAGACGGTGCTGTCGCAGAGTGCCAATCCCGATCATATGCGCCTGGCGGCCCTGCTGCTGAGCGACGATCTGAACGACGCAACCAACCAGAACCTCGCGCGCAACATCTTCAAGCGTTTTCCCGGCAACCTCGCATTTCGCTTCCTTCACCTTGTTTTCGCCCGCGAATTCAATGAGTTCGAAGAGGCGAGCAAGCATCAGGCGGTAATCGACGCGGCCCTTGCAAAGGGCGATATCGAGATCCTGCGCAAGGACAACCCGTTCTATCATCTGCACTGGTGCGGCAACGAAGACTTCAACCGGTATGCGACGATCGGCACCACCCCCCTCAACCAGGAACGGGTGGCCTTCCGCCGCAATCAACCGCACACATGGTCGGACAAGATCCGCATCGGCTACATGTCATCAGACTTCTGGGATCGCCATGCGACGATGAAGCTCTTGCAGCGCATCCTGGAACTGCACGACACGGACCGGTTCGAGGTGACGCTCTTCTGCCATACGGGCCCGGAATACCTCAAGCACAACACGATCGACCGCAGCCGCTGGGGCCGGATCGTCACCGTTCACGGCTTCTCCGATCAAGCGGTGCTGGAAGCGGTGCGCGAGCATAATATCGACATCATGGTCGACCTGAAGGGCCACACTTCGGGCAGTCGCGCGACGGCCTTCAACCTGCCGCTCGCACCGGTGCATGTCGGCTGGCTCGGTTTTCCCGGCAGCACGGTCAATGTCGATCTCGATTACGTCATCGGCGACCATTTCGTCCTGCCCGAGGTGGCCAAGCCCTTCTACCACGAGAAGTTCTGCCGCCTGCCGGAGAGCTACCAGCCGAACGACCCGATGCATCGTCCGAAGCCGCGTCCTGTCACCCGCGAGCAACTCGGCCTGCCTGATGACGCCTTCATCTTCGCGTCCTTCAACGGTAACCGCAAGATCACGCCGGAGACGATCGACAGCTGGTGCCGCATTCTCAAGCGCGCACCGAACAGCGTGCTCTGGCTGATGGCGAATACGCCGCGCAACCAGGCAAACCTCCTGAAGCAATTCCAGACGGCGGGCATTTCCGCCAAGCGGATCATCTTCTGCCCCCGCGCGCCCTATGAACAGCACATCGACCGCCAGCAGGCGGCCGATATCGGCATCGATACCTTCCCCGTCAATGGCCACACGACCACCTCGGAGCAGCTCTGGGGCGGCCTGCCGGTCCTGACCGTCAAGGGCACCAACTTCGCCTCACGCGTCAGCGAGAGCCTGCTCAGGGCCATCGACCTGCCTGAGCTCGTCGCGCCCGACCTGCAGGCCTATGAGGATATGGCTGTCGAACTGGCTGAGAATCCCGGACGGATCGCTGAGTACAAGGCGCATCTCAAGGAGAAGCGCTATACCGCGCCGCTCTTCGACGCAGAACGGTTCTGCGACCATCTGGAGCAGGCCTATCAAATCATGGCCGAGCGCGCCAAGCAGGGTCTTGCCCCCGATCACATGGACATTCCGGCGTTGCCGCCGCGCACGGCGCCGTTCGCGGCCGAATGAGGCTTTTCGACCGCTACAGCGCCGCGCGTCTTTCAGACGCGTAACGGACGCTGTAGCTCTTTGAATTGCTGCATAATGAGAAACCCGCCGGAGCGATCCGGCGGGTTTCTCATTGGCGAATATCCAAGCGGCGGCAGCCGGTCAGCTGAACGAGCGCACCAGGCTGCCGACGAGCAGGTTCCAGCCGTCGATCAGCACGAAGAAGAGAATCTTGAAAGGCAGCGAGATCGAGGTCGGCGGCAGCATCATCATGCCCATCGCCATGGTGATGGTCGCGACGATGAGGTCGATGACGAGGAACGGCAGCACGACGAGGAAGCCGATCTCGAAGCCGCGGCGAATTTCGGAAATCATGAAGGCCGGGATCAGCACGCGGTAGTCGATCGGATCGGTCGTCTGGATATTCTGCCCGCGTTCGCGCGCCAGATCGACGAAGAGCGCCAGATCCTTGTCGCGGGTATTGGCCGCCATGAAGGTGCGGAAGGGTTCGGCGATACGCTGGACCGCTTCGGTCTCGTTGATCTGATTGGCAAGCAGCGGCTGCACGCCGTTCTGCCAGGCCTGATCGAAGGTCGGCGACATGACGTAGAAGGTCATGAACAGCGACAGCGACAAGAGGATCATGTTGGAGGGCGTCGAGGAGAGGCCCATCCCCGAGCGCAGGATCGAGAAGGCGATGATGAAGCGCGGAAAGCTCGTCACCATAATCAGGATGCCCGGAGCGACCGAAAGAATGGTCAGCAGGCCGAATGTGCGGATGATCCAGGCGGCGACGGAGCCATCGACCGGCACGTTCAACAAGTCAGTCGGCAGCTGCTGTGCCACCGCCAGTTCCGGTACCGCCATCATGGCGGCAAGGAAAACTATGAGACGAATCATTCGATGACAAATGTCCTGAACATGACCTTCGATACCCGCCCTTGCGAGCGAAGGTCAACACGTTCCTGTATGTCATCCTTGAGATATTGAAAGCCGCGCGGCCCCTCGATCTGCTGGAGGGAAACGGTCCTGATATAGGCGAGGATATCCTGGTGAATATCCTCGGAAACCTTGACATCCGGCGGCCCGTTGAACAGCAGCGCGACTTCGAGTCGCACCCAGTTTTCTGAGGGGTAGGCGAGGTTCGAGGTGATCGGCTCGAGCTGGACGACGTTGTTGGCCTCGGTCGAGATGCGCGCCAGGCCTTCCTCGGCCTTCTTCTTGGCCTCAGCATCCTTGGCCTGCTCGACCTCCTTGGCGCCCTTGATGTTGGGCGCGACGATCGTGCCGACCGCCCAGCCGCCGCCGGCGCCGAGCAGGGTCAGGACGGCGATGCCGATGATCGTCATCAGCGCGCCGGATTTCTTCTGCGATTGACCTGCGCTTGCGTCTGGCTCTGCCATCGTCGTTCAGCCTCAAAGCGGCGAGAAAAGATCGACGGCCTGCTGGCCGCGCGGAGGCTGCTGCACTTCCATCAGACGGCCGCGGCCGCCGTAGGAGATGCGGGCTTCGGCGATCTTGTCGTAGGAGATCTGGTTTTCGGCATTGACGTCCTGCGGACGAACGATACCGGCAACGTTCAGGATGCGCAGTTCCTGGTTCAGGCGGACTTCCTGCGAGCCTGATATGACAAGGTTGCCGTTTTCGAGAATGCCGGTGACGACGGCGGCGACCAGAAGGGTGAGCTTGTCGGTGCGCTCGATCTTGCCCTTGCCGTCGGTGCTGGTGTCGGAACCATAGGTGAGGTCGGTCTTGGACTCGGGCGTCCAGCCGAAGATCTGGGCGTTGACGTCCCAGTTCATGCCGCTCGAATTCTTCCGGCTGCGGTTGGTCTCGTTGTCGAAGGAGCCCTTGTCGTTGATCTGGATGTCGACGGTCAGGATGTCGCCGACGTTCAGCGCGCGCGCATCCTTGAAGAGGGCGGCCTGCGAATCGCTCCACAGCGAATAGCCCTGCGCCACGGCGCGCGGCTGCTTCGGATAAAGCGCCATCTGCGGCGTCTGCCCGTAGGCAAGGCCGCTGCCGATCGGGCTCATGGCAGGCGCACGGCCGATCTCGCTGACCGCCGTCGGAGACTGGCAACCTGCAAGGAGTGCGAGGGCGGCGATCGCGGCCGGGAAACGCATATTCATGAAGGATCCTTCGACGTATTGGGATCGGACGCACTGGCGATGACGCTGGCGATGACCGCGGCCTTCTCAGGGTCCATCTCGTTGAGGATGAGGCTCGACTGACGCGGCCCGAGCCGCATGATCACGGCGGAGGCCACCTCGATCTTCATGTCCTGCAGCTGGAGTGCGGCCGCATCCGGCTTCATCTTCCTGTAGATTTCGGTGAGGCCGGCCTCCGCCTGCTTCAGGAAATCGTCGCGCCGCTTCAGCCAGTCCTGGTACTCGGCCTTGCGCTTGTCCATTTCCGCCATGCGGGCGTCAATGTCGGCGCGAAGCTTTTCCAGTTCCTGCTTCTGCAGGAGGTAACGCTGGTCGCGGGCGGGCTCGGCGATGTTGGTGCAGAACTGCTTGATCTCGTCCTGGGACGTGATGTCGCCGGCCGGCGCATGTTCCTGCGCGAAGGCGCTGGGGATCGACAGAAGGACGAGGCCTGCGGCGGGCAGCGCCAGCCGGCGCAGCAATTGCAAAACCGTCATGTCAGGGTTGATGATATCAATCATTGCAGCACAAGCTCCGCCTGCAGGGCGCCCGCCGACTTGATGCCCTGAAGAATGGCGATGATGCCATCCGGTTTCACGCCGATATTGTTGAGACCGGCGACAAGGGTCCTGAGATCCGGACCATCGATGATGGCGACGCGCCCGCCGGTCTGCTCGGCTGCAATATCGGTCTGCGGCTGGACGGCGGTCCGGCCTTGCGAGAAGGGTTCGGGCTGGATGATCTGCGGCGTCTCGGTGACCTGGACGGTCAAGGTGCCGTAGCTGACGGCGACCGGCGAGACGCGGACGTCGGACCCGATGACGATCGTTCCGGTGCGTTCGTTGATGACCACCTTGGCCGGCGTGTCGGTCTCGACGATGAGATTTTCAATATCGGCCATCAGCCGGGTGAGATCGGCTGTGCGCGGCTTCTGGATCACGACTTCCTGCGAATCTTTGGCTTCGGCGACCGGCCCGCCGAAGCGCGCCGAGGCATAACCGTTGACGATGTCGGCGATGCGGATCGCCGTCGAGAAGTCGGGGTTGCGCAGCTGCAGGACGAGATTGACCGAGTCCTTGAAGCGGGACGGCAGTTCACGTTCGATGATCGCGCCGCCGGGCACGCGGCCGGCGGTGGTGACACCTTCGGTCACGGTCGCCGCCTGGCCCTGCGCCTGAAAACCGGAAACGATGGCGGCACCCTGCGCGACGGCATAGATTTGGCCGTCGGCGCCAGAAAGCGAGGTCATGACGAGCGTGCCGCCGCGCAGCGACGTCGCATCGCCGAGCGAGCTCACCGTCACGTCGATGCGGCTGCCGGGGCTTGCGAAGGGTGGCAGGTTGGCGGTGACCATCACGGCCGCCGTGTTCTTGGCGTTGGACTGGCCGCCCTGCGTCGAGATGCCGAGATTCTGCAGCATCGCGCGCATCGACTGCTCGGTGAAGGGCGAGGACCGGAAGCCGTCGCCGGTCCCCTGGAGGCCGACGATGAGGCCATAACCGATCAGCTGGTTGTCGCGGCCGGCCTGAAGGGAAGCGATGTCCTTGATGCGGGAAGTCAGCGCCCAGGCGGGCACGACATCAGCCAAACTCATGGCGAGAACCGCGACAAGGGTGACGAAGCGGAAGAACAATTTCATTTTGCCCTCACATGGACCGTGCCGTCCGCAAGCACCGTGCCGCTGACGATGACGCCGGAGTCCATATTGCGCGCGCGGACGACCTGCCCGGTCGTGCCGTCTTCGAGCGGCGTGCCGGCGGCGGAAATCGTCAGCGCGCCGAACGACAGAACCAGACGGATCGAAGAGCCGCGCGTCACCGTATAGGCCTCGCGCAGGCCCGAAACCGAAATCGTCCGGCCCGGCAACAGCGTACGCTTGGAGACCATGCCTTCGACCTGGGAAATGGATTTGGCATAGTCGCCGGCGAGGTTGGGGTTGGTAACCTCGACCTCCTGAAGCTGGCTGGACGACAATGTGTCGCCGGGGTAGATGATCGTCGTCGGAACGACGGCATAACCCATGCCGGCATCCACGTCCGCGGGCAAGAAAATGCCCGCGACTGCGATCGTGGCTGCTGCCACCCATCCTGAGATGTGTCCTGCCCGGCAAAACATCATGTTTCGGCCCTTCCCTTTACTTCAGATTCTTGCTGACGATGGAGGCCATTTCGTCAGCGGTGGTGATCACCTTGGAATTCATTTCATAAGCGCGCTGGGCCGAGATCAGCTCGGTGATTTCCTTCACCGGGTCGACGTTCGAAGATTCCAGGTAACCCTGCTTCATGTAAGCGAAACCTTCCTCGTCGGGATTGCCGATGACGGCTTCGCCGGAGGCCGGCGTTTCCTGGAAGAGATTGTCGCCGAGCGGCTGGAGACCCGCCTCGTTGACGAAGTCGGCAAGGGTCAACTGGCCGAGCTCGGTTGCCTCCGTCGCACCCGGCAGCTTGGCTGTGACCTGGCCGGAGCGGCTGATCGTCAGTTCGGTCGAGCCCGTCGGAATGGTGATGCCGGGAAGGACCTCGTAGCCGTCGATGGTGACGAGCTGGCCCTGGTCGTTCTTGTTGAAGGCGCCGGCGCGGCTGTAAAGCGTCGTCCCGTCGGTCGACTGGATCTGGAAGAAGCCCTTGCCGATCAGCGCCACGTCGAGATCGTTGCCGGTCTGGGTCAGTTCGCCCTGGAGATGCAGGTTGCGGACCGCTGAGGTCTGGACGCCGAGGCCGATATTGGCACCTTCCGGAACGACGGCCTGGTTGGCGCGGTTGGCGACACCCTTGGCACGTTCGGTCTGGTAGAGAAGATCCGAGAATTCGGCGCGGGCGCGCTTGAAACCGGTCGTATTGATGTTCGCGATGTTGTTCGCGATGACTTCCAGATTGGTCTGCTGGGCATCCATGCCCGTTGCTGCGATGGCGAGCGCTCTCATGTGTTCGTCCTCAAATCAGTTACATCTGCATCTTGGTGACTTCGAGAAAGGCCGAGACGACCTTGTCGCGGATGGCAATCGCGGTCTGCAGCGTCTGCTCGGCCTGGAGCATGGAATCGACGACTTCGCGCGTCGTCGCCGTGCCCTTGATACCGGCAAAGGACATGCTTTCCGCACCCTTCAGGCTGCTGACCGCGTCGCTCGCCATGTTACCCATGACGGAGGCGAAGCTCATGCCGTTGGCCGCACCTGCGGCGCCCGGCATGGTGGCGGCAGACGACGAGGTGGAATTTTCGGTGTCGACGGCGCCGAGCGCACGGGTCATCGAAAGGTTGCTGACGTTCTGGACGCTGCTGATCATTATTATTGGCTCTTCAGGAGGTCGATCGTGGAGGAGATGAGATCGCGGGTCTGTTTGATGGTCTGCAGATTGGCGTCATACGAGCGGTTGGCTTCGCGCATGTCGGCCATCTCAACCAGGATATTGACGTTCGGCAGTTTGACGACGCCCTTCGGGTCCGCAGCCGGATTGCTGGGGTCGAATTCAGTGCTGAAGTCGCCTTCGTCGACGCCGACCTTTTTGACGCCGACAGTCTCGACACCGTTGGTGCGATCCATCTGCTGGCCGAAGGTGATCGTCTTGCGGCGATAGGGATCGGCACCGGGCGTGTCACCCGTCGAGCGGGCATTGGCGATGTTTTCCGAGACGATGCGCAGCCGCGTCGACTGCGCCTCGAGCCCGGAACCGGCGATTTTCATTGCTGCTGAAAGCGGATCCATAACTTTACTTCCTGACGGTCATCAACATCATGCGGTTGAAGGAACTGACCAGCGAGGTGTTCAGATCGTACTGACGCTTGATATCGCCCGACTTGGAGAGCTCCTCGGCCAAACCGACCGTATTGCCGGATTCCTGGACACCGATTTCCTGGTCGAGCGCGGCATCCTTGACGTCGATATCGCCGCTGTCGCTGAAATCGTTGCCGCTGAGATGCGCCGGATTGGTGCGCGCCATGTTGATATTGGAATTGTCGAGCACCGCATCAAAGGGCGTAACGTCCTTGGCGTGGAACTTCGGGGTATTGGCATTCGCGATGTTGCCGGCAACAACCTGCTGACGAATCGTCAGCCATTCCGCCTGCCGCGAAGCCAAGTCGAAAAGTTGGATCGGTTGCATGAGAACTCTCCGTTTTTACTGTCCCGAACCTAGTGCGGTAATCTTGCGTGGGACTTACGGGAATTCAGGCTTCGAGGCGGTTTTCGGCGAAGGCCGCCGCTATGACGGCGCCGCGCGTCTTGCCGATGCGCCAGGACGCTGTAACTCTCTGAATTGCTGAGTCATTTCCCCAAATCGGAATCGATTTAAGGAATGACGCAGTAAAAAACAGGGGCTCCGGCCGGTCACGGCGGAGCCCCTGTTGCCTTCCGCGTTTGCGGACAGGTTCAATTGTTCTGGTAGGTCTCGCCCTTGGAGGTGACGATCACCCATTTGCCGTCGCGCTGCTCGAGTGTCGCAAGGCGGCTTTCATCGGGCAGGATCGAGCCGATGCGCACCACATACATGCCGGAGGGATCCTCGATCAGCGCCCGGCCGTTGGAAACATGCAACAGCCGGAAGGACGATTTGCCGGGGAAGGGCTGATCCTCCTGTATAGCGCGGCCATCGCGCTCCTTGCCGAGATCGGAGACCGTCGCCGTCGTCAGCGGATCGATCGGCGGGGCCTTCTTGTCCGCTTCGTTCTTGTTGACCATGGCAAGCGGCGAGACGCTGAAGACGTTGCGGGCCGGCCAGTCCGGCAGTTCGCGCGAATTGCTGCTGCTGGCGACATTGATGCCGAACTTGTCCGCGTTGAAGAAGACGTACCAGGGAAAGAAGGCGGAGGCGCCGGCAAGCGCCAGGCCGGCGAAGGTCAGAAACCGATCCAGGATGGCGGCTTTCCTGCGCTGCTTCAGGGAAGCAATGCGTTCGTCGTCGAAATCAGCCACGTCTAGCCTCTCCTCTGAATAGGGGCGCCCTGATTGCCCATGCCGGCTGCAGCCTTGAGCGCACCGGCGAGATCGGCGAAAGCGTCGAGCGAGTCGCGGTCGCCCGGAGACTGCTTCAGGACGTCGTAAATGATCGGCACCTGCTTGATCGCCATGTCGAGATCGGGATCAGCACCCTGACGGTAACCGCCGATCATGCGCAGATCGCGCGTCTCTTCGAAACGGTGGATCAGCACCTTCAGCCGCGATACCAGCTTTTCCTGATCCGGCGTCCAGGCCTTGCGGGCAAGACGCGAGATCGAGGCGAGCGGATCGATCGGGGGATAACGCCCTTCTTCGGCGAGACTGCGCTGCAGGACGATATGTCCGTCGAGGATGCCGCGGGTCGAATCGGCGATCGGGTCATTGTGATTGTCGCCGTCGACGAGGATCGAGATGATCGCGGTGATGGTGCCGGCGCCCTCGGGACCGGGACCGGCGCGTTCCAGGAGGCGCGGCAGCTCTGTGAAGACGGAGGCGGGATAACCGCGCGCGATCGGCGGCTCGCCGGAGGCGGTCGCCACCTCGCGGATCGCATGGGCGAAACGCGTGACGCTGTCGATGATGAAGAGGACGTTCTCGCCCTTGTCGCGGAAATGCTCGGCGATAGTGACCGCCGTCAGCGGCGCCATCTTGCGCAGCATCGGGCTCTCGTCGCTGGTGGCGACGACGGCGATCGCCTTCTTCATATTGCTGCCGAGCGTATCCTCGATGAATTCGCGCACCTCGCGGCCGCGTTCGCCGACAAGCGCAATGACAACCTTGTCGAAAGCATCGGCGCGGGCGAGCATGGAAAGAAGCGTTGACTTGCCGACGCCGGAGCCGGCGAAGATGCCGAGGCGCTGGCCGAGGCAGAGCGGCGAGAAGATGTCGATCGCGCGTACGCCGGTCTTGAAGCCGGTCTCGACACGCTTGCGGGTCATCGAGGGCGGCGCGGTATTGGAGATCGAGCGGCGATCGAGGCCCTCGGCGATCGGGCCCAGCCCGTCGATCGGCTCGCAGAGCGAGTTGACGGTGCGCCCGCACCAGCTGTCCGTCGGTGCAATGCGGAAGGCGCCCTTGCGGATGACGGTATCGTGGATGCCGATCGGCTCGCCGGGTTCGATCGGGCAGACATAGATCAGTTCCGGCTCGACGCGCACGACTTCGCCGAGATGGATGCCGGTCGCCGATTTATGGGCCACGAACTCGCCGAGACGAACGTGGCGGGAGAGACCGTGAACCGTGTAGTGGCCGGCAGCGATGGTCTGCACGCGACCGCCATGGGCAACCGCAAACTCCGGCGATGCGTATCGGTCGACGAGGCCCGCCAGATGCGCCAGCTTCGGAGAAAGACCGTCCATAGACAGTAGCGTGGTGCTCATGCTTCAAATCCCGCCCTGAAATACGTTGCGTGCAGCTCGCGGCATGCGACGTATTTTGGGTCTTTGTTCTTGTGCATGTCGTTCTCTCAAAACCGCCAAACACTTTTGGACGACATGCATTAGCGGCTGCCGCCAAGCGTCTGGACGGCTTCCTTGAAGGAATCCTCGCTGTCGCGCATCAGCGATGAGACGCTTTCGAAGGCGCGGTTGACTTCGATCAGCTGGGTGATCTCGCGCATGGCGTTGACGTTGGAGTTTTCGAGATAGCCCTGCTCGACACCGACATTGAAGCGGTCGACGACGGCGCGCGGCTGGTCGGTGGTCATGATGCCGCTGTTTTCGTAACGCAGGTAACCCTTGCTGATATCGGCCTCGAACAGGCCGAGCGAAGCAACCTGGCGGTCGGCCTGATAGATGATGCCGTCCGTACCGACGGCCGGCTCGCCACCCTTCGTGTTGAGCTGAATCGGCGCGCCGCCGGCGTCAAGAACCGGATATCCCCTTATCGAGACGAGTTCGCCGGTATCCTTGATCGTGAAGCGGCCGTCCCTCGTCAGAACGCGGCCGGCCGGCGTATCGAGCGCAAACCAGGCATCGCCCTTGATGGCGAAATCGAGCATGTTGCCGGTGTGCTGCAACTCGCCATTTCCCTCGTTCAGGTAGTCGTTGCCCTGGGAAACGAAGGCCACCTTGGTGTTCAGCTTGTTCTTAGTGGCCGCCACCATCTCATCGAACTTCACCTCGGTGGCGCGAAAACCCGTCGTGTTCACGTTCGCCATGTTGTCTGCGATGGTGTTCAGACGCTTTTCGAGAGCCATCTGCGACGACAGAGAAACATAAAGACCGGATTGCATGTCGGTAAGCTCCAAGCATTGGCGATGAACGGAACGAAAAGCCGGGGGTCGTCTCATGTGGTTCGGCCGGGATTTCGCTGAGGCGGCATCTCAGAAACGGGCGCGGGCACCCATTCGTCTTCTTTAGACTGACGGCAGATGCTTGCGCGAAGCTGGCACGCGGAAATGCCTTGCGATCGGGCCTTTCATCAGCCTCACGCAAGGCAGAAACCCTATCGGTCTAAAAGAAAAGCAACGTTCAGATTGGGCTGACGATGAACATCATTATCGGATTTATAGTGACTTGCGGCTGTATCGTCGGCAGCTTCATGGCGATGGGCGGCGAAGTGGACGCGCTGTTCCAGCCCTTCGAATTCCTCATCATCGGCGGCGCCGGCCTCGGCAGCTTCATCATGGCGAACCCGATGAAGGTGGTGAAGGACTCAGGCAAAGCGCTCAGCGAAGCCTTCCGGCACGCCGTACCGAAGGAACGCAATTATCTCGATACGCTCGGCGTGCTCTATTCGCTGATGCGCGACCTGCGCACCAAGTCGCGAAACGAAATCGAAGCCCATATCGACAATCCGGCCGAATCGACAATCTTCCAGTCGGCTCCGACGGTTCTGAAGAACAAGGAGCTGACGGCGTTCATCTGCGACTACGTGCGCCTGATCATCATCGGCAACGCCCGCAGCCACGAGATCGAGGCGCTGATGGACGAAGAGCTCAACACAATCATGCACGACAAGATGAAGCCCTACCACTCGATCCAGATCATGAGCGATTCCTTCCCGGCGATCGGCATCGTCGCGGCTGTTCTCGGCGTCATCAAGGCGATGGCCCATATCAACGATTCACCCGAAGTGCTCGGTCATCTGATCGGCTCGGCACTCGTCGGCACCTTCCTCGGCATTCTCTTGTCCTACTGCGTCTGCTCGCCGCTGGTCTCCCAGATCAAGGTCGTGCGCAACAAGCAGCACCGCCTCTACGTCATCGTCAAGCAGACGCTGCTTGCCTATATGAACGGCTCGGTGCCGCAGGTCGCTCTCGAATACGGCCGCAAGACGATCTCGGCTTACGAGCGTCCTTCCATCGACGCGGTCGAGCAGGAAATGATGAACCCTGGTGGCGAAAACAAGGCGGCTTAAATGACTATGAGCAATGCTTCGCACGACAAACCGGCAATGGATCCTGCCCTTCTCGCCAAGCTGACAGGCGGGCTCGGCGACAGAGGCGGAGTTGCCAAGATCTGCAGTTCCTTCGGGGAAATCTACAGCGAATTCTTTCCCGACGTCATCAAAAGCGAGACCGGCCTCGACGTGACGGTCAACTATCTCGGCTGCGAGATCGGCTACAAGAACCACCTGATCGAAGATCTGAGCGCGAACGTCACGCTGGTCGATGCGACGCTGCGCAACTGGTCGCAGAACATCACGCTTGCCTGCGGCAACGGCTTCGTCATCACGCTGATGGAGCACCTGCTCGGCGCCACCGCCGATACGATCGAGGAACCGGCCGACCGGCTGCTTTCGATCATCGAGCTCGATCTGGCGGTCATGGTCTTCGACAAGATCGCCAAAGTGCTGCGCTCGGCCGTCAACGCGCCGGGCGGCTTCGAACCGAGCCTTTCGGCCCCGCACGCCCTTGACGCGCGCGCCCGGCCGCCGGAAGATCGTCCGGACGAATTCGCCGCTGCCATCAACATGTCGATCACACTTGCCGGCATCGTTTCGGAATTCGCCTTGATCGTTCCGCAGACGGCGCTGCTCAAGACCAAGGTGACGCCGCCGAAGCCGAAACGCCAGGCCACCGGCAAGTCACCGGAATGGACTGAGCAGCTCGGCGACCAGGTCCGCCGCTCGCATGTCACGCTCGAGGCGAAGATCAGGCTGCAGGACCTGACGCTTCGCACGATATCGAAGCTGATGGTCGGCGACGTCATTCCGTTCCGCGACCACGGCGACGTGCGGGTCGAGGTCAGCGCCAACAGCAAGGAATTGTATGTGTGCGAGTTCGGGCGTTCAGGCGAAAATTACATGGTCCGCGTCAAGGATACGATGAACTCGGATGACGAACTCATCCGTCATTTAATGAATTAATCGGTTCTCTGGCTTTTGGGCTGCAAAGGCAGTTTGAGGCAAGTTTCAACTGGAATAGTGATTTCATGGCTACGAAGAAAACACAGCAGAACAGCGACCTCTCCCTGGATCTTCCGGGCAGCGAAGCCGATCTCGATCAGGCGATCGACGATCTGCGCGGCGTACTGAAGCAGGATGCCGACGGCGACCTGCCGCAGTTTGGCGACGACCCGCAGAGCGACCCCTTCGCAGCAGGAACGGACCTGGCGGCCTTCGGCGGCGAGGCTTCGGAAAGTCCTTTCGGCGGCGACGATTTCGGCGGCGATTTCGGCGGCAGTGCGAGCTCGGCTGCCGGCATGGATTTCGGCAGCAGCCCCTCCTTCGAGGAGTCACCGGCTCCACTCGGCAGCGCTTTGAATTCGAACTTCGACCTGATCATGGACATCCCGATCGACGTCCAGATCATGCTCGGCACCAGCCGCATGCAGGTCTCCGGCCTGATGAACCTCAATGAAGGGGCGACGATCGCCCTCGACAAGAAGATCGGCGAACCGGTCGAGATTATGGTGAACGGCCGCAGGATTGCACGTGGCGAAATTACGGTGCTTGATAACGACGACACGCGATTCGGTGTGAAGCTGATTGAAGTTTTGAGTACGAAAAAAGCCTGATCCCTGTGTGGGACGGAGAGGTTAGACCATGATGGACTTTGACGATTTCGGCGGCGCATTAGCCGGGAAACCGTTGACCCAGGCTGAAAAGGCGGCGGCTGTTCTTCTCGCTATGGGAAAGGGAGTCGCCGGCCGGCTGTTGAAATATTTCACCCAGGCCGAACTGCAGACCATTATCTCATCCGCCCAGTCGCTGCGCGCCATTCCGCCGGACGAGCTGCTGTTGCTCGTCTCCGAGTTCGAAGACCTCTTCACCGAGGGCGCCGGACTGATGGACAATGCCAAGGCAATCGAAGCCATTCTTGAAGAAGGCCTGACGCCCGACGAGGTCGACAGCCTGCTCGGCCGCCGCACTGCATTCCAGGCCTACGAAACCTCGATCTGGGATCGCCTCAGCGAGGCGGAGCCGACATTCGTCGCGCAGTTCCTGCTGCGCGAGCATCCGCAGACCGTCGCCTATATTCTTTCGATGATGCCCTCCTCCTTCGGCGCCAAGGTGCTGCTGCAGCTTCCCGACAATCGCCGCGCCGACATCATGAACAGAACGGTCAATATGAAGACCGTCAGCCCGAAGGCTGCGCAGATCATCGAGAACCAGGTCATGACGTTGCTTGCCGAAGTCGAGGCAGAGCGCAATGCGGCCGGCTCGACGAAGGTCGCCGATCTCATGAACGAACTCGACAAGCCGCAGGTCGACACGCTGCTCAGCTCGCTCGAATCGATCAGCCGCGAATCGGTCAACAAGGTTCGCCCGAAGATCTTCCTGTTCGAGGACCTCATGTACATGCCGCAGCGCAGCCGCGTCATGCTGCTCAACGACATCTCGACGGATGTGCTCACCGTCGCGCTACGCGGGTCGCCCCCCGAGATCCGCGAATCGGTTCTCTCCGCCATCAGCCCACGCCAGCGCCGCATGATCGAATCGGATCTGCAGAGCGGCATGGGCGGCGTCAATCCGCGCGAGATCGCGATTGCCCGCCGCGCCGTGGCGCAGGAAGCGATTCGCCTGGCCAATTCCGGCCAGATCGAGCTCAAGGAAAAGGAAGGCGACGCTTCGGCGGCCGCCTAAAGTGCGCCGCGATCTTTCAGATTCGCTCCTCGCGCTTTAGGTCCTTGTTTTTACGCATGTCGTTGTCGCAAAACCGCTGCACACTTTTGCGCGACATGCTTTGGCGCTTCGAGACTGTTGACAAATCCGGCATGTCGAACGGCGGCTGTTGATCGCCGTGCCACAGGCGGCTACCCTTCCAGCAACAGACCGTGCTCTAAAGCGCGTCGCATAGAACTCGGTTCCTGCGACGCGCTTTAGGTCTTTGTTCTGATGCATGTCGTCATCCCAAAAGCGCTGCACGTTTTTGGGCGGCATGCATTAGCTGCGGCCTATTTCTTTGAAGAGGGCCGCGACTTGGCAGACGATGACAAGGACAGCAAAACAGAAGCCCCAACCGCGAAAAAGCAAAGCGATGCCGCGGAAAAGGGCAACGTGCCGTCTTCGCGCGAACTTTCGATCTTTGCGACCATCCTCGCGACCTTCATTTACCTCGTATTCTTCCTTCCCGACAGCGTCGGACGCATGAGTGAAACGCTGCGCGACATCTTCGAACAGCCCGACCAATGGAAGATCGAGACGGGGCCGGATGTGCTGGCACTATTCGTGCGGCTCGGCTGGGCAAGTGCGGCGCTGGTGGCGCCCGCCTTCATCCTGTTCATGGTGTTCGGCGTCGCCTCCTCCGTCTTCCAGAATCTGCCGACACTGGTGCTGGAACGCATCCGCCCGCAGGCCTCGCGTATCTCGCCGATCAAAGGCTGGTCACGGCTCTTCAGCGTGCCCGGCCTGGTCGAATTCGGAAAGTCGCTGTTCAAGGTGGTCGTCGTCGGGGTGATCCTGTTCTTTGTGCTCAGGAGCGAATATTTCGGTTCGATCGACGCGATGTTCTCCGATCCGCAGACGATTCTGGTGCGACTGATGGCGGCGATGCGCAAGATCATCATCGTCATGCTGATCGCCACCGCGATCGTGGCAATCGCCGATCTTTTCTGGACGCGCCATCACTGGTTCACCGAGCTGAAGATGACGCGGCACGAGGTGAAGGAAGAAAACAAGCAGGCGCAGGGCGACCCCTTCGTCAAGAGCCGGCAGCGCTCACTGATGCGCGACCGCGCGCGCCGGCGCATGATCGCCGACGTCCACCGCGCGACGCTGGTGATCGCTAACCCGACGCACTATGCGGTGGCGCTGCGTTACGCGCGTGAAGAGAACGATGCGCCGGTGGTGCTGGCCAAGGGTCAGGACCTGATTGCGCTCAAAATCAGGGAGATCGCCGAGAAGAACGGCATACCGGTGTTCGAGGATCCGCCCCTTGCGCGCTCCATGTTTGCGCAAGTCTCGATCGATAGTGTCATCCCGTCAGTCTTCTATAAGGCGGTAGCGGAGCTCATCCACCGGGTCTACGCTGCGGACGCCAAGAACAAACGGGTAAGATAAGCCGAATGAAAAAATGCCCTCACTCTACCCAGCGTGAAAAGATCCTCGCAGACGCGATCAGCCCGGTCGCTACTGAACTGCGCCTTCTGGATGCTTCTGACCTTATTTCACTGCTGCGCTTCGAGTATTACGGCAACCTTTCCGATCTCGTCGCTTCGGCGGCGGAGCTTTTCTTTCATCCGGGCACGGTGAATTTCGGCCTGGGCGGCAATTATACTCTGGAATGGGGCGGCAAGCCCGAAGTCGTTCTCGATCTGGAAATCAAGCCACGCGGTGTCACCGTCTACGCACAGCTCACCCTTGCCGAAGACCACGCCGGCATCGAGATCAATCATATCGCCTTCCAGAACCCCTCGGCGGATCCTGACGAGAACACCATATTCCTCAGAAGAAGCCTTCGGGAATCGCGTTACAGCATCAACCAGCCGCCTCAGACGCTGGCCGGCTGACGTCTTTCAAGACAACCGAGCTTTCGCATTCGCCTTGGACAGCAATTCAAAGCGTTACAGCGTCGCTTGCGCGTCTGGAAAAACGCGCGACGCTGAAAACGACCGCGCGGGTTCAGCTGATATAACCGAGCCGGATCGCCTTGGCGATCGCCTGGATGCGATTGACGGAATCGAGCTTGATGGTCGCCGAGCCGAGATAGGCGTTCACGGTGTGCACGGACAGGCCGAGCTTGTCGGCAATCTCTTCGCTGATGCGGCCGTCGCCGGCCAATTGCAGACAGGCGATCTCGCGTTCGCTGAGCGCCTCGGCAGCCGCCGTGCGGCGCTCGTCGAGCGAGAGCAGATCCATCATGATATGGCAGCATCGACCGTGCAGCTCGACGATGGTATCGCTCGAAGGATCGATCTCATCGCCGGTGAAAAGGATGAAACCGTTGCCGACGGCGCCAAGCCGCACCGGAAAGGCAAGTCCGGAGAAAGGCAGAATACCGTCCTGCAGCCGCGTCATGAACGGCGAGAAGTCCGCCGGACCGGGTGCCGCACGGTCGTAACCGCCTGCCCATGAGAGCGGCAGCAGCGACTTGTCGATATGGTCGAGAAGAATATCGCCGTAGGCATCCGTGAAGGCCTTGCCGAAACCGGCATTGGAAGACCCCCAGTTCTCGAGCTCGCAGACAAGCCGCTGCTTTGCCGGAATGCCCGAGCCGCTGACGCGGAAGATCGCGAAGCCTTGCGCATCGGCGAGCTTCTGCATCGCGATCAGCCGCGGAAAAAGATCGGACCGGCTGGAAATCCTGTTCACACGTACCATTCGCAGCTGCTCGGCGCTGCTCATGGTCCTGCCTGATGGATACCCCATATATCCCCCTATACGAGATTATTGCGGACGGCGAAGGCAATGGCCTCGGACCGGGTCTTGGTCGCCGTCTTGCGCATCACGCTGGTGATGTAGTTGTTGATGGTATTGCGGGATATTCCGAGAATCATCGCGATCTCGTCGCTGGTCTTGCCCTCGGCGATCCAGAACAGGCATTCCAGCTCGCGGTCGGTCAATTCGAAATCGCGATCGACCTTCGTACCGCCGCAGCGAAGGAAGCTCGCGACATAACCTGCAAGCAAGCCTACATCGCGCAGGCGCTCCGGCGAAAGGATGAATCCCTCCCCGAACAGGAACATCAAGGCCAGCCGCGACCGGCCGACATTGAAGGTCACCGAACAATATTGGCGGCTGGCGCCATCCGGGACCTCGGCACTGTCAGGCAGAAGAGCAAAATTCGGCTGGAAGACCTGCATGCATTTTTCCAGCTCGGTCGACCGGGCATAGCCGCGGACCAGATCATTGGCGATGTCCCTGACCAGGTCGAAAGGCCAGTCAGACGAAACGATGAAATCGAGGCCACTTTCCTGGAGGAGATCGCAGCGCGCCAGAAGGTAGTACGAAGCACCCACGTAGTCCGTCAGTGCGCGCAGACCAGACTGCAACCTGCCGGTGCTGGCGACGCCGTGGAGGCGCTGGAGCAGCTCATCACGCGGCAACAGATCCGGCACCGCCGCACTCGCGAAATTCGCCATCTGCCTCTCGCCTTTGCTCGCCTGAATTACATTCATATCCACTGGCAATGTCCTGCGGCTGAGAAACGATCGAACTCGGTGCAACAGCAATTTTTCTGTAAGGGATTCAAGTCAACTTCCGCTCGAATCCCATTTCGAATCACCCAAGGGTAAGCCAGTCGATGCAAATCACCATCTCCGACTTCTAGGGATTTACTTTCGCTGTCGCCAATGCACTGATTCGACCACTCGTTCCAGCCTTCAGATAGAGGGAGGCTAAGGTGATTCTGGCGGTATCGCAACTTGCTTCGCGTTTTACGCGAGTCCATCTCATCAAGTCGCGCTACAGCCGCATTTCAGTTGTCGGGTCTAACGTCTTATTCGAATTCTCGACCCTGATGTCATGCCGGGTCTCTTGCATCTCCAGTCACGGCTTTTCAGCAAACAGCGGTTCGGGAATCAAGCTTCGGTACCGACATGAAAAAAGGCCGGTTGCCCGGCCTTTGTTTTACGCTGCTTCGTCGATCGCCCATTTCCTGAGGATTTTCGCGGCGCGTTCCTCGTTGATCTCGACCATACGGGAAAGCTTGCGTTCCGGGCCTTCCTTGACGCGCCGATTGAAGTTTCCATCGTCGTCGCCGAGGCTGAGCAGGTCCTCGGTACTGTCGAAGCCGAAGTCGGACCCGAAGCCGTCCATGAGAGCGCCTCCGGGTGCTCCCGATGCAGGCGCGAAGTCCGGAAGCTCGAGGCCGGCCGCTTCCGGCGTCGCGTCGCCGAAAGCCGCAGAGCTGCCGTTGCCGCTGACGCTGCGCACCAGTGGCCGCAAGCCCATCCAGACCACCAAGAAGGCGACCGCGACAAAGGCGAGCGAGTTGATGATGCCGGCCAGATTGCGGCTCAGCATATCCATGACGCGGACACCACCGGTGGCGTCTTCGAGCAGCTGATTTTCGAGGAAGTCCATCGCCGTGACGGTGACGACGTCGCCGCGCTTGGCGTCGATGCCGGCCGCCGAAGCGACGATCTTCTGCATTTCGGCGAGATAGGCGTCGACCTTTGTCTGGTCGGCGGGCTCACCGACCATCTTGGCGATGCGGCCCTTGTTGACCACCACGGCGATCGAAAGCTTTTCGACCTTATAGCTGCTGCGGGTCGTCGCCGTCGTCTTGCTGTTGATTTCGTAGTTGGTCTGCTCTTCGCGCTTGTCGGACTTGTCTTGCGATTCGGGCCCGGCGGAGCCGCCGGCCTCGGGAGCCGCCTGCGGAATGTTCTGCTCGACCGTCGTCGCGCTATCGGACTGCTTCTGCTGCGACTGCTGGGCTTCCTTGGTCGAGCGGACCGAACGTTCGACCTTGGATTCGGGATCGTAGGTCGTTTCCTGGATCTGCTGGGCGTCGGTGTTGAGATCGGCGGTGACGCTGGAACGGAAGTTGTCCATGCCGAGGAAGGGTGCCAGCGCCTTGTCGATGTTGGATTCGACTTCCTGCTGAACGTTCTGGACGATGTTGAGCGAGCGGTTCAGCGAGCTGTTGCTCGCCTCGTCGCCGGAAGCGAGGAGCTGGCCGGCGGAATCGAGGATGGTGACGTCATCGACGTCAAGCCCCGGCACGGCCGAGGCGACGAGGTGGCGGATCGAGGTCGCCGCGCTGCGCCCGGTGGTAGCGCTTGCGCGAATCATGACGGATGCGGTCGGTTTCTGCTCCGCCTTCCGGAAGTTTCCAACCTCCGGCATGACGATATGGACGCGCGCGGCTGTTATACCCGAGATCGACTGGATGGTGCGGGCGATTTCGCCTTCCAGCGCTCGAACCCGCGTCACCTCCTGCATGAAGGAGGTCAGGCCGAGGGAGCCGACATTGTCAAAGAGTTCGTAACCGGCATTGGCGCTGTTCGGCAGGCCGCGCTCGGCAAGCATCAGGCGGGCCTTGCCCGTCATCCCAGCGGGAACGCTGATGCTGGTGCCGTCGGTGCCGACCTGGAAATTGATGTTGGCTTCGGCAAGCGCCATGCTGATCTGGTTGAGATCGGGCGAATCCAGACCGACATAGAGTGTTTCCTGTGCCGGCTTGTTGACGAAAAGAGCGGCCGCAAGGACGATTGCAATGGAAACGGCACCGACGCCTCCCAGAATCATCAGGCGTGTTCGGCCAAGGGAACCGAAGTTCTTAAAGATCTGAACTAATTGATTTAACAGATTCATTCTGTTCTCGCACGATTCGTCAAAGACAAAGCAGGCTTATTGCCTCATCAGACGAATAGTCGGCGAAACTTGTGCGAGCGTTTCGTGAGAGCGTGCGGGAGCGAAAAGGCCTAAAGTAATTCCAGCAAAAATGCGCAGCGGTTTTGCGTCCGGGATAGCGCAAGAACAAGGAGAGAGCGTTTCCGTCAGTCGGAGAAAAACGGAGCGTTCTAGAAGAAATCGAAGTCGCCGGCTGCCTTGCTCAATGGCTGGGAATGGCCGTGGCGTGTGGCCCCGCCCAATGCCTTCTGCATCTCTGCCAGTTTGACGAGGCTGAGCGCGGTTGCGACGTCGACTGCCCAGCCGTGCGGGATTTCACCGGTGATGGTGTCGATGAATTCGGCAAGGCCGCGTGATTTCTGCACGGCCAGATCGATGCCCTGCATGACCTTCATGGCATCCGGCGAGTTCAGGATTTCGGCGCTGCCGAGGTCGAGAAGCTGGGGCTCGATGCGTTCGATGAGGTAGGCGACATCGTGCAGTTCGGACACGATGCGCATCAGGATGTCGCTCAGCGCTTCGACAGGCGCGGGCGGCTCCATCATCTGGGTAAATGTCATATGAAAATCCTCGCCATCAAAAAAATTCGATACTGGTTTCGACGGGTTTCTGCGGAGCGGCGGGACGCTGCTCGAGAGCGACGGTTCTCTGCGTTTCGGCGCCGGTCAGAGGGTATTGCCGGGCACGACCGGAGACCGGCCAATATTCAAGCTTGCGTCCATGCTCTCCGCCGGTCGAGGAACCGACCACCGGAATGCCTTCATCCCTCAGGAACTGCACGGCGAAGGCCGCGTTCTGCTCACCGACATTGGAGAATGTCGAGATCGTCTTCGCGCCGCCGAAGATCTTTGCTTCCAGCCGGTCGCGCCGGGCGCCCTGCTTCAAGAGACCGTTGATCAGCAGTTCCATCAGATGCACGCCGTAGCGCGTGGCATCGCCGCCTGATGTCGGCGACGTCGCCGAACCGGGCAGCAGAAAGTGGTTCATGCCGCCGACACCGGCGACAGGATCTCTGAGGCACGCAGCCACGCACGAACCGAGAATGGTCGAGAGGACCGCATTCGGATCGTTCAGAACCTTGTACTCGCCCTGAATGATGTGCACGCGGCGGGCTGCCCCCTCAGTGATCATTTCAGGGCTCCAAACACGGCTTCGATGGCCGCTTTCATCTTCTCGATCGTGAACGGCTTGGCGAGCACGTTGTTGGCGCCGAGCTGGGCCGCCTTCTGCACCAGTGCGCGGTCGCCCTGGGCGGTCAGGATGATGAAGGCCGCCTTCTTGGTGTTCGGGTTGGTGCGCACGGCCTGAAGGAAGCCGATGCCATCCATCTTCGGCATGTTGAAGTCCGAGATCACCAGGTGGTGCGGCTGCTCGGCCATGATCTTCATGCCCTGCTCACCGTCACCGGCCGAGGTGATCTGCTTGAAACCGAGCTGGGTCAGCGCGTCGCTGAGCAGCAACCGGCTCGTTACCTGATCGTCGACGATCAGAACTTTGATTTTCTCCGCGATCGACATTTATTCGGTCCCTTCCTTTCGGGCTGCTGTCATTTTCAATATTTCTTCACCAATGGCAGACAGCGGCAGCTGCTGCTCAACGGCGCCAAGTTCGTGGGCAACCCTTGGCATTCCGTAAACGACACAGGTTTTTTCGTTCTGGCCGAGCGTTCTGGCGCCGGCGTGGCGCATTTTCAACAATCCGGCGGCGCCATCGCGGCCCATTCCGGTCAAAATCACGCCGACGGCATTACGGCCCGCCAGTTCAGCGACCGAATCGAATAGCACGTCCACCGAGGGGCGGTGACCGTTGACCGGTGCCCGGTCAATGAGTCGGCAGCATGGTGCCGAGGCGTTGCTGACCTGGAGGTGACGCTCGCCGCCGGGCGCCAGATAGATCTTACCGATTTCGAGACGGGCACCGTCGGTCGCTTCCTGCACCACCGGCGCACAGAGGCGGTTCAGCCGTTCGGCGAAGCTCTTGGTGAAGGTCGGCGGCATATGCTGGGTGATGACGGTCGGCGGGCAATTCGCCGGAAACTTTTGCAGCACGGCGATCAGCGCCTCGACGCCGCCGGTGGACGAGCCGATCGCGACGATCTTGCGGCCGACGCGGAAGTCGGCAACCGAGGGCGGTGGCGCGACGGCGGCGACGGGCTGGGAATATTGGCGCTGCGTGCGCGCGGCGGCCTTGACCTTCTCGGCGAGGTCGCCAAACGGCCTGAGTTCGCCCGGCGCCGGCTTGCCGACACAGTCGAACGCGCCGATCTCCAGCGCCGCAAGCGTCGCCTCGGCGCCGCGATGGGTCATTGTGGATACCATGATGACAGGCATCGGCCGCAGCGTCATGATCTTTTCGAGGAAATCGAGACCGTTCATGTTCGGCATCTCGATGTCGAGCGTCAGGACGTCGGGGTTCAGCCGCTTGATTGCCTCCCGCGCTTCCAGCGCGTCGCCGGCCTGGCCGATGACGTTGACCTCGGGGTCGGAACTCAAGACGGCGGTGATCAGCCCCCGCATCGTCGGCGAGTCGTCAACAACGAGAACCCTTGCCGGAGCGCTCATGCCTTCCTCCCGAGACCTTTGGACGTGTAGCGATAGGTCGTGATGCCGATATTGTCGAAGACGTGTTTTGCCTCACCCGAAACACGCTCGGAATGACCGATATAAAGATGACCGCCCTCCGGCAGCAGGCCGGCGAAACGCTGCCAGATCTTCATCTGCGTCGGCTCGTCGAAATAGATGACGACGTTGCGGCAGAAGATGACGTCGAACTTGCCCTTGAACGGCCATTGCGCCATCAGGTTCAGCTCGTTGTAGGTGATCAGCCGCTTGACGCGGTCGTCGACCTGGAACTTCCGGCGGCCCTGTATCTCGACTTCGCTGAACCATTGTTTGCGCATGGCGGGCGATACGGTTTCGAGCGCGCTCTCGTCATAGGCGCCGGCGCGGGCGATCGCGAGGATCTTCGGGTCGATGTCGGTCGCCAGGATCTTGAAGTCGTAATCGGCGACGTTCGGCATCAGCGACAGCACCGTCAGCGCGATCGAATAGGGTTCTTGCCCGTCGGAAGAGGCGGCCGACCAGATGCGCACCCTGCCGCCCGATCTCGCCCGCTGCAGAAGCTCCGGCAGGACATGGTCGCGCAGGTGATCGAAATGATGGTTTTCGCGGAAGAAGCGAGTAAAATTGGTCGTCAGATGCGAAAGCATCTCGCGGCGCGGCGCAGCACCGGCCGGCGAAGCGACGAGGTCGCAATATTCCCGGAAGCCGGACAGGCCGAGATTGCGGATATGCTTCGACAGGCGCGAATAGACGAGCGACGCCTTCGTTTCGTTGAGGAAGATGCCGGCATCCGAATAGATCATTGCGGCGATTTCAGTGAGGTCGCGGCGCGTCAGCGGATATTCTCCGCTCGCCAGGACCTCGTCCGATCCCTGTCTCTGATCTTTTGCGCCCATTACACTCATGCGGCTTCGCTTTCGGTCTCTGGAAAGAGGGATTCGAGTTCGATCAGGCAGATCATGCGCTTCTCGATGGCGAGAATGCCGCGGGCAAATTGACGCTCGAGCTCGGAGGAGATCTCGGGCGTCGGCTGGATGGTTTCGTCGGTCACCGTCAGGATATCGGAAACGGCGTCGACCAGCAGGCCGACGACCTTACGCCGGACCTGGGCGACGATGATGACATGACGGGCAGTCGGATCGGCCGGCTTCATGCCGAGCCGGGCCGCAAGATCGATGATCGGCAGCACCGCGCCGCGCAGGTTGATGACACCCAGCATATAGCCAGGCGAATGCGGCATCGCGGTCGCCGGGGTCCAGCCGCGGATTTCGCGAACCGACATGATGTTCACGCAAAATTCCTGATCCCCGATGCGGAACGCGATCAGCTCGCGATCCCCCTCGTTCAGATTTTTTACAGTGTACGACATTCCCTTATCCCACCGCTGCTAACGACATTTCCGCTTTGAGCGACTGGCCGCGCGAGGCGCCGACGACTGCGTCGACATCGAGGATGAGAGCGACGCGCCCGTCACCGAGGATGGTGGCGGCGGCAATGCCCGGCACATGGGTGTAGTTCGCTTCCAGGCTCTTGATGACCACCTGGCGCTGACCCTGGATGGCATCGACCATCAGGGCGCGCTGGCCGCCGCCTTCGGATTCCACCAGAAGCGCCACGCCCTCGACCGGATTGGCCTGGGTGGCGCGGAAGTTCAGGATGCGGCCGACATCGACCAGCGGGCAGAAGCTGTTGCGGATCGAGATCAGCCGGTGGTTGGCACCGAAGGAGTGGATCGCGGCCGCTTCCGGCTGCAGGGTTTCGACGATCGCCGTCAGCGGCACGACCAGCGTCTGGCCGGCGACAGTGACTACCATGCCGTCGAGGACGGCGAGCGTCAGCGGCAGGCTCATGGTGAAGACCGAGCCGTGACCCGGCTTCGAGGTGATGTTGATGCGGCCGCCGAGCGCCTGGATCGAACGTTTGACGACGTCCATGCCAACGCCGCGGCCGGAGATGTCGGAGATCTTGTCGGCCGTCGAGAAGCCCGGCAGGAAGATCAGGTTGTCGATTTCCTCGTCCGACAGGTTGGAATCGGCCGGGATGAGGTCGTTGTCGATCGCCTTCTGGCGGACCTTCTCGCGGTTGATGCCGGCACCGTCGTCGGCAAGCTCGATCAGGATGCGTCCCGAACGATGCTTGGCGGTCAGGCGGACAGTGCCTTCGGTGTTCTTGCCGGCGGCTGCACGCTTTTCGGGCGTTTCGATGCCGTGGTCGACGGCGTTGCGGATCATGTGGGTCAGCGGTTCGGCCAGCTTGTCGATGACCGTCTTGTCGACTTCGGTGTTTTCACCTTCGGTGATCAGGCGGATCGACTTGCCGGTCATGTCGGCGATTTCGCGGACGATACGCGACATGCGCTGGAAGACCGGCTTCACCGGCTGCGCGCGGATCGCCATGACCGAGTCCTGGATCTCGCGGGTGAGCTGCTGCAGCTCCTCGAGGCCCATATTGATCGAGGAGGTGCCGGTCGTGTCGTTCTCGATGACGCTCTGCGACAGCATCGCCTGGTTGATGACCAATTCGCCGACGAGGTTGATGAGGCGGTCGACACGGTCGAGATCGACGCGGATCGTCTGGCCGGCACCGGCGGCATTGTTCTGAGCGGCAGCACTTGCTGCGGCCGCTGCGGCGGCGGCCGATTCCTTCTTCTCTACGCGGGCGGCGACAATCTGCGTGACGTTGGAGGCAGTCTCGGCTGCGGCAATGGCTGCGGCCGTCTCCTCGGCCCGCGCGTCTGAGCCGGAAACCTCTTCGATTGCGCCGGCTTCGTCCAGGATCGACAGGTCGAAAGGAACCGGCACCATCGGCAGTTCGTCGTTGCTGGTCGCCTCGGCCCTTGCTTCTTCGACCGGCTTTACCGTCAGTTCGCAATCCCACTCGGCGAATTCGAAGACGGTGCGGATGGCGTCCTCGCCCTTGTCCGTCTTGATCGTGACATTCCAGAAGAAATAAGCGCCTTCCGGATCGAGCTCCTCGAGGCCCGGGAGGTCATCCGTATTGCAATAGATCGTCATTTCGCCGAGGCGCGAGAGATCGCGCAGCAGCAGGGTGGCGTCATTGCCCTTGGAATAGAGTTCGTAGCGCGGCTTGAAGATGACTTCATAGGCCGGCATGCCGCCGGCATCGCCCTCGCCGCCAAAATCGTCGAAGGAAAAGGGGACCGGCTGGAAGCCGCTGTCGTCCGTCGGCTTGGGGGTCGGCGCCGGAGCGGCCTTTGCGACTGCCTTCGGCGCAGGCGCCTCGACTGACGCCGAGGGAGACGGCATTTCACCGTTGGCCAGCGCCTCGAGCTCCCTGACGAGGCCGCGGCTGCGGCTTTCATCGACGCTGCCGCCGTCGCGCGCAACGTTCGTCAGGTCAGCGAGCACGTCGGCCGACTTCAGCATCACCTTCAGGACGTCCTGGTTCGGCTCAAGCTTGTTGGATCGAACGCAATCGAGAGTGGTCTCGAAAACATGGGCGAAGGCTACCAGATCGTCAAGGCCGAAGGCGCCGGCGCCGCCCTTGATCGAATGCACGGCACGGAACACCGCATTGACGGTTTCCGGATCGCGATCGCCATCATTCATTTTCAGAAGACCGGATTCCAATTCTGCGAGCTGTTCCTCGCACTCCTGGAAAAAGATCTCTTTGATTTCGTTCATATCCATAGGAGCAAATCCTGGGTTTAAGCGGTTACACGCTCAATGGCATCGATCAGCTTGGCCGGGTCGAAAGGCTTGACTATCCAGCCCGTGGCACCGGCTTGGCGGGCACGGTTCTTCTTTTCCGCGTCGCTTTCCGTGGTCAGGACCAGGATCGGGATCGCCCGATATTTCTCGTTGCGGCGGACACCTTCGATGAAGCCGAAACCGTCGAGGCGCGGCATGTTGATGTCGGTCACGATGACGTCGGGATTGGACTCTTCGAGAACCTCAAGGCCCTCGATGCCGTCTTCCGCCTGGATCGTCTCGAAGCCAGCATTGTTCAGCGTCACGAGAAGCATGTTTCGGATGGTGCGGGAATCATCCACAGTCAGCACTTTTTTCTTCATTGCCGAATCTCCTTGGCAAGCAGGTGGTCAATATTGACGCCAACCAGCTGCATGGTTTTCTGAAATGCGTCGGACACCTTGGAGAAGGTGAACGGCTGCGTGTCCTGCTCCCAGGTCTTCTCGGCGGACATCAGAACCTGGGCGCAAAGCGCGCCGATCCGTTCGACGCCGGAAGCGTCTATCGAAAGACCGCTACCCCGGAGGGAGAGGAGTTTATCGCGCAAGGCGGAAGCCTCGTTGAGGTCGAGCACCGCTGTCAAATCCAGCGTTTTGCCACTCTTCTTTGCTGCCATCAGCTTTTCCTTGTCCCCTTGTCCCGGCCCGAAAAGACGAGCTGCGGCAATCATCCGATAGGTTAGTAAACATTCCGCCCACCTCCGACGCTTGCGAACGCTTGCGGAAGGCCAAAATCGTCATTTTCGTATTCGTCCACGACCGGTGCCGGGCGGGTAGCGCCCTCAAGGGCCCGCGGCGGTGTCACGCGCACCGGCGCAGGGCGCCCGGCAGTGGCGTTTTCCCGGGCGATGCGGAATTCGCGAATCGTCTGGCCGAGCTCGAGAATGACGCTGTGGAGGTGGTCGGCGCCTTCGGCCGAGCGCTCCGCAAGGCCGGCGCTATCGGCCACCTCGCCACCCAGGCCCTTGACGTCTGATGTCACGCTGTCGAGGCTTGCGGCATGTTCGCCGGTTCGGGTGGCGATGCCTGATATGGCGGCGTTGATGTCGGTGACCTGGCGCACGATGCTGCCGATCGAATCCTGTGTGCGGCCGACCATCTGCACGCCAGCGTCGACCTGCGCCTTGGTCGTCGTCACCAGCGTCTTGATCTCGCGGGCGGCTTCGGCCGAACGCTGGGCAAGGGCGCGGACTTCCTGGGCGACGACGGCAAAACCGCGGCCGGAATCGCCGGCGCGCGCGGCTTCGATGCCGGCATTCAGCGCCAGAAGATTGGTTTGGAAGGCGATCTCGTCGATCGCCCCGATGATCTGGCCGATCTTTTCGGCCGACTGCTCGATATCGGCCATGGCGCTGATCGCGCGGCCGACGACTTCACCGCTTTCCTCGACGGCAGCGCGCGTCGTGGCGGCCGCCTGTTCGGCAGCGCGGCTGTCAGCAGCACCATCGCGCACACTGCCGGCGATGCCGGCAAGGGCAGCGGCGGAAAGCTGCAGCCGATCGGCCTGGCCGGACGCCGTGCCGGCGAACTGCCGCGACAGACCGGCAAGCGAACCTGTCGCCGCTTCGGCCTTGACCGTGCGCTCGGTAATAGCGGTGAATTCGGCCTGGAGGCCGTCCAGCGCGCCATTCAGCGCCGCGGCGATCCCGCCATAGGCGCCGTCGCCGTCGACAGGCGCGCGGCGCGTCAGGTCGCGTGCGGACAGGCCTTCGATGACATCGCCGAAGATCCTGATGATCTCGGCCTCGTTGGCGGCGCGCTGATCGGCGAGCGCGCGCTGCTCCCCGGCGCGCAGCGCATTGAAGCGGAGCGAGACGGCAATTTCCACATCGACCATGACGATGCGGATGATCGCCGTCATCAGGTCGGAGATTTCGCGGGTGCGGCGCTTGGCCGACGGCAGCAGCGGACGGCCGGCAATCTGCTCGGCGAGGCCGGAAACGACATGCTCCAGCATGACGCCATGGCCGGCCACGTGCCAGCGCGGGTCAAGACCCATCTTGCTTTCGGTATCGGAGAGAACCTTGACGCGCTCGGCATAGAGGCTGTCGAACCGCGCATCCGTCAGCACGTCCCAATGCGAGGACTGCAGATCGTGCAGACGCTCGACCTGGCGTTCGCTCTCGAAATTGCGCGAGGCGTCGGGGAATGACTGGAATCGGTGGAAGAGATCCCTGAGGCCCGCCTTCAGATGGGCTTCGAGCGCCGGCCGGTTACGGCGCACCAGCTCGCACTGGTCGGTATCGAGACCGGCAAAGCGCAGGCGGTCGCGCAAGCTGCCTGCCTGCGCTCCACGAGCCTGATCTGATGGCATGTCCTGCCTCAACGCCTGTCCCCAACCACTTTCCGGGCGAAGGCCCGGCCAAAAACTTGTGCAGCAGCCGATGAACGCGAAGCGTGGAGACGGTCCTCACCACCGGTTACAACCGGCGGATCGAAGCCCTCTGATCAGCTATGTTTCGGAGCTGTCTGAAGAGATGGATACCGGATCAACCCGGTACGGCGGGACGGCGTCATGCCTGGTGGGAACGAGTGCATCTTCCCATTCCGACGTGTACATCAATGTTTATGGTTAATTCCTTGCTTGAAGGTTAATAAGCCTTTCGGAGGACAGGCTTTTCAGCAATTCAAGGCAGTTCGCAGCAAATACTGTTGCGGAGTTGCATGGCTGCTACAAGGCACACGCAAGCTCCGTGTTATATGCCGGTCGATAACCAAGACATGACGTCGACAAGGACAGAGCAATGATTGTTCTCGGATTGGGTGCCTGCTTGATTGCAATGACGCTGCTTGCAGCCGTCGCTCGCCTCGATTCCATCGCCGCAAACCGCGACATCCGCGCCCTTCGGGTGTTCTAAGCGCGTCGCAATCTTTCAGATACCTCCTTGCGCTTTAGCTCTTTGTTTTACGCATGTCGTTGTCGCAAAACCGCTGCACAGTCTTGCGCGACATGCTTTAGAGCGCCGTGCGTCCTTTCGGACGCACAAAGGACGCTCTAACACTTTGAATCTACGCATCGTGCTTTCCGAAAATCGGAATCGATTTTCGGGCCGATGCGCTAGACCCACCCTTCCCCGTTGGCAGTCCGGCACCTTTGGTGTATCGCACTCGCGCCTTTCATGTCAGCGGAACTATCGGTTCATGTCCCCCAGATCTGGTCTCCTCATCGTTCTTGGCTTCACGCTCTGGCGCGTCGTCATGCTCAATTTCGATACGACGGACCTTTTCGTCGACGAGGCGCAGTACTGGTTCTGGTCGCAAAACCTCGACCTCGGCTATTATTCCAAGCCGCCGATGATTGCGTGGGTGATCCGGGCGATGACCGAGCTTTCCGGCTCCAACGCCATCTATTGGATCAGGCTGCTCGGACCGCTGATCCACATGGCGGCGGCACTGGTGCTGATGAAGACGGCAAAACGTTTCGTCGGGCCGGAGATCGAAGGCTGGACGGGCGCCACCTATATCACCCTCCCGGGCGTTGCGCTGTCTTCGGTGTTCTTCTCGACCGACGTGATCCTGCTGTTCTTCATCGCGATCGCGCTGCTTGCCTATTTCGGCTTGACGCAGCGGCGCTCGGTCGGGTTGGCGCTCGTCATGGGCCTTGGCGTCGGCCTCGCCTTCTTGACGAAATATGCCGTGCTGTTCGTCGTTCCGGGCGGCGCGATTGCCCTCCTCCTCATTCCGGCGGCGCGCATCGCCATCCGGGATTTCATCATCGCGGTCGCGGTCGCGGCGATCGTCGCCTTGCCGAACCTCTGGTGGAACCTGCAGCACGACAACACGACGGTGCGCCATACCCAGGACATCGCCCATTGGAGCGAACTCGGCATCAATCTCCGTCGCGGGCTTGAATTCTTCTCCGCCCAATTCGGCGTCGTCGGGCCGATCATCTTCTTCGCGATGCTCTGGGCGGTCTATCGCATGATCAAGGGCAGGAGCGACGACCGCGAGAAAATGCTGGTCTGGCTGTCGATGCCGGTGGTGGTTCTCATCACGCTACAGGCAACGGTCGCCAAGGCCTACGCCAACTGGGCGGTGACCGCCTATGTCGCCGGCACCATCCTTGCCGTCTGGCTGCTTCACCTGAAGTGGCCGAAGGGGCTCAGGCTGTCGCTGACCATCAACGGCATCGCCAGCCTGCTCTTTCCGCTGGCGACGATCTTTCCGCATCAGTTGCTGCTGCCGAACGGCGACGCGCTGATGAAGCGCTATCTCGGCCGCGCCGAGGTCAGCCGCGAGGCCGCCGCACTCGCAGCTCAGGCCGGCACCGACATCATCGTCACCGACAATCGCGATATGGTCGCCGATCTTTTCTATACGCTGCGCGATGCATCCTACAGGATCTATGCGCGGGCGCCGGCGGGCCTTCCGGAGAGCTATTACGAGCAGGAATTCGCTCTGCCCGCCGACATCACCGGCAAGGTGCTTTTCCTGACGGACGGGGCCTTCACCTGCGCCACCGAGACGCCCGAGGTGCTGAAGAACTGGCAGCCGACGGAGGGCAACTACAAGGGTAAGACACTTTCCATCTACAAGGTCTCTGCCGCCTGCCTGGCACCCTGAGCGTGTTCAGTCTGCCCGATGACAGCACCAAGCCTCTTTTCAGAGGCGCAACGCAGTAACACTTTGAATTGCTGCATCATTTTATGCAGTCGGCAGGTAAACGCCGGTGCCTGCCCCTTGGATCTCCACGAATTTGACGCCGCCTTCCTCGAAGGCGAGGCGCAGTTGCGCTTCCGTCGCGCGGTGGATGTCGTGGTGCCGGCCCTCATAGTCGCGGATGGTGCTGCGCGAGACGGCAGCCCTGTCGGCAAGATCGGTTTGAGTCCAGTCGAGCAGGCCGCGCGCCGCGCGGCAGAGAGCGGGAGTGAGAATTGTTTCTCTTGCGCCTTGACCCATGATTTCAAGTTGCCCATATTGGTCGATATAGACCATATATGTCATATTACAATCGGGATTTCCAGATCGGGAGACAACAATGCCACACGATACGCCCTTGATTTCGACAATCGTCGGCGGCCTCGTGCTGGCTTTCATCTTCGGCGCCTTCGCCCATCGGCTGCGGATGCCGCCGCTCGTCGGTTATCTGATCGCCGGCGTGCTCGTCGGGCCACATACGCCAGGTTATGTGGCAGATCAGAACCTTGCGCCGGAGCTGGCCGAAATCGGCGTCATCCTGCTGATGTTCGGCGTCGGGCTGCATTTTTCCCTGAAAGACCTGCTGTCGGTGCGCGGCATCGCCGTGCCCGGCGCGATCGTGCAGATCGCTTTTGCGACATTGCTCGGCTGGGGGCTCGGCGCCTTCATGGGCTGGCCGACCGGCGGCAGCCTGGTTTTCGGCCTAGCGCTTTCGGTCGCCTCCACCGTCGTGCTCTTGAAGGCGCTGCAGGAGCGGCGCCTGGTCGAGACCGAGCGCGGCAGGATCGCCGTCGGCTGGCTGATCGTCGAGGATCTCGCCATGGTGCTGGCGCTGGTGCTGATCCCGGCCGCAGCCAGCATCGGCGGTGAGGGGCACGCTCCCGTCGAGCCGCTCTCAGCCGCGCTCAGCCGCCTGTTCGGCCTCGATCTCGGCATCGGCGGCATGATCGCCATGACGCTGGTGAAGGTGGCGCTGTTCGTGGCGCTGATGCTGGTCTTCGGCCGCAAGCTCATTCCCTGGACGATGCATCGCATCGCCCATACCGGTTCGCGCGAGCTTTTCCGGCTCGGCGTGCTGGCGATCGCGCTCGGTGTCGCTTTCGGAGCGGCGAAGCTCTTCGGCGTGTCGCTGGCGCTCGGCGCCTTCTTTGCCGGCATGGTGCTTGCCGAAAGCGAGCTCAGCCATCGCGCCGCACAGGAAAGCCTGCCGCTGCGCGACGCCTTCGCCGTGCTGTTCTTCGTCTCGGTCGGCATGCTGTTCGATCCGAACATCCTGATCGACAAGCCGCTGCCGATCCTCGCCACCATCTTCATCATCGTCATCGGCAAGTCCGTCGCCGCGCTCCTGATCGTGCTCGCCTTCAAGAAGCCGCTCAGTACGGCGCTGACGATTTCGGCCAGCCTCGGCCAGATCGGCGAATTCTCCTTCATCCTCGCCGCCCTCGGCGTCGAACTGGGGCTGCTGCCGGAGGAAGGCCGCGATCTGATCCTTGCCGGCGCCATCATCTCGATCATCCTCAATCCGCTACTGTTCTTCCTCTGCGACCGCATGCGGCCGCTGCTGGATGGTGCAAAGCGCGAAGACGTCGCGGCAGACCCTGCTCCCGCTGCAGATGCAATAGCAGCGCCGGAGGAGATACCGCCCGAAGATGACGAGGTGCACCCGACCGCTCTCCGCGGCCACGCCATTCTCGTCGGCTACGGGCGGGTTGGCAGCATCGTCGGACAGAATCTCAAGTCGTCAGCCACACCTTTTCTGGTCATCGAGGATTCTGACAAGCGCATCGGCGAGCTGAAGGCGCAGGGCATCGAAACTCTGGCGGGCAATGCGGTGATGCGGGAAACGCTCGACCTAGCCAATCTTTCCGGCGCCCGCAGCATTGCGATCGCCATCCCCAACGCCTTCGAGGCCTGCCGCATCGCCGAGCAGGCACGCAGCGTCAATCCATCGATCCTCATCGTCGCCCGAGCCCATTCCGACGCCGAAGTCGATGAGCTGAAGCAATATGGCGCCGACACCGTCATCATGGGCGAGCGTGAAATTGCGCTTGGCATGGTTGACCGGCTCGCCCAAGTGCATCATGAGAGTGTGCCCTATGAAGACAGCCATGGGCCTGATACAATTGCCCCGACGGATGACCCCCCGCCGGAAAGAGAATGAGAGATTGGCGCGCTTTTGAGCCGATACGGGAGTGACATCGCCGGGACGGAGAAGATGGAGCTGGAACAGCACCGTCTGACGAGCCGTATCGCCGCTTCCGTCCTCGTCGCCGTCCTTGCCTATCTTGGCCTGCTTTTCGGCGGCAATCTGGTGATCTCGCCGGCGGCGGCCGCCAATACGCTTTCCTCTTCCGGTCGAGATCCTCAGCCGCCGCAGCTGACTGCGCGCGATACCGTGCGTGGGCTGCTTGCCACGGAGCGCAAGCTTGTGCCGAAGCAGACGGCACATGACGGCGGATCGCCTGCCCTTGCCGCCGCTCCGACCCTTAACTTCGCCGGCTGGAATATATCAGCGGCTTTTCCGGTATTTGAAGCTTCGCTTCACGCCGCAGTCTCCAGGACCCATCAGCCGCGCGCACCGCCGGTCGCTGCCTGACGCTCGCGCCGATCGGCGCTTCCGACCATTGACGACATGCCGCCAGCGCCCGAGCGCCGGCCCTCGATATCAAGGAATACAACATGCGTACTTCACGATGGCTGGTGATCACCTATTCGGTGATCATCCTACTCGGCCTATTGATCGCCCTGCCGAACGTCCTGCCGCAATCCGTCCTCCAGCGCGTGCCGGCCTGGCTGCCGCATGAGCAGGTGTCGCTCGGCCTCGACCTTCGCGGCGGTTCGCACCTCGTTCTGGAAGTCGACGAAGCCGACCTGACCAAGGAGCGGCTGCAATCGCTGCTTCAGGACGCGCGCCGTGTGCTGCGCGAAAAGGGCATTCAGCCGAAGGCCGTGGTCCGCAGCCAGAACCAGATCGTCGTGACGCTTGCCGATGCCGCGCAGAGCGATGCTGCCGTCACCGAACTCAAGACGCTTGCCAACCCGATCAGCACCGGCCTCAGCGCCGGCCAGGCCGATCTGGCCGTCACTGCGAACGGCGCCACCATCACCGTCGGCTTCTCGCCGGCCGGCATCTCCGCCAATGTCGACAATGCCGTCCAGCAGAGCCTCGAAGTCATCCGCCAGCGCGTCGACCAGGTCGGCGTCTCCGAGCCGACCATCCAGCGCATCGGCGCCAACCGCGTGCTCGTCCAGCTTCCGGGCGCGCAGGATCCGTCACGCCTGCGCGAACTTCTCGGCTCCACCGCCAAAATGTCGTTCCACATGCTGTCGCCGAACAATGCGCCCGGACCCGGCGTGACCATGCTGAAGGACGACGAAGGCCGGTCCTTTCCGGTCCTCGACCGCGTCGAAATCTCCGGCGACCGCCTTTCGGATGCCCGCGTCAGCTTCGACCCGAACACGCATGAGCCGATCGTCAGCTTCAGATTCGACAGCGCCGGCGCCAGCCGCTTTGCCGAGATCACCCGCCAGAACGTCGGCAATCCCTTCGCCATCGTCCTCGACGACAAGGTGCTGAGCGCGCCTGTTATCCGCGAGCCGATTACCGGCGGTTCCGGTCAGATCTCCGGCAGTTTCTCGGCCGATAGCGCCACGACGCTGGCCGCCATGCTGCGCGCTGGCGCCCTGCCCGCCAAGCTGACGGTCATCGAAGAGCGCACCGTCGGCGCCGACCTCGGAGCCGACGCCATCAAGATGGGCATTTATTCCGGCATCGTCGGCTTTGTGCTCGTCGCCGTCTTCATCTTCGTACTCTATGGCACCTGGGGCTTCCTGGCGAATATCGCGCTGTTGATCCACACGATCCTGACCTTCTCGGCGCTAACGCTGGTTGGTGCGACGCTGACGCTGCCGGGCATTGCCGGTGTCGTTCTCGGCATCGGCCTTGCGGTCGACGCCAACGTTCTCATCAACGAGCGCATCCGCGAAGAAACGCGCAAGGGCAAGAGCGCCTTCGCCGCCATCGATACCGGTTTCCGCCGTGCCTATTCGACCATTATCGACGGCAACATGACGGCCCTGATCGCTGCGGCCATCCTGTTCTTTTTCGGCTCCGGACCGGTTCGCGGCTTTGCCGTGACCATGGCGCTCGGCCTGATCATCTCGATGTTCACATCGGTCGCCTTCGTGCGTGTGGCGATGATCGAGATCACCCGCCGCAGCAAGCTCAAGGTGCTGAACATCCGGCCGCTGATCCCGTTCAGCCCCTATGACAAGCACATCCAGTTCATGAAGGCGCGCTTCTTCGGCATCACCGTTTCAGCGCTGCTTTCGATCGCCTCCATCGTGCTCTTCATTCATCCGGGCCTCAACTACGGCGTCGATTTCCGCGGCGGCATCCAGATGGCCGTCAAGACCACCGGCCCGGCCGACCTCGGGACGTTCCGTGAAGGCCTGAACACGCTTGGTCTCGGCGAAATCTCGCTGCAGTCCTTCGGCGACAAGAACAGCATTCTCGTTCGCGCTCAACGGCAGGAAGGCGGCGAAGAGGCACAGACGGCAGCGGTGACCAAGCTGAAGGCAGAAGTCACCAAGATCGATCCAACCGCCACCATCGAAGGCACCGACGTCATCGGCCCGAAGGTCAGCGGCGAGCTTGCCTGGGCCGGTATCCTGTCGGTGGTGATCGCGAGCTTCGCGATGCTCATCTACATCTGGGTGCGGTTCGAATGGCCGTTTGCCGTCGGCGCCATCGTCACGTTGGTGCTCGACGTCACAAAGGCGATCGGCTTCTTCGCGATCACCGGTCTCGACTTCAATCTGACGGCCATCGCCGCCATTCTGACGCTTGTAGGTTATTCGGTGAACGACAAGGTCGTCGTCTATGACCGCATGCGCGAAAACATGCGGCTCTACAAGTCGATGCCGCTGCGCGAGATTATCGACAAGTCGATCAACGAGACCCTGGCGCGAAGCCTTTACACCAATGCGACGGCCTTCCTCGCGCTGGTGCCGATGGCGATCTGGGGCGGTAGTGCTGTGTCGAGCTTCGCGATCCCGATGGTCTTCGGCATTCTCGTGGCCGGCGCCTCTTCGATCTTCATCGCGGCACCGATCCTGCTCTTCCTTGGCGACTGGCGCCGCCGCCATGCCAAGGCATCGGCAACCGATGCGGCAGTCGAGATCATTCCGCCGGAACAGGGTCGTCCGCGCAAGTCCGCGAGCTAAAATCCCGTTGACGCATCCTTGATAGGGCGCCGGTTGCACAGCCGGCGCCCTCTTTCTAGTGTCGGCTACTGCATTATGTGCCAATTCAAGGTGTTACAGCGTCCTTCGTACGTCTGAAAGGACGCGCGCGCTGTAATTGAGATCGGGGAAGCCGCCAGATGTCATCCAACCCGACAAGACCGCCGGAAACCACCGTTGCCGGAGACAGCGAGGAGCGCATCAAGCGTTTTCTCGCGACTGCCTCGCACGACCTGCAATCACCGCTCCGCCATATCGCCATGTATGCCGAGCTGCTGCTCGACGATCTCGAGGAGACGCTCGACGGCGAACAGCTTCAGAGCCTCCGGATGATCATGGAAAAGGCGCAGACGGCGCAGCGCCTCACCAAGGCATTGATGAGCCTTGCCGCTGGCACACCTCAGGTGACGCCTGAAGAGGTCGATCTGCAGGCGCTCGCCGAAAATGTCTGGGGCGAACTGACCGACGAGACGGCGGTCGGCGCAGCGACGCTTGAAAGCGACGGCCTGCCCTCGATCCGTACCGACCCTGCCCTCCTCGGTCTGGTGCTGCGGCACCTTTTGACCAATGCCCTCACCTACCGCGGGGAAGCGCCGCCGCATGTGGCCATTGCCGCGGAGCGCGAGCGGACGGACTGGTTCATCCGGATTTCCGACAATGGGACAGGCATCGATCCGGCTTATCGAGAGCGGATATTCGAGCCGTTCTGGAAATTGCCGAAGGCGGGAGCGGTCCCGGGCGCCGGTCTCGGATTGACCACGGCGCGTGAGTTTCTGGCGGCGCTTGGCGGCGATATCAGCCTCGAACGTTCGGATGAAAGCGGCAGTCGCTTCATCATCCGCCTTCCCATCGCTTGATGGTTAGATACTATAATCGTCCTTCCAGAAATCCGGGACGTCATAGGTCACATATTCGCGGATGATGTGCTGTAGCGTCTGGGCATCGATTTCGTCCTTGCCGATGCGGAAATCGACGCCGTAATCCGGGAATTCCTGGAAATAGCCGCCCGATATATCGGTCGAGACGACGCCGATCGGGCCGGTGTAGCCGATGCCACGCAGCTCCGGCACCGTCTCGCGGAAATCGGCATTGGGCAGAAGGCGATTGTCGAGCAGGATGAGATCGAAGCGCGCCAAGCGGATCTTTTCCAGCGCGTCACCGATCGATGGCGAATATTCAACCTCGACTGCCGGCTCGGAGAGATCGGCGATCTTCTTCTTGAGCGCGCGGAATTCGATAAATTCGTCGTCGACAAAGAGAACCTTTACGGCGTTCCTCCGGCCCGTTTCGGTGATCATCGTCTCATTTCCCCAATCCCGAAACCAACTTCACGAAACCAAACCATTCCTCAAGGCGATCGCCACCATATGAACGCGGTTGACAGCGTCGAGTTTGCGCGCGGCCGCGGTGATGTGCGAATTGACCGTATGTTCGGAGAGACCGAGAATGATGGCGATTTCCGCCGACGTCTTACCTTCGCTCGTCCATTTGACGATTTCCGATTCGCGCTGCGTCAGCCGTCCGGACATTTCCGGCGTCAGGATTTCCTCGTAGAGCTTGTCGAAAATGCGCATGGCGTCGAGAAGTATGTCGGCGATCTCACTCTGATCCGGCTCCTGACGCTCGCCGCTGAGCACGAGGCAATATCGCCGCCCTTCCGGCGTAAACAGCGGGATGAAGAGAAAGACGCCGCTCAGGAATTCGTTGAAAACCAGATCGGACGGATAAACTTCCGGCTGTGCGCTCCTGCCATGGACCGGCGTTGCCAGGAACTGGGCGGTCTTTGCCCGGACGGTGCCCAGCGCTTCCTTCAACGTCGTGATGAAAAGGCCGACACGCCGCTCGGCGACATTGGTGATGACGACATCACGTTCACCGAAAGGGGCCGAAGCCTCGGAAATGCGGGCCAGCGCAAAATTGTCGAAGTTGTAATGCTGCGCCGCCGATTTCAGCAGACGGAAAAAATCGGTGCGGTTGATCGCCCGGCTCAGCTCCGGTCCGGCATGAAAGGGAATTGCCGGGGCATTGTTCATTCCCACTCTTCCTCTCCTCCCGCCAATGCCTCTAATCCCGAAATCTTGGGATATACGTCTTAAACGCGAAGAGCTACAAAAATTGCGAGACGGTTGATGAGAGATATCGAAAACGGGGACTTTCGATATGTAAGGCGGAAATCATCAATTATCTCAACGACAGGTGATGCACGGGCAGATTTTACTGAGGGGCAGTAGTTCTTACCTGGGTATCGTATTCTTCCTGCATTCAACATCCATGAATGCGAGAAGGCAGTGCCAGACGTAAGCGCGAGAGAGCCGATAGACCCATTCAGCTAAGGGGTTGGCTGATGTTCGTGGCGGCGAACGCGGGTTGATCGGTTCTCTCAGCGCTTATTTCGCGTTCCATATTCTTCGCTTCGGTTGCATCTTGTGATGCGTCCTCGACCTTGTCAATTGCGGTTTGTCAGATGGCTTGGACGAATGAGAGGAAACAGGGCTTGCGGCTTTCGACGTTTTCTACATCTCAAGATTGAGAATGATCTTGGCAAGGTCAAGTGGCTTTTCCAGATAGACATCGGCGCCGGCATCGAGTGAGCGGGCGCGGTCCTCGGCAGCATCCGATCCGCTGCAGATAGCAAGTCGCATCGCCTTGAAACGATCATCCAGGCGCAACCGCGTGATCAGGCCAATGCCGCTATCGAGCGGCATGTAGAGATCGGCGACCAGAAGATCGGGCGAGGTCTTGCCTTCTGCCGCGCGCGTCTCCAGCGCCTCAAGCGCGGTCTCGGCTGTGGAGAAACAGAATAGATCGATGTCTATCTGCTGCTTTCTGCTCATATAGTCGAGATAGAAGAGGTCATCCTTGCTGTCGTCGACATAAAATAGGGTGGTCATCTAGCACCGTAATTTGGATATTGTTCGAATGAACCTCGCTGTCCTTCGACATCACCATATCGCGGTTCCACTAAAATTCGATATACCTCATCGCAAATCATTTCGCAAAAAGCGCGGCACCGCCCTGCCTTGGCTATTGAGTATTCCTCGATTTCGGAAAAGATGGCCGCGCAAACCGAAGGAGGACACAGGGGTGCAGGATCAGGGCAACGTGGACCTGCAGGACCAGCCAAGACAGCACTACCGAGCCTTTGCGATTGCCGTCGGCTGCCTGATGTTGCTTCTCGGCGCGACGGCGCTTACCGGCTGGCTGCTGCAGGCCGAGATTGTCATCTCGCTGGTTCCCGGCTTTCCGTCGATGGCTTTCAACACCGCGCTCTGCTTTGTGCTTTCCGGCGCAGGGCTGGCCGCCTCGACGCTGGCCGCCCGCCGTTTTCGAATAATGGCAGCGATCACGATGGGGCTTGCGGCGGCGATCGCCGCGGCCCGCCTCGTCGAAATCGTCACGATCGGGCGGAGTTTTCACAATGTCGACGTGCTGATCTCGCGCTTTCTGGTTTCGCCGGATTTCCTCGCCGAGATCGGCGGCGGCATGGGGCCGAACACGGCATTGGTCTTCCTGATTGCCAATCTTTCGCTGCTGCTCTCGCTCCAGGTGGAGAAGTCGAGAAGCCAGGTGGTGCAGGAATTGACGAGCTATGTCGTTATCACGCTCGGCATGATCGCGCTGGCCAGCTATGTCACCGATGCCGAACAGGGCTACCGCTGGGGCCCCTATGCGGCGATGGCGCTGCACACGGCGGCCGGCATGGTAATCTTCGGCTCGGGGCTTCTCGCCCGCTCCTGGTGGATGCAGCCGGCAAACCGGGCACAGATCCCGCTCTGGATCCCGGCTGCGGTCTGCTTCACCGGTCTTCTCGTCGATCTCTATACGCCGCTGGGTGTCGCCAACGGCATTCTCTACGTACCGCTGGTGCTGACGGCGCTCTGGTTCGGCAACCGGAACGCGCCGCTTTTCTTCGCCTTTGCCTGCACCGTGCTCCTGATGCTCGGCTTCTTCGCCGTCAAGCACAACGAGGCGGCGTTCTGGCAGGAAATCGCCAACCGTGCCATCACGGCTGCCACGCTTTGGCTGATCGCGATCCTCGTCTTCTATTTCATGCGCAACAACTATAACCTCGAAACCGAGCGCGTCCGCTTCGGCGCGCTGGTGCGCGGCACGCCCGATGCCGTCGTCGTCATCGACGAGCGTGGAACGATCAGGAATTTCAATCCGGCGGCTGAAAGCATGTTCGGTTACTCCCCGCAGGAGACGATCGGCAAGAACATCAAGATGCTGATGCCCGAACCCTACCATTCCGAGCATGACGGCTATCTCGCCCACTACCGGCAGACTGGCGACGAGCGCATCATCGGCACGACGCGCATGGTCTCCGGACGACGCAAGAACGGCATCGTCTTTCCGATCGACGTTTCCATCAGCGCCGTCGTCACCGGCCATACGAAGACCTTCGTCGGTATCGTGCGCGACATCAGCGAGCGCGTCCGGCAGGAAGAACGGATGAAAACGACGCTTTCCCAGCTTGAGGCCTATACGGCCGAACTCGAGCGCAGCAACCACGACCTCGATGAATTCGCCTATATCGCCTCGCATGATCTCAAGGAACCGCTGCGCGGCCTGCACAACCACTCCCGCTTCCTGTTGGAAGATTATGAAGACAAGCTCGATGCGGACGGCGTGCGCCGGCTGAACCGGCTCGTGCGTCTCAGCCAGCGCATGGAGAAACTCGTCAACGAGCTTCTTTATTTCTCCCGGCTCGGACGCCAGCAGCTGGCGGTCAAACGCACCGATATCGGCCTGATCGTCAAGGATGTCGTCGCGACGATGGAGTTGCTGCTCGAGGAACGACACGCCAAGGTCATCATCGACGGCCGGCTGCCGGAGGTGGTCTGCGACGCGACGCGGCTGACTGAAGTGTTCCGCAATCTCATCACCAACGCGATCAAATACAACGACAAGCCGGCGCCGCTCGTCTCGATCGGCTATCTTGACCGGTTCGTCGGCAAGGACGGCACGGTTGCCCGCAACGTGTTTTTCGTTAAGGATAACGGCAAGGGCATTCCGCGGGAATTCCACGAGGATATTTTCCGCATTTTCAAACGGCTGGAAAAGTCGCAGGATTCCGACGACGGGACCGGAGCAGGCCTCACCTTCGTTCGCAAGATCATCGCCCGGCACAATGGCGATATCTGGCTGGAATCCGAGGTCGGCACCGGCACGACATTCTACTTCACTCTGGGAAAAAAGCGCGAGGGGCAGAATGCAGCAGCGTGATACGCAACCGATCCTGATCGTCGAGGACAGCGAAGACGATTTCGAAGCGACGATGCGCGCCTTCAAACGCACCAATCTGCGCAACTCGATCCGCTGGGCGGCCTCCGGTCAGGAAGCGCTCGACATGCTCGCCGAGATGGTGCCGAAACCGGGGCTGATCCTGCTTGACCTCAACATGCCGGGTCTTGACGGCCGCAAGACGCTGGAGGCGATCAAGTCGAACGCCGGCTGGCGCAAGATCCCGGTGGTCATCCTCACGACCTCCGACGACGAACGCGATATCGAAGGCTGCTACGCGCTCGGCGCCAATACCTATGTGCAGAAGCCGGTGGATCTCGACGGGCTCTTTGCCGCGATCCAGCGGCTGAAGGAATACTGGTTCGAAATCGCGATCCTGCCACTCGAGGACTGACAGATTGGCGGAACACTGCTCTATTCTCATCATCGACGACAACATCGACGATCTCGAGGTCTATCGCCGCATATTGGGCCGCGTTTCCAGCACTGCCTATACCGTCGTGGAGGCGGAGACGGGCGAAGAGGGCCGTGCGCTGAATGGCCGGAAACGGCCGGACTGCATCCTGCTCGACTATTCGCTGCCTGGGCGCGACGGGCTCGGCGTTCTTGCCGATATCCTGGAGGATGATCCCGCCGCCAACGTCATCATGCTGACCGGCCAGGGCAGTGAGACCGTGGCCGTCGAGGTGATGAAGAGCGGGGCACGCGACTATCTGACAAAGGATTCGCTTTCGCCCGAGACGCTGCATCGTTGCATTCAGAACGCCATCATGCACGGCATGCTGGAGGCGAAACTGGAGCAGAAGCGGCAGTCGCTGGAGATTTTCACCCGCGCCATGGCCCATGATCTGAAGGAGCCGCTCCGGACGATCAAATCCTTCAGCCGCATCCTGCACGGTTCTGCGGCGCTGCCGGCCGAAGACCGGGAATTGCTCGATTACGTGCTCAGCGCGGCCGACCATATGGAAGACCTGATCGTCAAGGTCTCGGGCTTCACCAAGCTCGAGGCCTCCGGCGGACTGGAGCTCAGGCCGGTCTCGCTCTCTGATGTGCTCGACCAGGTGGAGGACAATCTGCGCCAGCAGACCGAAAGCCGTGGAGCCGTCATCATCCGCGGGGCGCTGCCGGAGGTCATGGGCGATGCGACGCTGCTGACCCAGCTCCTGCAGAACCTGGTGTCGAACGCCATCCGCTATTGCGAGCAGAAGGTTCCGGAGATCAGCATCACAGGCGAAGCGCAGGGCGATACCTGCCGCCTCACGGTGCGTGACAACGGGCCCGGCATCGACCCCGAGCACCGCGAACTGATCTTCCAGCCGTTCAAGCGTCTCGTCGGCCGTGGCATCGAAGGCACCGGGCTCGGCCTTGCCATCTGCCGCCGCATCGCGCAGATGCATGGCGGCTCGATCTGGTGCGAGGCAGAAAATGGGCCGGGCGCCACCTTCATTCTCGAAGTGCCGCTCGCCGAGGCGAGGCCCGTGCCATCAGCCGCATCGGCCGTGCCGCACAGCACAAGGCCGGCGGAGCAGCAAGCCGAAGGTTCGGGCAGGCTTGCCGAAGTGCTGCTGGTGGAAGACAGCCCGGCCGACATTCAACTTCTGAAGATCAAGCTGATGCGGAGGGAGAAGGTGAACTTCAACCTGCATGTCGCCACCAACGGGCGCGAGGCGATGCGGCTGCTCGAAGAACGCGCCGGCATTGCCGATCTGCCGCAGATCGACCTCATGCTGCTCGACATCAACATGCCGATCATGGACGGCTTCGAGGTGCTGCATGCGCTTTCAGCCGACGTGCGCCTCAAGCAAATTCCCGTCTGCATCCTCAGCACATCAAGCGACGAGAGCGACATGCGGCGGGCCAGAAATCTCGGTGCGCGCGCCTATATGGTCAAGCCGCCGACCCTGCAGCAACTAGAAGAGGCACTCGAAGATGTCGAGCATTTGGAGTTGTTGCAGCGCGGCGATTCGCTTGCGCTTTGTGCGGAACAAAACTAAGCGATCGTCATTGGCAACGGTATGACCTTCGCAGCTCTCATACTCGCGCTCCTGACGACGCCGCTTCAATCAGGACTGCTCTCGATGGTATCAGGTATACATCACGTCACGGCCGTCACCCGAAAGGTGCAGGCGAACGTGGACTTTTACGCGGGATTTCTCGGCATGCGGCTCGTCAAGCAGACAGCCGGTTACGAGGACGCGACGCAGCTTCATCTCTTCTATGGCGATGCAGAGGGGACGCCGGGTTCGCTGCTGACCTTCCTCGCCTGGGAAGATGGTGCGCCCGGCCGGGCCGGCTATGGCCAGATCAGCGAAATATCGCTGTCGATCAACCCCACCAGCATCGGCTACTGGCTGACGCGTGCCATGAGCTTCGGCCTCAGCTCCGAGGGACCGGCCGACGAATTCGGCGAGCCTGTCCTACGGCTGAAGGACCCTGACAACATCATCCTCAAGCTCGCCGGCGCAAAGAGCCTGGTATCGCCGGCCGCCTGGGACGGCGCCTCGATCCCGGTCGAGCATGCCATCCAGCGGGTGCGCGGCGCAACCATGCTGACGGAGAAGCCCACCGAAAGCCGCAGCTTCCTCGAGAGCCATTTCGGTTACCGCTTCCAGGCCAGCCGCGGCACGATCGACAGGCTGGCGTCGCAATCCGGCGACATTATCGACGTGCGCGATGCGCGCGGCTTCTGGTCCGGCGCGCCAGGCACCGGGACGGTCGATCACGTCGCCTTCCGCGCCGCCGACGAGGAGACGCTGCTTGTCGTTCGCAAGGCTCTGGAGGCGACTGACGCATCGCCGACCAACATGCATGACCGTAAATATTTCCGCTCGCTCTATGCCCGCGAGCCCGGCGGTACGCTGGTGGAGCTCGCCACCGACAAGCCCGGCATGACCGTGGACGAAGAGCAGGCCGCCCTCGGGGGGAAGCTGTTCGCACCGCCCGAAGCCATCACCAATCTTCACGACCTGAAGGTGATGCTGCCGCAATTTTCGATGCCCGGCCAGCCGCGTGTCAATTATCGCGAGCTGCCATTCGTCCACCGTTTCTATACGCCCCCCGATCCCGACGGCAGCGTCTTCGTGCTGTTGCACGGCTCCGGCGGCAACGAGACGACGCTGATGCCCCTGTTGAACAAAGCGGCGCCGCGGGCGACGCTGCTCGGCGTGCGCGGCCGGGCGACGGAGGAAGGTTTTCCGCGCTGGTACAAGCGCATTACGCCCTTCTCCTTCGACCAGAACGACATCAAGACCGAGGCGGAGGCCTTCGCGGCCTTTATCGAGGGCGCCGTCAAATCCTACGGGCTCGATCCTCAGAAGGTCGTCTATGTCGGTTATTCCAATGGCGCCAACCTTTTAAACTCGCTGCTCTACCTACACCCGCACCTGGTTCACAAGGCCGTGCTGCTGCGTTCCATGCCTGTGCTCAGCGATTATCCGCATGCCGATCTGAAAGGCACGGACCTGCTCGTCATCAGCGGCAAGACGGATGCCTATGGCAAATATGCGAGCGAGTTGGAAGGGAGGCTGAAGAGTTCGGGCGCCACCGTCGATTCCGACGTCATCCCCGGCGGCCACGATCTCGGCGATGCCGACATTCCGATCATCCAGAAATGGCTGCTGCAGGAAAACCGCTGATCTGCCGCGGCTTCACACCTGAACGCGGGATGTCCGGGCAATCATGATGCCGGCCAGCACGACGGCGCCGCCGAGCGCCTGCATCGTTCCGATCGCCTCGTTAAGCAGCGCCCAGGCCAGGATTGCCGCAACGACCGGCTGCAGCAGCAGTGTCAGCGAGGAAAAGGCCGGCGGCAGATAGGCGAGCGCATAGGTGATCGCCACCTGTCCGCCGGCATGGCTGATAAAGGCGAGGCCGAAGACGATCGACCAGCCATAGACGGTCGCGGGCAGCATATGGCCCTCGTAGATCAGGCCGATCGGAAAGATGCAGGCGGCAGCGCAGGTCGTGCTCCACAGCATGATGCGGAGCGTATCGAAGCGGCTGCGCAGCCTGCCGATCGCAAGGATGTAGCAGGCATAGAAGAAGGCGGCGATCATCGCGATGCCGTCGCCGCGAAGGTCGCCATTGCCGATGGCTGCCGGTCCGCCCTTCAGAATGACGACGCCTGAGAGCGCAAGGACAAGCCCGAGCGCGAAGCCGCGGCTGATCCGCGCGCTGAAAAAGACGAAGGCAATCAGCGTGACGAAAACAGGTGCGAGGTTGGCAAGCAGAGTCGCATTGGCGACCGACGTCATGGTGAGCGAAAGATGCCAGGCGGCAAGGTCAAGCGCCAAGATGACGCCTGGGAGAATGAGCATGCCGTAGTCGGAAAGGCTTTGCGGCTTCGGCCCCCTTTCCTTCTTCAGCAGCGAGACGATGACGATCGGGATCAACGCCAGCGCCACACGCCAGAAGGCCGTCGCCATCGGTCCGACTTCGGACAGCCTGACGAAGATCGGCGAGCCGCCGATCGCCGCGCCGCCGAGAAGGAGCGCCGCAAGGGCGAAACGATTGGAAGGCGAGGCTTCGGAAAGGGTGGGGGCGGCCTGCGACATGGTCTCGATATTTCTGGTCGCCCGAATGCCGGGCCGGCGGGATATTACAGCGCCGCGCGTCTTTTCAGACGCGCAAAGGACGCTGTAACACTTTAAATTGCTGCATAATTTTATCCTTAAATCGCCTTCGATTTAAGGAATTATGCAGTGATGGCCGAGGGACTATCAGAAGTCGATCACCGGGGACAGTCGAAGAGCGACATATTGGTGGAAAATCAGGCAGGATGCCTATTCGTCGCGCTGGTCCGCAGCTTTTCGGCAATCTCGCCGGCGACGAAAAAGGCATGCTCGGTCACCTGCGGCAGTCCCATCAGCTCGCCGAATGTACCGCGCGCCAGCGGGCCGGAGATCAGCAGCGAGGGATCTACCTTTCCTGACGGGCCGATCGCCTCCGAGCGCTCGGTGCAGGCAAGGCCGAGGCCGGTCGGGTCGAGCGCCAGGTGACCGTTCGCCGCGAGTGCTGCGAGCCAGGGTTGGGTGTCGAGAATACCGCCATGCGCCGGGCCGGTGGTGACGACGACGGCGTCATAGCGCCGCTCCAACGGCTGGCGCTGATGACGCGGCTGCAGGGAGCAAAGAATGAGCTCGCCCTCGATGCGCGCATCGGCGACCGAGCCGGCCAGGATATCCAGACGGCCCGAGGTAACAGCTGCGTCGAGCACGGCCTCGACCTGCGGGGCGATCCGGAAACGATGCACATCCCAATAGGGACGCAGATGGCGGACGAGACGGCGTCGTTCGGCGACCGGCAGCGCCTGCCAGAGATCGTATCCCTGCGCCCGCACCTGGTCGATCACCCCATGCCAGCTTATGCCCTGCGCCTTCGCCGCACCTATGGCGGTACGGATCCCTCTCAGCAGCGACACGGCGGAATGGGCTGCACTGGAGACGAAATCGCCGAAGAGTTCCTGCGGTACCAGCGGATGGCCGCGAGACCGCAGCCCGCGGCGCGAGATCGCGGTCACCGAACCGTCATGCCCGCGCTGCGCCAGCGAGGCGATGACATCGGCGGCCGTCAGGCCATTGCCAATGACCAGCACCCGGTCATGCGGGCGGATCACGTCGAGCGCGTTCGGCTTGGTGGTATCGGCGACGAAACGGGGATGGGCAGCAAGCCGGCTCCCAAGCCGGCTTGGGGCTGTCGGCGGCGGATGGCTGGTGGCGATCGCGACGATATCGGCCTTCGTCACGCCGCCTCTGTCGTCGCGGATTGACCAGCGGCCGGCACAGCGTTCGACAGCCGTCACTGCAGCGCGGCAATGACGCACGCTACCGTCTTCCAGCAGCGGCTTCAGCAGCGAGGCGACATAATCGCCGAACAGCCGGCGCCGGGGGAAGAGCGAGCCATCGGGCTGCCTGGCCTCAGGGTCGCCGGCGACCGCATCGCGGACTTCGATCCAGGCCAGGAATTCGCCCAGGTCATCGGGCTGCAGGCTCATCTTGGCGGCTGGAACATTGATGCGGTGGGCCGGATCGGCCGTGTCGTAGGCAAGGCCGCGGCCGAGTTCGGCACGCGGCTCGAAAACCACGATGGCAAGGCGCTCGCCGCAGTTGGCTCTCGCGAGATGATAGGCGACGCCGGCGCCGGAGACACCGCCGCCGATGATGGCGACGACGGGCTGTTCAGACGTCGGGAGAGGCTTGGGCTGCATGGTGGCCGGGATCATTGCTTTCGATGCCCGAGCATAGAAGCCGGGCATTGGTCACGCAATCCTCCGCTCTCGATTGTCTATAATTATTATGTAGATTTAGCCTTACCCCGATATCGTCGTCGAGAACTCGGGATTGCCGCGGATGGTGTTGCTCACGGTGCAGATCTCGTCTTCGGCGGCATGGGCAATTTTCTGCCGGGTTTCCTCGTCGATATCGCCCTTGATCGAAAAGGCGATGTTGAACTTGGCGACGCGCGAAAGGCCTTCCGTCGCTTTCTCGCCGGTGACCTCGGCAGTGATCTCGCTGATCTTGTCGAGAATGCCCATCTGGCTGGCGGCGATGCGGGCGCTGAGCGCCAGACAGGCCGAGAGCGAGGAATAGAGCAAATCGAGCGGATTGAAACCCGGCTGCGACGGCCCGGTGACGATATCTATTTCGCCCTTGGTGGCGGAGGTGACGTGCGGGAAACCGGTACGGCCGAGAACGGCGGTGGCGCCGGTCGGGCGGGGACGAGCCTTGAGATCGGCCATGTTGAAATCCTCTGGCGAACATGTTGCAGATAGTAATTTCCGCCTGAGGCGGCAATGGCAAGCGGCGGCCCATCGGTTTCGGAACCTTTCGATCCGTCATCAGTTGAATACACCTGAACGAAATCAGTGACAAAGGTGGATTGCGATGCCTGACGTCCGCAGCATGGATAACCAAGGCCGGCGGATGGATGCTCGCGATCGGCTGATCGTTGCGCTCTATGCGCAGCTGAAAGCCGAGCGGGAAACCCGCGAAACGCTGGAATGGGCGATCCGAAATGGCGCCGTCTCACAGGAAGTGCTGGAAGCCATCGCTGCTGATCCGGTTCCCGTCGTCACCAGCGAGGATATCGCCTCGCTGGAGAAGATCATCGCGCTCGATGAACGGCGCAAAGCAAATCGGAACTAGCCGACGACATCATGCACCCTATTTGAGTGAGAAGAGGAGATCCGAAATGGCCGATATCACCTATCAGGTCGTGCCGCATGACAATGGCTGGGCCTACAAGCTCGGCGACACACTTTCGGAAACCTATGCGACAGCGGATGAAGCGATCATCCATGCCAAGGACGCCGCATCGCGCCAGAAGATCGGCGATGGCGATGCGTTGCTCGCCTATCCCGCGCCCGACGGCCGTGGCTGGGCATTTCAGGAACTCGAAACCGACAAGAGCGGCAGCCGGCTCTGATTGCGACGGAGGATGGAATGGCCGCTCGGGCAAGCTGGAAGGGTCATCTGAAGGTGGGCGACCTTGCCTGCGCCGTCGGGCTCTACACCGCCGTTTCCTCCTCCGACCGTGTCTCCTTCAACATCATCAACCGCAGGACCGGCCACCGGGTGGAACGGCAATTCGTCGACAGCGAGACCGGAAAGCCGGTCGAGCGGGGCGACCAGGTCAAGGGCTACCAGATGGAGAATGGCGATTACATCGTCATCGAGGGCGACGAGATCGCCGAAATCATGCCGGAAAGCGACAAGGTCCTCAATATCAAGGCTTTCATCGCCTATGACGATATCGACAAGCTCTATTTCGACCGCCCTTATTATCTCGCGCCCGTCGACGAACATGACGAAGAGGCGCTGTCGCTGATCGCCAGGGGCATGCGTGACGGCAAGGTCGCGGCGCTGGCCGAAGCCGTGCTTTTCCGGCGCAACCGGACACTGCTGATCCGTCCGCATGACGACTACATCGTCGCGACGATGCTGAATTTCGACTACGAGGTGCGCTCGGCCGAGACGGTTTTCGAGGACATTCCCGACATCAAGTTCGACAAGGAAATGATCGCGCTTGCGGGCCATATCATTGGCACCAAACAAGGCAGCTTCGAACCGAGCACATACGAAGATCGCTACGAAGCCGCCCTCGTCGAGTTGGTGAAGGCGAAGATCGAGGGCCGGGCGCCACCGAAGAAGAAACCGGCCCCGGAACGCAAGGTCGTCGACCTGATGGAAGCGCTGCGCCAAAGCGCCAAGATGAGCGGCAACGCTCCAGCAAAGAAGGCCCTGGCGAAGAAGAAGGCACCGGCGCGCAGCGACAGCCGCAGCAAGAAGGCAAGCTGAGATGGCCTCGACCCTGGCGGGCGATGGGCAATCTCAAGCGCACCCGACCTCGCGCGAATGCATCGGTTTGTCGCGCCGGCGAAGCCGCCGGACTTAAGCGCGTCAAAGTGGATTCCCGCGGCGCGCTTTAAATCTTTGATTTATATATGCAGTTTCCCGAAATCTCTGGCCACTTTTTCATTGGCGCGGCTTCTGGCCGCCTTCGGCCGCCAGGCTTTTTTTCAGCGCATCCATGATATTAATGACGTTGCCGGTCGATTTCACCGGTGCAGGTTTTTGCGCAGGCGCCGCCTTCTTCAGGCTCTTCTGCTTGCCGCGGATCATCGACTTCAGGCGTTTCTGAATCGGGTCCTGCACCATGGCCGGGCTCCAATTCTTCGTCTCTTCCTTCACCAGTTGCGTCATCAGCGCAAGCAGCTTGCTGTCGATTTCAGTTTTGCTGTCGAGTTCGGCCACGGGGTCCCGCACTTCGTCGCCATAGCGCAGGGTCCAGAGAACGATGCCTTTGCCCAGCGGTTCCAGCAGCACCGCACGCTCGCGGCGATAGAGGACAAGGCGGGCGATGCCGACGACGTCATTCGCCTTCATCGCCTCGCGGATGACGCAGAAGGCTTCCACTCCGACCTTGTCCTCCGGCGCCAGAAAATGCGGTTTGTCGTACCAGATCCAATCGATCGAGCCGCGCGGCACGAAATTGTCGATCTCGATGGTGCGGGTGCTTTCGAGCCCGACTTCCTCGATCTCCTCGTCTTCGAGAAGAACATAGTCATCCTCGCCGCGCGGATAACCCTTCACCTGGTCCCTCTCGGCCACCGGTTTGTGGGTGACGCTGTCGACATAGCGGCTTTCGACGCGGTTCTTCGTCTGGCGATTGAGGACGTGGAAACGGACCTTGTTGCTTTCGGTCGTCGCCGGCGTCAGCGAGACGGCGGCGGTGACGAGCGAAAGCTTGAGATAACCTTTCCAGAATGTCTGACGTGCCATGTCTGTCATGTCTCCCGGACACGGTGGGGCATGGCAATCAACGGCGGGTTCGGTCTTTGGTTCCGGCAATTGACGATTTCGTTGATCGGATGCGGTCGGTGCATGTCCATTTCATGGATCGGCTGCCATGCCCGAGCATTGCGGGCGGAGAGACCAGAACCACTCTTTCCTTGCCACCGCCATTTTCCTCTTCAATAATGAAAGCCCCAAGACGTCAGGATATCGGTCATCTGAATGTTGCGACTTTTCGCCAACCTCGTCATCGTCCTCGCATTGAATTTCCTTCTCATCGTCGGCAATGCTGGGCCGTCCTTCGCACAGGAATGCCCTGACCCTGCAAAAGCGACGAACGCCTCGGCCCAGCAAAAGCAGGCAAGCAAGCGACTTAATCGCGCTCTTCCCAGCTATCGCGTCAAATCGGCCCGATACAATCTGGCTCTTGTCGGCGATTCGCTCGTCGAACTCTGGCAGCCCTGGATCAAGGACAGCTTTCCCACCCGCCCGGCGATGAACCTCGCGGTCGCCGGCGACACCACGCAAAATGCATTGTACCGCCTCGATGATCTAGACCTTCCGGATTTCCATCCGACGGATGTCGTCGTGCTTATCGGCACGAATAACCTGGGTGCGAAAACGGCGCCATGCGCCGTGGCGGCGGGTGTCGTGGCTGTTGTCAGCAAGGTTCGCGCTCTTTGGCCAGGCGCCCATATTTATGCGTTGTCCATACCGCCTCGGGGCAAGCGCTACGCCTTCTACGAGGATGTCCGAATTCCGGCCAACCAACTTGTCGCATCGTCATTGGCTGAAATGCCTGGTGTCACCTTCGTTCAAATGAACGATGATATGTTGCGGTGCGGCAAACCAAGCGATAAGGATTGTTCCAACTACAAGCCTGACCATCTTCATTTCAATGAAGGGGCATACAAGCTGATCACGAGCTTCCTCGCCGCAGCGGGTCTGCAGCTTTGATTTTTGCCGCTCAGGTGGTTACCAAAACGTAAGGCGGAATGTCATGAGCACCTCATTTGACAGCTACCAACCGATTGGCCTGCAAAGACATAGACCCAGAGCTCGCGCGCAATATCGCATTCGGCGTGAAACCCTCGTTCGGATCCTCCTCTCGGCAATATTTTATATTTCCCTCTGGAGAGCGACTGGCATGTGGTACGGGCTGCCCGCCGACTTCCAGGAGGGTGTCGGCAAAGATCCCATGCCAATGCGACTGTTGCTGATGTCGCTCGTTCCACTCATCGGCCTCTACTGCTTGCTGGAGCCCAGGCGAGTCGTTGAAATGCTCCGCAGCGCCTCGCCGCTGGTCGGCATAATCTGCTTATGCGTCTTTCTGTCGATTGCTTTTTCCGTCAGCGTTACAGCCTCGCTCCGGGCTCTCGTCGCCGTCGCATTGCTGACTGCTGGACCCCTTCTTTACCGAGCCCGTTATGGAGCCGTCGACACATTTGAAAGCTTGGCGAAATTTGCCATTGCCACGGCTTTCATCAATATTCTTTACACGGCAGCCTTTCCCCGGTTTGCGGTGATGAGAGGCAGTTATGCCGGGATGGTGAAAGGGGCGTTCTACCACAAAAATATGCTCGGCCAGTTTTCGGCAACAAACTTCATCCTGCTACTTCCAGCCCTGCCGATGTGGCGCCTGCGCTATTATGATCTCCTGCGATGGGCGGCAATGCTGCTCTACCTCGTGCTCATCGTGCTGGCGAAATCATCGACGGCGATCATCCTGCTTTCGATCGGAATAGCCGTATACTACGGAATGAGCTGGATTCAGCGCTTTCCAGGCCGCATCTTCAGATCCTTCGTCGTTCTTCTTGCATTCGCCCTGCTAGGCTTCGTCGTCTCCGTCGCGTTGATGGGTGTGGCCCAGGCGATTGCCGAGTCATTCGGGAAAGACCTTACGCTCAGCGGACGTACGAATGTCTGGGAACAGTTGCTGCCGCTGATCTACGAGCGGCCGTTTTCAGGCTGGGGATTCGCCTTGTTCCGACAGCCCGATATCATGGAGCAATATGTTCGCCTTACGTGGGATGCTCAATCGACACACAACACCTATATCGAACTTGCGCTGAACATGGGCATACCAGCCACCATCATCTGGACCTCGTTCGTCGTGGTGCGGCTCGTGGGGAAGATGACCTCGTCACCCCTCAATCAAGCGCTCGCCATCACCAAGCGAAAGGAGGTTGTCATTATCCTCCTGATCTTGATCGGCGCGTTCACCGAAGCCGGAATGATGCTGGCCCCCTTCATCTTGTGGCCCCACACCGTGATCGCGCTTACGAGCCTTGGCCCGGAGTTCCTGTCCCGCTTCCGCAAACCGACCCAGGCAGGGGCGCAACATGCATCAGGCTAAAAAGATGACTTCAAATAATCGTAGACTGGTTGGCCTCGATGGGATTCGTGGCTTGGCGGCCATTTGTGTGGCAGTGCATCACACCGAAGGTTTCGTCGGATTTGATGCAGCACCTGCTGCCTATCTCGCCGTCGACCTGTTTTTTTGTCTCAGCGGCTTCGTGATCGGCCACGCCTATGAGAGGAAACTCATTCAAGAGTCTTCACTCTCTGCCAATGATTTTGCCATCAAGCGTCTCATCCGCTTATACCCCCTGTATCTGCTCGGTTTGCTGCTCGGCGTACTCGCATATGCCGGCATGTCGCTCAGCAGAAATCAGCAAATCGATCCGATGCTGTTTGCCACCTCGTTGATTGCCTCGATGTTCTTCCTGCCGGCGATCGGTGGAACATCGCTGAAGGCGCCGAACCTGTTCCCCTTCAACGGTCCGTCATGGTCCCTATTCCTGGAGATCGTGATCAACCTGGCCTACGGCTATGCGGCGAGAATGCTGTCCAGCGGCGTACTCGCACTCATCCTGCTTGCGTCATGGGTTTGGCTGGCGGCGCAAACGCTGGCCCATGGAAGCGCCGACCTGATCCCGCTCGACGGCGCCTTGCTCTCCGGATTTCCCCGCGTTCTCTTTTCTTTCAGCCTCGGCATCTTGATGTACCGCTACCGTCAGCGGCTTTCCCCTTCAGGCATCGGAAAAGCCGCCGCAGTGACAACAATCGTCGTCGCGACCGCTCTTCTCGTCTTCCAGGCGCCGGCCGCCTGGGTTGGCATAAAGGACCTGATTGTCATCACTGCTTTATTTCCTATCGCCGTGCTTGTCCTTTACACAGCCAACTTCGATGGCGTGTTGCGGCAGCCGCTTCTTATTGCGGGAGAGGCGTCTTACGCGCTCTATGCAATTCATGTTCCGCTGCTGGGCTTGCTGTTGGGAGCCTGGAAAGCCGCTGGCTTGGGACAACCGCCAGCCTGGGCGATCTTTGCCATCGTTCTTCCGCTGATCGTCGTATTGGCCATTGTCGTCACCCGCCTCTACGATGAACCGGTTCGCAAAGCGCTCAGCGCAGGAAAGGCCATGAGACTTCGCTGGCGTCGATCCTGATTTTGCGCGATCCGGGCCCCCGTCGCACCGCTTAAATCGAGAGATAGCGCTTCTGCCAAGGCAGCCTGTGTTCCTGCCATGCGCGCGGCGTGAAGTCGTCATAGGCAGTCTCAGCGATCGCCAGCATCCAGTTCTGCGCCTTGCGGGCCAGCAAGACGCATGACAATTCCATGCCAGGCTCGACCGCAATGGAAGGCCGATTGGCGCCTGGGATATCGATCCCCTTATCACGCCACTGGATGCGGATTTCGTCGGGCTCGGATGTCCATTCTCCGGAGGAAACGGAAGCCTTGCCGTCAGGCTTCAAGCGAAGCGGCGGCGGGGTGACGTTCAGAAAGCTGCCATCGTTGCGATAGTTGCCATCGATATCACCCGCAGTCGCTTTGCCGTTTCTCTCGAGAACGATGTCCTGCTCGCACCGCAGGAATATGTTGCGCCGAAAGCTGCCGGACCACCGACGGTTGGCGAAGAACGCGATGTCGCATTGGCTAATGACGTTGTCGTGGATATCGATGTCTTTGCGATATGCCAGCTCCTGATCCGAAAACCCGCTCAGGCTGACACCACGATTGGTGTTCTCGATCCAGTTGTCATAAACGTGATGTCCGGCGTGGTCGGCCTTGTCGCCGACGCCGTAGCCGAAGGAATAATCATTCATCCTGCCATCGCGCATGATGTTGCTGCGCACCACCGCGTCATCCCCAATCGACGAAAAGGAGAAATTCTTGCCGCCGATGAAATTGTACTCGACCAGGTATTTTCGCGTTTTGTCGCAGACCAGCGCGCCCTTGTTCGATGCGCTCGCCGGCGACTGCAGGAAGAGGTTGCCGCGGATCACGATATCGGAGCTGATATTGTCGTCGCTGTTTTGATAGGCGAACTGGCAGCAGTCTGCTCCCTCGCCCGGTGCCGCGCCGATGCGATTATTCTCCAGCAACACGTGCGTCGTCTTCGTCAGGTAGATGCCGTCGCCGTTCACATTCTCCGTTTCACAGCGCCTGACGGTGAGATTCTTGCCATTGTGAAATTTGAAGCCGCGAGGGGAATTCTTGACGATAACATCTTCGATCACCGTATCGGAAAACACCTGATAGGCGACGCCGACATCGGGCGCACCATCGATGATCTGTCCGCGTGTAGACGCGCCGTGAACTTTCTTTCGCAGGATGGCGGTCATTACAGTTCCTTCGATACCGGTGCCGCGGGGAATTAAGCAGAGGGCATGTGGCGGATGTTTGAATATTCGGAAATTCAGCTTGTAAACCGCCCATCTTGCAGAAACGACAGGGTCTCGCTCCACATCGTCTTGTTGACGGGCAAGAAAGTGTGGTTTGCCGGTATGACGATATGCGCCGACGCGCCGTCGAGACGGGTGCTCTCCACCGAAACCTTTCCATCATTCGGAACCCTGAGGCCGATGATAAGGGAGGAGACCGGGTCGATGGTCCGATTCCCGGCGATGATGCCAAGTTCGTAATCGACCGTGCCGAACAGCTCGGTCATTGCGGCTTGATCGGTAATCAGCTGCTGTCCTGCCGGTCCATAGACCTTCCTGTATAGGGGCCAGTTCTTGAGGAAATCGGCAATCTGACTGCCGTTGTTCGGCGTTCCGACCATGACCACCCTTCCCAGGTTGGCTGGGCGATAGCGTCTGAGAAAAGCGCGGATGATCAGCCCACCCATCGAATAACCAACGAAATGGACCCGGCCGTCGCCTGCCTGCTTCGCAGCGCCGTCGATCTCGGGTCGGATGAGGTCGATGAGGTCGCTGATCGAATACTTGGTGGAGGGGTAACCGACATTCAAAACCCGATAACCGTGACCGGACAGGAAGCCTGCGAGCTTCGCCATGCTTTTCTTCGTCCGGGCAATGCCGTGAAACAGGAGGACAGTGTCGTTCATCATCTGTCCGCTCAACGGGCTGCTATCGATCAGGCCTATTCTGTAGCTCTCAGGGTGAAGCTTGTCGATCAATGCGCCAAATGGCCAGACATTCGAACAGTTTCGTTGTGGCGTATGTGTGCTCGAAGCCGAAGCACGCAAGACGAGAAAGCGGGGGGCGCTTATTCTCACACCCCCGCCACAAGCGCCTTGTTCTTACTTCGAGACGTCTACCGCCGCCTCATCGATAAGAGCCGCAACCTCCAGGGGCTTTGATTGGGGCAAAGCATGGCTTGCCGCCAAGGTCACGACTTTCCGAGCATTGAGACGAGCCGACATTGCCTTTTGATTTTCAGGAGCAATCATTCTGTCTTCACTTGCTATTTGATACCAGGACGGCTTCTTCCTCCAGGCCGGGGCGGTGATGGCATCTCCAAAAGTGCCAGCGAGCGGCGCCTTTTGGGTCGCCGCCAAAACGAAACCGTCTTCGGGGGACATATCCTGGCAGAAGCTTTCGTGAAATTTGTCAGCCTTGAGCCACAGGTAGTTGTCGCTGTCAGGCTCGATATTGACCATTGCTGCAGGAGGATGCCGTTGAGTGATGCTGCCTGGACTTTCGCCTGCGTCGGGAGCGAATGCGGCGATATAGACAAGCCCCGCTACATTCGGTTGATCTCCCGCTTCGGTGATGACCGCGCCGCCGTAGGAATGACCGACGAGCAGGATCGGCCCGTTCTGTTGAGCCACCATCTTTCGTGTCCGTTCAGCGTCCTCGCCTAGCGACGTCAGCGGTAGTTCGACGGCGTGAATGGACTGATAGCCCCTATGCGCCAGTTCGAGTATGACCTTGCCCCAATGCCCGGCCCCACCCCAAAAGCCGTGCACCAGAATGATAGTCGGTTTATTACTCATAGTTTTCTCCTGTTTCCTGCAGCACCGCGTGTCTCTCCAGGCGCGCAAAGACGCTGTAGCACTTGGATGCAAATTGTCATTATGAATGCATACAAATCGCATTAATTGATCGCATTCAACATGGCTAGACTTTTCCGATTGATGCGATAGGCCATCTTGACGCAAGGCGAACGAGCGCATTCACTGACATGCGGCCGAGGCCGGATGTTCGGACATGAGCCTCCGCATCCCGATGCGACCGGTGACGAGGACTCATGCCGGACAAATATTATGTCTCCCTGCTGGTTGACGACCAATTGAATGCATTTGTTTTGAGCTTTCATGCATTCGTTTTTTGCGTTCGATCGCCCAGAAAATTGGCTTTAAAACTTTAACCCTCGTAATTGATAGCATAATTGAATGTATAATTGGTAGATTTGACTGCTATTTATGCATAATCAATCTGGCATGACGCTTGCAATTGGATGGATGCTCCCCGGATGGGGATCGGATTTCAATCAAGGAGCCATCCATGCCCGCAGTGACCAAGCCAGCCAATCAAAAAGGCGACTTTCTTGTCGATTACGAGGACAAGGTTTTCGAGGACGTACAGGCCGGCGAAGGCGAAAAAGCCCTCGTCACCTTCCATACCGTGGCCTTCGAAGGATCGATCGGATTCGTCAACCTGCTGCAGGCGACACGCCTGAAGCGGAAGGGTTTCGAAACCTCGATCCTTCTCTACGGCCCGGGCGTGACGCTCGGCGTCCAGCGTGGTTTTCCGACGCTCGGTGCGGAGGCCTTTCCCGGCCATCTGAATTTCAACAACCAGATCGTCAAGTTCATGGAAGAAGGCGGCAAGGTCTATGCCTGCCGTTTTGCCCTTCAGGCGCTTTACGGCCATGGCGAAGGCGCGCTGATCCCCGGCATCACGCCGATCAGTCCGCTCGACGTTCTCGACCTGATCCTGATCCATCGCCGCGACGGCGCCTTCATCCTTGATACCTGGACGCTCTAAGCACCAGGCGCGCTCCGAAGAATAAGGGGCGGAGCCTTGGCGCTCCGCCTCCTGCCCCGTCAATCGAGGATTTCGTCATGGAGAAAAAACCGAGCGTCCGGGTTGCCGCCGCGCAGATCGCGCCGGATCTGACCTCGCGCGAGAAAACACTGGTCCGTGTGCTGGATGCAATTCGTGAAGCGGCCGCCAAAGGCGCCGAGCTGATCGTCTTTCCCGAAACCTTCGTCCCCTGGTACCCCTATTTTTCTTTCGTGCTGCCGCCTGTTCTCTCCGGCAAGGAGCACGTGCGACTTTACGAGGAAGCCGTCACGGTGCCGAGTGCCGCCACCGATACCGTCTCGGCAGCCGCCCGCGAGCATGGAATCGTCGTGGCGCTTGGCGTCAACGAGCGTGACCACGGATCACTCTACAATGCCCAGCTGCTGTTTGATGCCGATGGCACGCTCATCCTCAAGCGTCGCAAGATCACCCCGACCTTTCACGAGCGGATGATCTGGGGCCAGGGCGACGCCTCCGGCCTGAAGGTGGTCGACAGTGCCGTCGGACGCCTTGGGGCGCTGGCCTGCTGGGAGCATTACAATCCTCTGGCCCGCTACGCCCTGATGGCGCAGCACGAAGACATCCATATCGCCCAGTTTCCAGGCTCCATGGTCGGGCCGATTTTTGCCGACCAGATGGAAGTCACCATCCGCCACCATGCGCTGGAAAGCGGTTGTTTCGTGGTCAACGCCACAGGCTGGCTGACCGACGAGCAGATCGCCTCCATCACGTCCGACGCCGGCTTGCAGAAGGCCCTGCGCGGCGGCTGCATGACCGCGATCATCTCGCCCGAAGGCAAACACGTCGTGCCGCCGCTGACAGAAGGCGAAGGCATCCTGATCGCCGATCTCGACATGAGCCTGATCGTCAAACGCAAGCGGATGATGGATTCGGTCGGCCATTATGCCCGACCCGAGCTGCTGCATCTTGTCATGGATGGCCGGGCCACTGCGCCGATGATCACCACCACCCAGCCGTCTTTCCCCACAGCCGAAGCAAGGACCCTTTCCGATGGAGAATACGACACGTCTGCCGACCGAGGTTCTGATCAACGAATTGCAGTCCTACGGAGCCCGGCTCGTTGACCCCAAGGCCGGACATGAAAGCCGCCGCGGTGGTGCCGGACCTTCCGACCATAAGGCTCTGACCATTGACGGCATGACGGTGATGGTGCCGGTTCACACCGCACCTGCGTTCGAGAGCCCCTATCTGGTGGAAAAGCCGGACGAGATGGGCCGCAGCCGTATCAGCCGGGATGGCACGGCGCTGGGCGAGGTCTCCTTTCCCTTGCGCCCGCGCTTCTACGAGCGCTCGACCGCCGACGGCATTCCCTATTCGCAGATCGCCGTTCTGCACGGCAAGGACGTGCTTGCCACGACCGTGCTGCAGACCTGCATCCGCTATCAGAGCCGCACCAAGACCTGTCAGTTCTGCGCCATCGGCCAATCGCTGGCAGCCGGCCGCACCATCGCCCACAAGACGCCAGAGCAGCTTGCGGAAGTCGCCAAGGCGGCCGTCGAACTGGACGGCGTCAAGCATATGGTGATGACCACCGGCACGCCGAAGGGCGACGACCGCGGCGCTGCGATCCTCGCCGACAGCGCCCGCGCCATCAAGGCGGCAGTCAACATTCCCATCCAGGCGCAATGTGAGCCGCCGGAAGACGATATATGGTTCACCCGCATGAAGGAGGCCGGCGTCGATGCCCTCGGCATGCATCTGGAGGCCGTGACGCCAGAGGTGCGTGCCCGCATCATGCCGGGCAAGGCGCAGGTCTCGATCGCCAAATACATGGCCTCGTTCGAGGCCGCAGTGGAGGTCTTCGGGCGCGGCCAGGTCTCGACCTATATCCTGGCTGGGCTTGGCGACAGCCGTGAAGCCATTCTGGACATCTGCGAAAAGCTAGTTGCGCTCGGCGTCTATCCCTTCGTCGTGCCCTTCGTGCCGATCTCGGGCACGCCGCTCGAAAGCCACCCGGCGCCGAGGCCCGACTTCATGCACTCGATCCTCGGCCCCTTGTCCAGGATGCTGGTCGCCAGCGGCTTGAAGGCCGTCGACATCAAGGCCGGCTGCGGCAAATGCGGCGCCTGCTCCGCCCTTTCCACCTATGAAAGGATGCTTACCAAATGATGCTCGAAACCTTTGCTCCCTATCGCTCGAGCGAATTCCAGGTGAAATTCGCGACCTCCGCCTGGGAGCGCAGCCAAGCGCATGCGCTGCGCCGTGCCGTCTTCTGCGAGGAACAGCAGATCTTCGAGGGCGATGACCGCGACGCGATCGACGATCAGGCCATCCCGATCGTGGCGCTCTCCATGCTCGGCATTGCCGCCGACCAGCTGGTCGGAACGGTGCGCATCCATCAGGCGGAACCCGGTCTCTGGTGGGGCTCGCGACTGGCGGTCCATCGCGATTACCGCAAGATCGGCGCCCTGGGGGCGACCCTGATCAAACTCGCCGTGTCCTCCGCCAACGCGATCGGATGCCACACGTTCCTCGCCAATGTGCAGGTTCAGAACGGCCTGCTGTTCCGCAGGCTGCACTGGGATGTGATCGAGGAGTTCGAGGTCTATGGCAAGCCGCATCTCAGGATGAAGGCTGACCTTGCCTACTATCCGCCCTGCGCCACACCCGAGGCAGGCTTCACCGCCCTTTCCAGAAAGGCAGCGTGAGGATGGCCGCAATCGACATCAGGGCCCTGGCGGCAAAACTCTCGACCAGCAGCGGCATCGCCGCCAAGCAGGATATCGGCACGATCGCGGCAAGGCTCGGCCTGCAGGGGCAGCAGATTGCCGTCGGCGACGATTGCGCCGCGCTGCCCGACGGCGACGGTTATCTGCTCTTTGCCATCGAAGGCTTCATGAACGAGTTCGTCGCCGCCGACCCGTGGTTCGCCGGCTGGTGCGGCGTCATGGTCAATATCTCTGACGTCGTTGCCATGGGCGGCCGGCCGATCGCCGTGGTCGATGCCGTCTGGGCCAATGGCGAGGCAGGTGCGACACCCGTTCTCGAAGGTATGCGGGCGGCATCCAGCGCCTTTGGTGTGCCGATCGTCGGCGGGCACACCAATATCCGCAGCGAACGCGGCCAATTGTCGGTCGCCATTCTCGGTCGCTCCAAGAAGTTGCTGACGAGCTTCGATGCAAAGCCGGGCGATGTGCTGGTTGCAGCCATCGACCATCGCGGCCGTTACCGCGAACCCTTCAATAACTGGGAAGCCGCCACCGATGCCGCGCCGGCGCGCCTGCGCGGCGACCTCGAATTGCTGCCCGAGATCGCCGAGGCCGGGCTGGCGCTGTCTGCGAAGGATATCAGCCAGGGCGGCATCGTCGGCACGGCCATCATGCTGGCCGAATGTTCGCATGTCGGCATCGACATCGACGTCACCGCCATTCCCCTGCCCGCCGGTGTCAATCTCGATCGCTGGCTCGTTACCTTTCCGAGCTTCGGCTATCTGCTCTCGGTCGCGTTGGAAGATGTGGCCGATGTCGTCACCCGCTTCACCGCGCGCGGCATCAGCGCCGCGGTCATCGGCGCGGTCGTGGCCGGCGCCGAAGTCGTGCTGGTCGATGGCGAGAGCCGTGCAGTGGTGCGCAATCATGCCGAAACACCACTGCTGCAACTCGGCCGACAGGATGTCGCCGCATGAGCCTCCCGCCGCACCGAACGCTACGCATTGCCATGCTGACCCATTCCACCAATCCGCGTGGCGGCGTGGTTCATGCCATGCAGCTTTCGGAAACGCTGACCGCACTTGGCCATGAAGTGGTCCTGCACGCTCCGGATGCCCAGGGGACGGGCTTCTTTCGTCAACCCTTTTGCGGCGCGGCCTGCATTGCCGTGCCGCCGGCACCCGCGGACATGACGCAAATGGTCGAGCAGCGAATTGCAGACTATGTCGACTATTTCCGGAGAACGGGAACCGATGGCTTCGACCTCTTTCACGCCCAGGACGGCATTTCCGGCAATGCGCTGGCGACGCTCAAACTGGACGGCCTGATCCCGAATTTTGCCCGCACTGTCCACCACATCGACCAGTTCGCCGACCCGCGCCTGATGGCCTTGCAGGATCGCGCGATCGATGCGGCCGATATCTTCTTCGCCGTCAGCCGCCTCTGGCAGGACAGGCTGAGAGACGAGCGCGGCATCGAGGCGACAGTGGTGGGCAATGGCGTCGACACCAACCGCTTCTCGCCTGCCTGGAGCGGCGAGCAGGTCGCTCTGCGCGACAGGCTGCAGCTGGGAAGCGGGCCGATCTTCCTCAGTGTCGGCGGCATCGAGGCGCGAAAGAACACCCTCGGTATTCTCGAAGCCTTTCGTCAGGTCCGCGCCATCCGGCCAGATGCCCAGCTTGTCATTGCCGGCGGCGCCTCCCTCCTCGACCATGGCGACTATCAGGAGGAATTCCGTTCTTGCCTCGCCTGCCTCGGTCGGGACGCCGCAGCGGTGCATATCACCGGTGCGATCGCGGATGCCGACATGCCGAGCCTTTACCGGCTGGCGGATGCGCTGGTGTTCCCCTCGCTCAAGGAAGGCTTCGGGCTCGCCGTTCTGGAAGCCATGGCCAGCGGCATTCCGGTCGTGACATCCTCGATTGCGCCCTTCACCGAATATCTGGGTCCGGGCGATGCGATCTGGTGCGATCCGCATCATCCGGTCTCGATTGCCGAAGGCATGGCGCTGGCGCTGGTCGCACCGATCCGCGAGCAGATCATTCCCCGTGGCCTCGCGGTTGCCGCCCGCCATGGCTGGCAGCAAACCGCGACTGCCCATCTTGCCCGCTATCACACGCTGCTGGAGCCCGACCATGCCTGAAATGCGGTTCGTCATTGCCTGGCCGGATGGCCAGGAAGAGAGCTGTTATTCCCCCTCGCTGATCATCCGTGAGTTTTTCACCGAGGGTGAAAGTTATTCGGTCGCCGATTTCGTCGATCGCAGCCGCAGGGCGCTTACCATCGCCAGCGATCGCGTGGAGGCGAAGTTTGGTTTTGCCTGTTCATCCGCAAACGACCAACTCGCCCGAATTGAAAGCGCCGCTGTCGCCTTCCTGAATGACGCAGATGCCCGCGTCCACTGCAAAACCTTCATCCTCTGAAAGGACTAGTCCATGCCCCAGAACCTGAAGCAGCATTACAGCACCGCCGTCATCGGTGGTGGCCAGGCCGGCCTGTCCGCCAGTCATTACCTGACGAGGCACGGCATCGACCATGTGGTCTTCGAGAAGAAGACCGTTGCGCATAAATGGAAGAACGAACGCTGGGACGCCTTTTGCCTGGTGACGCCGAACTGGCAGTGCCAGCTCCCCGATCATCCCTATGACGGCACGGATCCGCACGGTTTTATGGTCAAGGACGAGATCCTTGCCTATGTCGATCGCTTCGTGAAGAAGGTCGAGGCGCCGGTCTTCGAGCAAACCAGCGTGACGTCGCTCGAAAAGCATGGCGGCCTCTTCCGGCTCGAGACCTCGGCTGGGGCGGTGACTGCCGATGCCGTGGTGATCGCCACCAGCCTCTATGCAGATCCGGCCATTCCGCGTGCGGCCGAGCGCCTGCCCGAGGACATCATGCAGATCCACACCGCCGCCTATCGCAATGCCGACCAACTGCCGGACGGCGGCGTCATCGTGGTCGGCTCCGGCCAGTCCGGCTGCCAGATTGCGGAGGATCTGCATCTTGCCGGCCGCAAGGTGCATCTCGTCACCGGCAATGCGCCGCGTTGCGCCCGGTTCTATCGCGGTCGCGATGTCGTCGACTGGCTTTCCGATATCGGCCAGTACGACATCACGGTCGAACATGATGGCATGACGAAGAAGAAGCACGACACCAACCATTACCTGACAGGACGCGACGGCGGACGCGATATCGATCTGCGCAAGTTCGCGCTGGAGGGCATGGCGCTGTATGGCCGCATGTCCGGCATCGCCGCCGGCCGGATGCTGTTCGAGCCGAACCTGAAGGCCAATCTCGACGGCGCCGACCGTGTCTATAATGGCATCAATGCCCTGATTGACCGGCATATCGCCGAGAAAGGCATCGATGCTCCGGCCGCATCCCCCTATGTCCCTATCTGGGAGCCTGAGGCTGAGATTACCGAACTCGACCTGAAGGCGGAGGGGATCACCTCGGTCATCTGGGCCACGGGATTCAGCCCGGATTGGTCCTTCGTCGGACTGCCGATTTTCGACGGCAACGCCTATCCCGTTCATCGCCGCGGCGTCACTGCCGTCGATGGCGTCTACGTGCTGGGACTTCCCTGGCTCTGGACCTGGGGCTCGGGCCGGTTCCTCAGCGTCGGCAGGGATGCCGAACATGTGGTGGGGCATCTCGCAGCGCGACATTCGGCACAGACATCGTCTCTCAAGCAATCGGTCAGCGCCTGATCATGAGCGCAGTCCTTCTCGACTTTACGCCCGCAGGACCTTCAGCACGCGACCTGATGGAACGTGCCCTTGATCCGCATATACTCCTCGGCATGCCGCATTTGAATGGAAACGGGCTGTCCGAGACCTGGCTGATGAAGGAACTCGGCCATCGTCACTGGCTGATGCTTGCCTGTCATCTCGGGATCGACAATGCGGATTTCAGAACGGCCGATGGAGAGGAGGCCTATGCCGCAATCTGTGCAACGTCACTGACGGATGCAGGTTTCGACGTGGTGCAGGCGAACGACATTTTGACCATCCACTCGAGACTGTCCGCAGTCTCGCGAACCCGGACGTCGACCCGACACGAGTTGTCCATCCACGGACGAAGCGTCGGCGCGGTCGAACTCATCTCAACCTTCGTTCACAGAACGATCAAAGACAACAATCACTCGATTGCCCGTGTGACGTTGCCTGAGCCGCAGGGACAGCGGTTCCAGCCCAGCCGTCTGGCTGAGAAGGCTGCAGACATCCGGAATGGGCGGTCAGCAACGCATTTCGGGTTTCCGGTCCCCGCCAACAAAGCGCTCAGAACCTTTCGATTTGATCCCAGCGCCTCGCAGGAGTTCAACGGCGCAGGACTATTTTACTTTGCCGAGTATCAGGCATTGGCCGATCGCGCCTTGGAAAATTGGTTTCCCCTGAAGGGGCCGGTCGTCCGAAAGGACGTCTTCTTCCTTGGAAATATTGAACAAAATGAAAGCGTTTTCTTCGACCTTATTGATTTTTCTGACGAGCAAAAAACTGTCCATGGGCAGCTACGACGCGAAAATGGGAAAGTGATCGCCAAAATATTCGGTCTGTGGACGTGTCTTGGCTGAGGCTACCTGCAGATTCAGCCGCGTCGGTTCGGTTTGCAAGTTGGAACCGGCTGAAAGCCTGCAGCCCAAGCTTGGCCATCACCCTCGAGGATGCGAACCTCAAACTAGACATGATCTCGCCTGTCGTTTGATCCGCCAGCCAAAATGCATGCGGAATAGATTTACCAGCAGGTAAAACCAGCATCGGCAACAACCGTCGTACCGGTCATGAGGCTTGACGCATCCGATGCAAGAAAATGGACGACGGAAGCGATCTCGTCAGGTTTGCCGAGACGGTGCATCGGAGTATCTCGCAGCCAGACATCGATCATTCCCTCATTATCGTGACGATACGTGGTCATCGCAGTCTCGATGTAGGTGGGCGCAACGGCGTTGACCCGGATGCCACGGTCGGCCCATTCGGCCGCAAGCGACGATGTCATCTGGTGCACGGCAGCCTTGGCGGCGTTATAGTAGGTTTGCTTCTGTGGGCGGTTCGATATCAGACCCGACATCGACCCGATGTTGACGATCGAGCCCGAATTGGCATTGAGCATATGCCGGGCGAAGGCACGGTTACACCAAAATACGCCATTGTAGTTGACGTCATTGACGTGGAGCCAATGCTCGTCGGTCACGTCTTCTGCGGCGACGCCGGAACGAGCGATGCCTGCATTCGCAACCAGGATGTTCACCTTGCCATAGGTCGAGACCACCCAGTCGGCCAGCCCATCGACTTCCGCCGATTTCGTAACATCGACCTGGTAGGTGGCGACATCATATCCCTTTGCCTTCATTGCCGCCGCGCCCTCATCGGCGATTGCCTTATCAATATCGGCAATGACAACTTTTGCTCCGTGTTCGGCAAGCGCCTCGACGCAGCTTAGCCCTATGCCGCGTCCGCCACCCGTAACGACGGCGACCTTGCCATCCAGGCGAAACTTTTCTGCGTACATTGCGTCCTCCACATACTCTTCAGAAGATCAATGATCTTCCTAACGAACTTGCTCTGCGAGATTCAAAAACGGATGGCGGCCTGGCTGGTTGAAGTGCTTGCGGCGAACATCGAGCAACCTCTCGATCTGATCTGCGTTGAACTCCTTGGCGCCGCCGTAGGAGGCCGCGAGGTAGACGACCTTGGCGTAGTAATCGAGTGCTTCCATCTTGAAATAGGCGCTGTTCAAATCATGCCCATAAGTCAGGGCGCCGTGGTTTTCGAGTAAAAGCGCATCGTGCCTTTGCAGGTAGGGTATGATGGCGTCGGACAGTTCCGGCGTCGACGGAAGGCCGTACGGTGTCAGCGGGACTTCGCCCAAAAACATTGTCGACTCAGGCATGATCTGTTGGGTCAGCGGCTTGCCACAAATGGCATGCACGGTGGCGTAAAGCGGATGCGCATGCACGACGGAACGAACATCGTCGCGATGATCGTAGACACACAAATGCATGCCAATTTCGCTGGACGGACGATATAGCCCATCACCGATGGGCTTTCCGCTGCGATCGATATGGCAGATCATTTCCGGCTTCATAAAGCCCTTGGAGACACCGGTCGGCGTGCAAAGAAGCGCACCATCATCCAGTAGAACGGAAATATTGCCGTCGTTGGCCGCGCCCATCTCACGCGCGTAGGCGCGTCGGCCCACCTCGCAGATAAATTCACGCAGTTCGAGATTATTTTCCATGATCCTCACCTTCAATTCCGGAGAGGACCATAACCGCGACAGCGACATAGTCAACAAAAACAGAAATTTTAATGTTTGAAAATGTTGTTTTTAGTAGAGAACTGGGATGCTCATCTTCTGAAAATGTTTGATCCATTCGTCCGAAGGCTGACGATCGGTGATAACAGCGTTGATTTGATCAACAGGGCAGACGCTGGTGAGCGCCGAACCATCAAACTTGTCCCCGTCGACGAGGAGACATACCTTTCGGGCGGCGGCAATGAACGCACGCTTGACCTCAGCATCCGGAAGGCTCGCATCCATAACGCCTCCCGATATCGAGATGGCCTTGCAGCTGATGAGCGCGATATCGGCATTGAATTTGGCGATTGCCTGCGTCGCCAACGTTCCAACGAAGGTCATCGACTGCTTACGCAGCTCGCCGCCGACAGACACGATAGTGTGCTGCGTTGCTCCGGGATTGGCGGTAATGCGTACAGAATTGGTAATCAATGTTAGATCGTGATGATCTTTAAGCGCGCTGAGCACCTCAAAAGCTGTCGATGAAGAGTCAATCATAACGGCATACGCATCGTGCACCAATGCAGCCGCGAGAGCGGCAATCTTCCGCTTCGCCTCGATATTGGTGACCTGACGCATCCGGTAGGGAAGATCTTCCGCTTCAGCTTCCCTTGCTACCGCCCCTCCGTGTGTGCGGCTCAGAAGCCCGCTTCCATCCAAGGTCTGCAGGTCGCGGCGGATCGTCTCTTCGGTGACGCCAAAAGACTTGCTGAGATCAGTGACCTGCACCGTCTTGTGACGATAGACCAGGTCAAGAATTTTCTGTCTTCGTTCGACTGCGAGCATTTTTTAGGGGAAACCCATTGTTATTTCTGAGGGTAGTAATTCAGGATATCGACCGACTTTTCAATCACGATGCGAGCCGCTGCAAGGTTTTCGATCAAACCAAGGCCAATCAGCTGCATTGCGACATTCCCCCAGGCGCTTGCTTCGATTGGTCCGACGGTGACAATGCGGCTGGTGCGGTTTGCTATCATTTGGCACAAAAGAGCGTCCTGGCTCCCGCCGCCACAGATCCGAAGGCGGGCTACAGGCTCGTTCGTCTGCCGTTCGAGCGCCGAAAGACTTTCTGCAACGTCTTCAATCAACCCGCGGTAAACGGCAAGTGCGAGAGTGCCGAGGTCGTCATTGGTGCATCCAGCGAGTTCGGGGCAGGCGCGCGTCAAAGCGGCCACAATGTCGGGCGGATCGAAGAGAGCTGGATCCGACGGATTGATCGAGGCCGACATCCCACGTGTGGAGGCAATCGTCGCAAGGCCTGACATTTGAGGGAAGCTGATCTCCTGCCCTACGCGCGCCGACCAGTGCGCACGAAGCTTTTGCAGCAGATGTAACCCATTCAAACTTCGCAAGAAAAGCTGACGACCTTCAATGCCACCTTCGTTGCCGAAACCGCTTAACCGGGCGTCCTGCGAAGTGATCGCGCGACGTACCTCGCGGCCGATGATTGACCATGAACCACAGATCAGGAATGCTTCCTGCGTACGCAGTGGAAGTCCGCATACTGCGCTTGCAGTGTCGTGGGCCGCGACCGAGATCACGGGAATTCGGTTGTGTAGTTGAAGTTCCAATTGGAGCTCTTCCCGAAGCCGGCCAAGGACTGTGCCCGGCTGCTTTAACGGTGGAAGCAGGTCGAGGGGGATGCCGGCGCTGCTGCAGATGGAACGATCCCATTTTCCGTCCAACGAGAGAAGGCCGGAGGTGCGCGCAAGCGTAAGGTCGCCGCCGACTGCCCCTGTCAGGTAATAACTGACGGCATCGGCGATCATCAGCACGCGCTGGCTGGTGGCGATCACCGATGGATCTTCCTTGCCTGCGCTGAAAAGCTGATAGACCGTGTTGATTGGGAGAACCTGCGAACCGGTCCGTTCGAACATTTCACTGGGTGTCATGGGAAAGGCGTCATAACCTCGTTGGGAACGGGGATGCCGGTAGTGATGAGGCGCAGCTTGCAGCTTTCCATCGGCATCGACGAGAGCATAATCTACCCCCCAACTATCCACGCCGATCGAATCGATCTTCGCGCAACGTTCGAGTGCCAGCTGCAAGCCCTTCCTGATTTCCTCAAGCAAACGATTGAGGTCCCAGTGCGGTCCATCACCGAGGCGCATCTCTATCCCGGAGAACCGGTGGACCTCCGAAAGATCGACCTTTTGTCCGTCGAAACGGCCCAGCATCGCCCGCCCGCTGCCAGCGCCCAAATCGACTACGAGGCAATTGATCATTTTGCTTCTCTCAAAAAATGGCTCGGACGCCCGCCAAGGCGACAGTATCAGACCGTAAACACAAACCAATCTTTATAAATGTGACTTTATGTGATTTTATTTTTGACTTGTATAGCGCGCAACTTTTGCGGTTTCGGAGCGACAGAAAGGTCTTCGAACAGCGGCGCGCTTGATGCGGCGTTCCGCGAGTGATCTAGTGGACTGACAAATGGAAGTGAACGTCAGCAGTCCGTCTGATGAATGTTCGACCGCTCCTGTGCTAGCCTCCTATGCGCGTCTGAAAAGACGCGCAGCGCTGTAGAGAAAGAAATGCGAGCACGTGACGACCAGCATCCGACATATAGCTAAACTTGCAGGAACGTCAGTCTCTTCGGTCTCGCGCGTGCTCAACAACAGCGGTTATGCCTCGCCTGAGCTCAGGGAGCGGGTCGAGGCGGCCATCCGAACGCTGAACTACACGCCGAGCAAGGGTGCACGCATGCTGCGCGGTGCACCAAGCCGGATGATCGGACTGATGCTGCCGTCGATCGACGTGCCCTTCTTCGGCATCCTGGCCCATGCGATCGAACAGGAATTGTTCCAGCACGGCTATCAGACGCTGATCTGCAGCACGGCGGAAAATATGGACCATGAGGTGCGCTATATCTCCATGCTGCTCGCTCAGCGCGTCGATGGCGTCATCGTGGCAAGCGCCTTTGGCAGCATCGAGCATTTCGGCGTGCTGCGGGACGCTGGCATTCCGATCATCGCCATTGACCGCGAGCTGAGCGGCATCGCTGACGACGCTGTCATGGCCGATCACGAGGAAGGCGGACGGCTGATGGCGCGCCATCTGATCGACCTCGGCCACCGGGCAATCGCCATTGTCGGCGCGCCGGCCCACAGCCAGCCGATCCAGCTTCGCCTTCAGGGCATCACGGCAGAAATGGCGAAAGATGGCATCGCGCCCGCCATCGTGGCGATGGCGGAAGAGCACAGCTTTGCAGAGACCTACCGGCTGGCGCGGGAATTGCTGGCGTCTCGACCCGAGGTCACCGCGATCATCGGCACGACCGACGTTTCGGCGATTGCCGCAATCCATGCCATCCAGGATCGCGGATTTTCCGTTCCGGGCGACTATTCGGTCGTCGGCTTCGACGATCTGCCGGAGGCCGCTTACGTCTTTCCACGGCTGACAACGGTCGCACAGCCGATCCGCGATGTCGGACAGCAGGCAGCACGGCTGCTGGAAGCGCTGATCGAGGAGCACCAAACAGGAGACGAATCTCGGCAAGGCGCGATCGTAAAAGTGCCGGTCATCCTGATCGAGCGCGATTCCACCGGTCTCGTCCGCAACTGAGGTGGGACCCCGAAGCTAGGGCCGGACGATGACCTTGATCTCGCCTGGCAATGGCGCGTTGCCCACCACGTCGACGACCTCCTCGAGACCGATGGTTTTGGTGACCAATGCGTCCAGCTCCAACACTCCGCTCGCGACCATTGCCGCAGCGCGCGAATGGGTGAAGGGGTTGAGGTAGGCCGGCCTGATATCGACTTCGTTTACGAGCAGATCGAAAGGCAGAACCGGCACCTCGACACCCGCCGGTGTGACCCCAAAAAGCACGAAGCTACCGCCGCGCCGCGCCATCTTCAGACCGCTTTGAAGCGTGTCGCTGACGCCGGCGCACTCGATGACCACGTCGGCGCCGCCTTTGGTGACCTCTCGAACGGAAGCGATTGTGTCCGAAGCGGCCGGGTCGAAGGCGTGTGTCGCCCCCAGGCGCAGAGCGGTTTGGCGTCTCGATTGCTGCCGCGTAATCAAAATAATCTCGCCTGCCCCAGCCAGGCGGGCCAGTTGCACCATGAGCAGGCCGATCACGCCCCCGCCGAGGATCGCGACGCTGTCGCCCGGACGGATCCTTGCCTTGTCGATGGCGTGAATACAGCAGGCCAGCGGTTCACTGAAGGCGCCGTGAACGGGATCGAGGCCGGCAGGCAGGACGAAGGCCTGGGCCTGCGGCACCGCCACATATTCGGCAAAGCCGCCATCCCGTGTCACACCGATGGCGGTCAAGCTCTCGCACAAGTTCGGCCGCGCCTGCGTGCACGCCCGACAGGTGCCGCAGGCAATATTCGGGTCCACCGTCACAAGCTCACCACCGGTAAAGCGGGTAACGGTATCGCCGATCGCTTCCACTATGCCGCACAATTCGTGGCCCAGCGTGACGGGGATAGCCGTCGGATACTCGCCCTTGTACATGTGGCGATCGGAACCACAGATGCCGGCCACTGCAACCCGGACAAGCAGCTCGCCCGGTCCGGCAACCGGCCTCTCGACGCTGCGCATGGTCAAAGACCCGATCGACTCCAAACGTACAGCTCTCATTCCACTCCTCCAGACATCAAGTTCGATTGCCCATTCCGGCTGATGAAGCCAAGCGCCTCAGCTCATGACATTGCCGCCGTCGACATTGTAGCACTGCGCCACGATGTATGCTGCATCGGGTCCGGCCAGGAAGGCGGCCATGGCAGCTTGTTCTTGGGGCGCGCCAAATCGTCCGGCCGGGACGGCGGCGGCCACGCGGCGCTTGACGTCACCGGGTCTCAAACCTTCCCGGCTGCCGAGTTTTGCATCGACGACGTCCCACATCGGCGTATCGACGACGCCGGGAGCGATGGCGTTGACGTTGATCCCGTAACGGATCAGCTCCAGAGCGCAGCTTTGGGTAATGCTAATGACGGCCGCCTTGGAAGCGCAGTAAGCCACGGCCGGTCCTTCGCCCCGGCGCCCAGCCTGGGACGAGAAGTTGATGATGCGTCCACCTTCCCCTCTTTCCACCATGTGCCGGGCAACGGCCTGCGTCATGAAGATCAGGCCTTCGATATTGACCTGAAATACCCTAGCGGTCCGTTCCCGGGATATTTCCAGGATGGACTCGACGTCGTAAATGCCTGCGGCGTTGACCAGGATGTCGATCTGACCGGCGGTTGATATAGTGAAGCGTACGGCTTCTTCGATGCTGTCCTGGCGGGTCACGTCAAGCGCTGCACCCCAGACATCAGGGCCGATCGCTTCCGCCACCCGTGCGCATCGTTCACCGTCGAGGTCCGCCACGACAACCCTGGCGCCTTCGGCGGCAAAACGCTCGCAGACCGCCTTGCCGATGCCGCTCGCTCCTCCCGTGACCAATGCCACCTTGCCGGAAAGTCGCGCCGTTTCCGTATGGGTCATTGCACTGCCTCCCCGGTCGCGCCTAAATCGGCAAAGGCGCCGTGCGCGGCTGCCGTAACGAATAGCTTCATGGTTACTCCTCCCCTTTTGACTGAACGATAATCGGAGCCGCCCTCCGGAGGCGACGCCAAAACGGGCTAAGCGGATTCCGGCTTCGTCTCCTTCGCCTCGCGAAGAAGGACAGACATGTCGGGGATGCCATCGGTGGCCGTCGCCCCCTTAAGGCAACACGCAGCTGCGGCATGGGCGACGGCGCAGATATGCTCGACAGGCCAGTTCTCATGCAGGCCGTAGAGCACGGCGGCGCAGAAAGCGTCTCCTGCGCCGACGGTACTGACGATGTCATCGGGATCGACGGGTCGTGAACGCGTCATGATCGGAGAAGCGCCGGGCGAAAACCAGAAGCAGGTTTCCGGCGCATGGATGATCGCGCCCTTGGCGACGCCCGCCGCAAGCAGGCGCTCGCCCGCTTCCAAAAGCCCCGCCTCGATCAAATCTCCCTTTGCATCGCGAACGATAACGCCGGTTGCCCGACCCGCCTCCATCTCGTTGATGATCAGATAATCGCAGAAGGGCAGAGCGACGCCGACCTTGGCCGCAAATTCCGGGTCTTCGCTCGATACGAAATCCACACAGGTCGTCAGCCCGGCGCGCCGCGCCGCTTCCAGCAGGCGCGATGCTCCCGAACGGCCGTCAGGGCCAATGCGGTCGAGACCCGGCAACAGCATGAGATAACCGAGATAGAACAGCCGATAGCCGGCCGTGGCGAAGACCGCGGGTGAGACAAGCTCATCCGTGACGGCATCGTTGGCGCCACCATGATAGAAGAAGGTCCGGTTCTGGCCGGGCACATTCATGACATGCGTATGCGCCGTCACCCGGTCGGCAAGCGCAGTGAGCCCCCCGACATCGACGCCGGCAACCGCAAGACGGGCCTTGACGATCTCTCCGTCCTGATCGGCGCCGATGCATCCTGCTGCCGCCAGCTTTCCCGGAAATCCGAGCGAAGCCAGATCGGTGACGACATTGGCCGCCCCGCCCCCCACACCCAGATCCTGGTGCAGGATATGGGCGAGATTGCCCTGTTCGGGCCAATAAGACAGGGTGTGGACGCGATCGACGATGAAGTTTCCGGCGCAAACGATGCCGCCCTGCTTTTGACTGTCGCGATCGTGAACCTCCTCCCCGGCTCGCATCAGCTGACTCCTTCGTTCCACAAGGGTCTCAGCGGCGGCTCGTCTTCCTCGATCGCGGCAAAGCGCGCGATCGGCTCCAGAAAGAAATTGTCGCTGTTGTCGTCGTTGACCTGGCTGACCTCGCCGACAAGGACAGGTCCGCCGCCTTTCCTGCCGTAGAAGCGGTGGTAAAGCCCGGTGCGGATCGTCACGCTCTGGCCGGGCTGGAGAACCAGCGGCTCCCATGCGGCGAGCCGGTGCTGCAGCCCGTCTACCGGCACCGTCACATCCTCCGCCAGCACATTGCCATCGGCATCGGTTGCGGCGAATTCGATGACGAGATCGCCGCCGGCGCGATTGATGATGTCTTCCATCTTCGCCGCATGACGGTGGGTCGGCGTAACCTGCCCTTCCCCAACGAAGAGCAGCTTTTCGGCATAGGTCCGTTCACCCCTGATATCAACGACGCCATTGCGCAGGCTAAACAGCACGAGACCGCATTCGGCGAAGCGGTTCGAGCCGAAATCGGTGACATCCCAACCCAGCTGATGGGCGCGCAAATAGGCTGATGCCTCAGGATGAGCGGCAAAATCGGCCGCCGTCCAGGAGCCCCATGCCGGCAGAGACCAGTGCCAGCGCTCGAGGGTCTCGGTTGCCCGCAGCAACGCGGCGTTGATCTCGGAGCGCTTCATCAGGCTGACGCCCCGTCATACTCGACCGGTACCACGACGTCCTCGAGGCCGGATTTGAGGGCTGCCGTCAGGACCGCATGATGCGCCTGCGCCTCGGCCGGCGTCGCGCAGCCGAAACCGTTGGCATTTCCTCCAACAAGCTCATCGACGAAGGCCGCCCACATCTGCTGTATGGCGTCAGCAAAACCGAATTCGAAGATCTTGCCTGTTATGGCTGGAAACAGCGAGCCATAACCGAGATCCTCGGTGCTCCAAGCCTGGACACCGCCATTATAGTCCATCCACTGCCATTGGCGCGGCGACTTCGTGCTGAAGAACGCGCTCTTCTTCATGCCGAGAACGCGGAGGTACCAGGTGTTGGATTCGCCGGGCGCGATGCGCCAGGTTTTCAGCACCATCGGGAAATCCTGATCGCCGGTGCGCACGCGGCTGCTGATCGTAGCATTGTCCCAGGTGGTGCAGGGCAACATGCCGCCCTTGCCGTCAGGACGTTCGGTGACCTTCTTGACCAATTGCGCATGCAGGGTCGTCGGGCGCCAGCCGAGACGCAGCGGCACGTGCAGCACATGCATGCCGAGATCACCCATGCAGCCATAATCGCCATTGATATCGGCCATGCGCTTCCAGTTGATCGGCTTCTGCCGGTCGATATCCGAAGAGTGCAGGAAACCCGCCTCGACTTCGATTATATCCCCCATCTCGCCACTTTTTGCGAGCGCGATGACCTTCTGCGCGCCGGGGAAGAAAGGCATTTCCGACGAGCAGCGGACCAGGAGTTCGGGATGCTCGGCGAGAACAGCCATGATATCCCGGTTCTGCGCGGCGTCCATGCCGAAGGGCTTTTCGCCGAGAAGATGTTTTCCGGCCTTCAGGACGTCGATGTAGAATTGCTGGTGCAGCACATGCGGGACAGCGCAATAGACCGCATCGACCTCGGGATTGGCCAGAAGCTCCTTATAGTCGGCGGCGAACTGCCGAACGGTCGGCACATGATCCCTGAACCAGTCGAGCAGCGTCGCGTTGGTATCACAGACGGCGACGATTTCCGGTCGCGCCTTCACATCGGCCAGATGCAGCCAGCGCGCCGCAGCACTCGCGAATTCGCGCCCCATCAGACCGCAGCCGATGACGCCGAAGCGGAATATTTTCGTCATGACATGTCCTCCCAGACGCGCGTCAGCCAATATGCAGCAAGGCCTGCTCGACGGAAGCCTTGTCATGGACGATCGCCATCAAGGCCCGCGTCATGCCGGCGGGATTTTGATGCTGGATGACGTTGCGGCCATAGACGATGCCACGGGCGCCCTGCTCCATCAACTGCTTGGTGCGGATCAGGATTTCCTGATCCGAAACGCGGCCGCCGCCGCGCACCAGCACCGGCAGGCCTTGGGCGATCTCGACGACGCGGTGATATTCCTCGACATTGTCGCAGGGGTCGGCCTTGATGATATCAGCGCCGAGTTCGGCCGCCTGGCGCACGAGCGGCAGGATCTTGTCGATCGCGCCGTCGACCATGTAGGCGCCCTTGGAATTGTCCTGCATGACGAGCGGCTCGACCATCAGCGGCATGCCGTAGATCTCGCATTCGCGTTTCAGGCTGTTCACATTGCGCACGCAGGCGCGGTAGACTTCCGGCTGGTCCGGCAGCATCAAGAGATTGACGACGACACAGGCGGCATCCAACGCAACGCCCTGTTCCACCGCCCTGTCGATCATTTCGGAAAACAGCTGAGACGGCAGGGGATTGCCATAGATGTTGGCGATGTCGGTGCGCAGCACCAGCGCCGGACGCTGCTTGCCGGGGATCGCCTGCAGCATGGGTGCGGTTCCCGGCGGCAGCTGAATTGCATCCGGCGCCGCTTGCGCGATCACCTCGATCGCAGTCTTCATGTTCTCGATGCCGGCGAGGAAAGTCCGTTCATTGAACATGCCGTGATCGATAGCAACGTCAAAACAATTTCCAGACACGCCGAAAAGTCGGTTCAATCGCGCGGATTTCATCAAGCTTCCTCCCGATATGGTAACGTTTCCACATTTGGATAAACGCAGCAGGAATGCGAGTCAAGATAATGTGGTAACGTTTCCATGCTGGTTTTTCCGATGCGGACGAGGCGCGCTCGCGCCTCGTCCGGGAAGAACTACCAGCAGGTGAATCCCGCATCGACGTTGACGATCGCCCCGGTCATCAGGCTGGCCGCGCCCGAGGCGAGGAAGAGGACCGCGCTGGCAACCTCTTCCGGCGTTCCCATCCTGCCCATCGGCGTGTCGGCGAGCCAGAGCGGAATACGCTCGCGATTGGCTTCGACGGCCACCACCATCGGTGTCTCGATATAGGTGGGCGCAACGGCATTTACCCTGATACCGTGGTGTGCCCACTCGGCGGCCAACGAGCGCGTGAGGTGATGGACTGCCGCCTTGGAGACGTTATAGGCCGTCTGAGGCTGGGGCCGGTTGCAGATCGTCCCCGACATCGAGCCGAGGTTGACGATGGCGCCGCGTTTCATCGAAATCATCGGACGACCAAAGGCGCGCGAGCACCAGAAGACGCCGTTGAGATTGACGTCCATCATGCGCAGCCAATCGGCGTCGGTGAGATCCTGCGCCGGGATGCCGCTCTGGCCAATTCCGGCATTGTTCACCAGGATGGTCGCCGGCCGCCCGCCGTCGGCGAGTTCAGCCGCGATCGCGTCCATTCGGGCCGCGTCTGTGACGTCGCCGACCCGGACTTCGACGTCGTAGCCTCTGTCGCGCAACGCAAGTGCTTGCACAGCGTCGGCCTCGCTGCGTTCGATGACGACGACGGCGGCGCCCGCCTCCGCCAGCGCCTCGGTGCAGCAGAGACCGATCGCACGCCCTCCGCCTGTGACCACCGCCCGTTCGCCGTCGAGGCGAAATTTCTGCTGGTAGCTCATTTCGCGTCTCCTCAAATGTCAAAGGCGCTTGGAAGCACGACGATATCGCGGATAGTGACGTTGCGCGGACGGGTCAGCATGAAGATGATCGCGTCGGCGACTTCCTTGGGCTCGATCAAGGCTCCGGCCTCCTTGGCCTTGCGAAGGTTTTCCTCCGGCCAGTCCGCAAGCAAAGCGCTGATCACCGGCCCTGGAGAAACCGACCCCACACGAATGCCACTTTTCAGAAGCTGGCGTCGCATCGTCTGGACGAAGCACGTCATCGCCCACTTCGATGACGAATAAACAGGTTCCCATGGAATCGCCGAGTGTCCAGCGACGGAGCTGGTGACGACAATGTCGCCGGTGCCGCGTTCGATCATGTGCGGAATGACGCTTCGAACGTTCTTGATGACGACGTTTACATTGAGATTGAGCATCCGATCGATGGTATCGAGGTCGGTTTCCATCAGGTCGCCGCCGATATAGGTGCCTGCATTGGCATGCAGGATATCGAGCTTGCCGGTCTTCGACAGGATGCCATCGAGCAGTCCCGCACACTCGCCCGGATCCAGCAAGTTGATCTTGAGCGGAATAGCGCGCTCGCCAAGCCGGGCACAAACCGTCTCAAGGGCCTTCTCATCGCGGTCCACCAGCACGACCGTCGCGCCAGCGGCGAGCATTGCCTCCGTCGAAGCGAGTCCAATTCCGGACGCAGCACCCGTGACCGCCGCGATCTTCCCATTCAATTCCGTCATCGATTTTTCCTCCTGTCTTGATCCTGATTGTCAATTCTTCCCGACGCCGCAGGCGGCGTGATAGTCCGAGAGACTCTTCGTCACCCTCCAGATCAAAACCTGTTCCGGATCGAGCGGCGCATCTGCGAATTCCTGTGCGGCCGGCATATGCTGCCAAAACAAGGGCAGCGGTACAATTTGCCCTCGAAGCGCCTCGCACAGGCGCCCGACGGCCTCTTGGGCTTCAGCCGACGCCCAATAATAGCGAATGCGGTCAGACAGCGAGTAATGCCGCAGCCAGCGCATCTCGGCGTTTGTCCCGTGGTAGTGGCGGCTCCAGTTGCCGGGCTGATCGAGCATCAGCGCTTCCATCGCCGCATAGAGCGGACGCTGGCCGTAATCGGGCAAAAGGTCCGACGCGATCGCATCCAGCGCGTAGAGCGCCTCGCGCAGGACGAAGGTCAGTTCGGGACCGACCTTCAGAATGGGAAAGCCATCCTCCACCAGCGCGGCCAAGGGCTGGGTCCCCTGATAGTCTGTCGAATGCGCCTCGAAGACAAACTGCGGCTCCTTGGTGAGCACCGACTTCAGCGCGTCTATCTTGCTGCGGTCGTAAAGGATGACATTCTGATTGCCGAACTCGACGCCCGGCTGAACGACCAGCCCGATGGCCCGTTCAAACGCTTGGCCGAGTCCTGCCTCCGCAAAGATCCGGCGGTGGACTTCGATCGTCTTCAGCGCCGCTGCGGCCGCCGTCGGATCGATGGTTGTCAGGGCATGATCGGCCCCGCCTGGCGGCGGCACTTCGGTGCCGATGACATAAACCGGCATTGCGCCGCCGCTCTTCTTCGCCGAGGCCTCGGCGACCGCCGCGAGCCGGGCGGCGCGATGGGCGGTGGTTTCGTCGTCGAGCGCCACCGGCTCGCCCTTGCAGCCCATCGAGGCATCGAGGTGAATCTTGCGAAACCCGGCCTCGACATAGGCGGCAACCATCTTCTCCGCCTCGGCCATGGCCTCTTCGGCCGGCCGGTCACGCCAAGGATTGGGGCCGAGATGATCGCCGCCGAGAACGATCAGATTTTCCGGGCACCCTTCCTCGACTGCTATTTTGCGGACGAGGGACGCGAAGTCGCTTGGCGTCATTCCGGTATAGCCGCCGAGGTGATTGACCTGGTTGCAGGTCGCTTCGATCAGGACGGTGCTTGCCTGTTGCCGCCCGTGTCGGAGTGCGGCGCGAAGCACGATGGGATGGGCCGAGCATACGGAGGTCACGCCTCTGGGGTGGCCTTCGATCCTCATCTTGGCCAGTTCGTTGAGATGCACCTGCATCACGGGCGCCTTTCGGTTGAAGCGATGAATGCATCGAGTTCTTGCTGAGTGCCGGCACCTTCCATCGGACCGAGGACCGTCACGTTGCGGGCGCCGGCGGCCGAGGCATAGGTCAGAGCTTGCTGCGGAGACATTCCGAGCCGCCGGCAGGTAAGATAGGCACCGCCGAAGCAGTCGCCGGCGCCGGTGGGGTCGACCTCTTGAACGACAAATGCCGGAGCGTCGATGCGGTCTCCGTCCCTGCCGAAGTAGGTCGCGCCTTCGGCGCCGCGCTTCAGCACAATCTCCTTGACACCCATCTCGAACAAGCGGCGGATCGCCTCTGCCTCGCCTTCGACGCCGGCGGCACGCTCAAGCTCCTCTCCGGACGGCAGAAGCAGATCGGCGGCAGCGACAAGCTTGGAAAAGCGGCGCTCGGTATCCTCATCCAGCTTCAATTCCTTGCGAATGTTCGGATCCACTGAGAGGGTTCCGCCCCGCGCCTTGACGATGTCGACCGCCTTGTCGATCACCGCGCGCGCGCTGGGGACCGACAGAGCGGAACCCATCACGTGAAGATGTCCGCTCCGATGGATGAGATCGCCGACCGCTTGAGACCAGCCGAAGCGCGCAGCTGCTGATGTGGCGATGTTATAGACGAAATCCCTGGAGCCATCCTTGCGGTAGCGGACAAAGGCGCTGCCTGTGGGGTAATCCGAATCGATCGAGATCGTCGAAACGTCGACGCCGTCGCGTTTGAGGCGATCGGTATTGACACGACCGAAATCGTCATCGCCGACGGCGCCGACCATTGCGGCCTTGCCGCCCAGGCGCCCGCATTGCGAGATGAAGATCGCTGGCGCTCCGCTCGCGAACGGACCGACGAGCGGCTGGGCTTTGAGAAAGCCGTCTCCGACCGTCGTGGCGACGATCTCGACGAGGATCTCCCCTACGCAAACGGTGGGACCAAGCGGGTCCGGAGCCAGTACTGAAGTCATTTGCAATCCTGCTTTCGATCGTTCTTGTCGTCAACTCGTCGCCGACTGGATCAGCGCACCGTCCTCGCCGCCGAACTCCTCGCTCTCCAATGACAGAAAGCGCTGGTGCAACATGCACGCCGCCCCGAAGGCGGAGCCGAACTCCGCATCATCGTCCACGACGATCTCCGGCGTGGGGAAAGGTATACTCTGGCCCTCCGACATGTGGACCGCCACCCGGGCGGCCACCATCGGGTAGAGGGATGCCACAGAGCCACCCAGCACGATCCTGTCGGGGTCGAGCAGCCGACAGGCCTGCAGCAATGCATATGCGAGATGGCGCGACCAGGTTTCGGCGATATTGACCGCGGCCGGGACACGGTCATGAACGTCGCCAAGGAATTCCTGCAGATCGACGTGCTTACGTCCAATAGCCTCGCGATACTGCCTGATCAGCACTTCGCGACCGATCAGTTGCTCAAACTTCTGACCGCCGCTTCCCGGCACCAGGGTGTGACCGATTTCTCCCGCCAGGCCGTGGCCGCCCCGGAACAGCTTGCCATCGATCATGATACCGCCACCAACGCCGGTTTCCATCAGCAGGAACAGGGTCACGCCTGAGACGCCGTGACGATAGCTGTCGCCGATCGCAAACGCGTTGGCGTCGTTTTCAACTGCGATCGGGACGGCGGCCGGGAAGGCGGCCAGGAAGGCGGATCGGCCAATCTCCTTCAACGACACCTCCCGCCAGCCGATGATGGGTGCGAGGGTGACAATTCCGTCCGGCCGGATGTGGGCCGGCGCCGATATGCCGAGACCCTTGCAGCGTCCGATCATCCCCTTCGCCATCGCGCCGACGATCAGCTCGACACCCCGCGCCACGGCCTCCTCCACGGTCGACGACATGGTGTCGAACGCGATTTTCCGACATGCCCGGACTTCGGCGGAGAGATCGACAACTGCAGCCGATATATGCTCGACGCCAATCTCGATCCCGACGAAGAATGCGGCATCGGGGACCAGTTCGAGCATGATACCAGGACGCCCGGCACGGGAATGCTCCAGGCGCTGCTTGCCGCTCTCGTCCGACTCCTGAACAAACCCGCCTTCCGTCAGCTCGGCGACGATCTCTCCCGAGGACGAGCGATTCATCCCGAGCTTCCGGGCGAGATCCGCCCGGCTGAGGCTTCGGTGGGCATAGATCGTCTGCAAGGCGGCGACGATATTGTTCTGTCGGATCCTGCGCGGCGAACTTCCGATGGAGACGGTGTCGTTCATGTTTCAATTCCCTTCAGTCGGCCCAACCCTTACACGACTGGAACAGGCTGTCAGAGGGATAATCAGGGCCGCGCGTTTGTGGCGCGGCGGCGCTTGGCCTCGTCATATTTCAGCTCGATGTAGCGCTTCGCGTGCGCCGCAAGCGGATCATTATCCTCCCAGGTGTCGCGCCAGATCGCGCAGGCGAGCGACAGGCCTTCGTCCACGACCGTCGTCGAGAAGCTTTCGAACACGATGTCGCGCTTGTAGTCGATGTCGAGCAGAGCGTCGAAGATCAGATCGAAGTTGATGACACCGTCACCGAGGTAACCGCGATTGCTCTCGCCGATGTGGAAGTAGCCGATCTTGTCGCCGGCCAAGCGGATCGCCGCGGCCGGATTGGCTTCCTCGATGTTCATATGGAATGTGTCGAGGTGGAGACGGACATGCTCCGATCCCGTCTCGGCGACGAACTTCAGCCCCTGCGCTGCCGTATTCAGCAGGTTGGTCTCGAACCGGTTGACAACCTCCAGGACGAGGTCGACGTTCGCTTGTCTGGCGACTTCGGCGGTTGCGGCGATCGCGGCGACGCTATTGTCCCAGCCCTTCTTCGTCGGTTGGCGATTGTACTTGGTGTGCGCGGAATAGAGAATTCCGCCGAGCTTGTTGCCGCCGATGTCACGGACCGCCCGAACGGCGTCGGCCAGCGTCTGCTTGCCGGCGGACACAGCTGAGGTATCCTCGCTCGATACGTCCCTGTCGAGCGGCAGGCCCATCGTCACGCCAATCTCCACGTCAAGCGACTGCGCAAGCTTTGCCAGTCGATCGAGATTGAATTTCTCGGGGCGCAGATAGGCAAATTCGATGGTGCGATATCCGTGTTCGGCCGTCTTGTTGAGGGCCATCTCCAGCCCTTCCTGCGTTTGGCCGCCTGTCCATACAAATGAATGGATACCCAATCGACGCATAGCCTTTTCCTCCAAAAAATGCCTTTGGCTGCGGACAGTGCTATGCCATTTAGTTTGGCAAGACAACAAATAATTTTGGCTTAAAATCTTCTGCTGCTTTGCAAAAATACCTTGCAATGCAACATTTTAAGCTTGCGCCCATTGCATTCAACCCTCCGTCGGAAATTAGTTTCTGCGAAAATCAATAGGATAGATCCTCTATTTGCATGTTTAGACAACAAATGTTGCGCCGGTGGTTTTTTTGGCCTACACAAAGGACCGGCGAAATGATCTCGCTGCACTTTGGGAGGATTGAAAATGAACTATGCTTTGAAGGCTAGCGCGCTTGCGCTGACGCTCAGCCTCGCCGCCACTGCTTCGCCTGCCTGGGCTGATTTCTGGTCCGACGCCGGCGCCAAATTCAAGGGCGTGACACTGCACGGCGTCACCGAAAGCACCCCGCCATCGAACTACATCAGGAACGTGCTTGCTCCGGAATTCGAAAAGAAGACCGGCATCAAGGTCGACATCGAGACGACGTCCTGGGATCAGATGTACGACAAGGCCATCAAGGACATGGAAGCCAAGACCGGTATCTATGACATGGTCTACATCGAGCAGGACATCATCTACTCCTATCTCGCCAGGAATTTCCTCGTCGACATCACCAAGACGCTTAAAGACCAGCCGGATCTGAAGGCGCCGACCTACGACGATGCGAACTTCACCAGCTTTGCCGACTATTTCAAGGACGCGAGCGGCGATCTCTTCGGCGTTCCGATGGAAGCCTTCCTGAAGGCGTATCTCTATCGTAAGGACCTGTTCGAAGATCCGAAGATCAAGGAAGCTTTCAAGAAGGAAACCGGCAAGGACCTGAAGCCGGCGACCACACACGCGGAATACACCGAGATCGCCGAATTCTTCACGAAGTACGGCAAGGACAACGGTATGGAGCTCTGGGGCACCACCGCTCAGGCACATACCGGCCATCCGGCGTCCTGGTATGAATTCTTCGAGTCCATCGCGCCGACTTTCGGCGTCTACAATTGGGGCATCGACGCCAAGAACAATTATGCGGCGACGGTCGAACATGGCGGCGCAATGAACGGCGACAAGGCCAAGGCCGCGTTGAAGTACTGGCTGCACCTGCGCGACATCGCTCCTCCGGAATCGACGCAGTCAACCTGGACGGAAACCGCGACGACCTTCGCCGCGGGCCGCGTCGCCCAGGGCCTGATCTACGGTGAGAACGCCGCGTGGATCGCAAGCGATCCGGCGCAGTCGAAGGTGGTCGGCCAGGTCGGTTTCGCTCTGCCGCCGCTCGAGCCGGGCGTATTGGACGACGCGAAAGCTGGAAAGGGCTATATCGGCTACTACGATGGCGGCGCCTTCGGCGTTCCGGTCACGTCCAAGAACAAGGAAGCATCACTGCTGTTCCTCGAATTCATCGGCCAGAACGAAGTGCAGCCCGATTGGGCGATCGCCGCACCGCGCATCACCAACAAGGCGACGTTCGACGATCCGAAGGTGAAGGAGATGGACGTCAAGCTCGGCGGCTTCTACACGATGCTGAAGGACGACGGCAAGCTCTTCGCCGGCGCTCCCCCCTATCCCTTCCATGCGCAGGTGCGTGAAGCGACCGCTCCTATCTTCTACGACATCCTGACCGGCAAGATCGGGCCCGATGAAGGCCTCGACCAGATGGCGGCCAAGGCCGAAGAAGAGCTCACCTCGCTCGGCTATCGCAAATAAAACATCCTCCCCAACTTGACGGGTCGTTCCGACGACCCGTCATCTTCCGTTCCCAGATGGAGCGGACGTCCACATAACGTTCAATGGGGGATAGGCGATGCATTCGCAGAAGCTCGGGTGGCTGTTGCTGTCACCGACCATAGTGATCCTCGGACTGTTCGGGATCTTTCCTTTCATCTACGTCCTCTGGGTCTCTTTCCATTCATGGAACCCGTTCGCGGCCAATCCGGGCATGATTTTCAACTGGGCTGAGAACTATCGGCGGCTCGTCTTCGACCCGCAGTTCCTGGCATCACTCGGCATCACCCTGACATTCGTCTTCTTCGCGGTCGTGTCGGAGCTGGTCCTTGGCTACATCCTCGCCCAGGCGCTGCTCAAGGACTTTCCCGGAAAAGCGGTGTTTCGCACGATCCATACGCTGCCGCTGATCATGGCGCCGATCATCGTCGGCTCAGTCTGGAAGCTGATGACCACCCCCTCCATCGGCATCATTCCCTATCTTCTGAGGAGCTGGTTCGGCTACGATCTGAATATCGGCCAGAGCGCCGTCGCGGCCTTCACCGTCACTGTCATCATGGACATCTGGCACTGGACGCCGCTCGTCACCCTGTCGCTGATCGCCGCACTCGTCTCACTTCCTTCAGACCCGTTCGAGCAGGCGCAGATCGACGGCGCGGGCAAAAGCCAGATCTTCTGGCACATCACGCTGCCCCTGATCCGTCCGGCCATGCTCGCCACCGTGTTCATCAGGCTGATGGATGCGCTGCGCACCGTTGACGAAGTCCTGATGCTGACCGGCGGCGGTCCGGGTTCATCGACGCGCTACATCGGCGTCCATATCTTCAAGGAAGTCTTTCCCAAGACGAATTACGGCTACGGTTCGGCGATCTCCGTCATCGTCCTCTATCTCACCATCGTCGTCTGCTGGCTGCTCTACGTCGGTTTGATTGCGCCCCGCGTGAAGAGAGGTTGAAGCGATGAAGAAGACCCGTTTTCCCTGGCTTCCGGTCGTCCTGTGGACCTTGATAAGCCTCGCGACCCTTTTCCCGATCTACTGGCTCTTCGTCATATCGGTGAAACAGCCCTTCGACCTGTTCTCGACGCCCGATGTCATTCTCCGGAGCTTCTTCTGGAAGAACTACCAGGACGTGCTGACCAATCCGACCTTGCGCGGATACATGCTCAACTCGATGATCATTTCGTCAGGCAACGCGCTGCTCGTCACCACGCTCGGCTTCCTTGCCTGCTACGCCCTGACGCGCTTCGACCTCGCCGGCAAGGAAAGCATCTTCTTCTGGACGATAACCAACCGCATGGCGCCGCCGGCGGTCTTCCTGCTGCCGCTTTTCCTGCTACTGACGCAGGTCTACAGGATCGGCGACTTCTCGCTCGCCGATTCCAAGCTGGGCATGATCCTGGTCTATTGCTCCTTCAACCTTCCCTTCGCCATCTGGACGCTGCGTCCGACCGTGGAAGGCATTCCGAAGGAATTGGACGAGGCGGCCTACATGGACGGCGCGAGCCCATGGACCGTCCTCTATGATATCATCTTTCCTTTGGCACGGCCCGGACTTGCGGTGACGCTAATCCTGACCTGGGTGTTTGCGTGGAACGAATACCTGCTGGCAGCGACGCTCACCAATTTCCACGCGCGGACACTCACCACCGGCTTGTCTGAATATGTGACGACGACGGGAACGGCCTGGGGCATCATGGCCGCGATCTCAATGCTGACATTGGTTCCGGCGCTCATCGTCTTTTCGGTGGTCCAGCGTCACATCGTCGCCGGCCTGACCTTCGGCGCCGTGAAAGGATGAAACTATGACGTCTCAATCAGGAAATAACGAACGCAAGCCGGGATTTCTGCCCATCGAAACGAACTGGTTCGACCGGCTCTTCATCTCGATCGTGATCTGGGTCGCGCTCTCGCTGTTCTGGATGCGGTTCATCGAGCCGTTCGGGCCTTCGGTATGGTTCGCGGCGGCAATCTCGGCTGTCCTTGGCGCCTATGTCGTCTGGAAGGGATGAACCGATGAATTCCGTCAATGACATCAAAACACAAACTGGACTGCTTTAGGGGGAACGACATTGGCAAACGTACAGGTTAGCGACGTCACCAAGAAGTATGGCTCTCTTCAGGTCATGCATGGCGTGAGCGTCGACATCGAGGACGGGGAATTCGTCGTTCTGGTCGGTCCCTCCGGATGCGGCAAGTCCACCCTGCTCCGGATGATCGCCGGGCTGGAGACGGTCAGCAGCGGAGACATCCGGATCGGCGGCCGTGTCGTCACCGACGCTCCTCCAAAGGAGCGTGACATCGCGATGGTCTTCCAGAGCTACGCGCTCTATCCCCACAAGACGGTCGCCGAGAATATGGGCTTTCCGCTGAAGATGGCCAAACGTCCGAAGGCGGAGATCGACGAGAAGGTCGGCAGGGCGGCCGAGATCCTCGATCTGACGCGTTATCTCGACCGCTATCCGAAGCAACTGTCGGGCGGACAGCGTCAACGCGTGGCGATGGGTCGTGCCATCGTCCGAGACCCGAAGGTCTTCCTATTCGACGAGCCATTGTCGAACCTCGACGCTAAACTCCGCGTCACCATGCGCGTCGAGATCAAGGAGCTTCACCAGCGGCTGAAGACCACCACCGTCTACGTCACGCACGATCAGATCGAGGCGATGACGATGGCCAACAAGATCGTGGTGATGCGTGACGGGAGGGTCGAGCAGATCGGCAAGCCTCTCGATCTCTACGACTTCCCCGTCAACCTCTTCGTCGCCGGCTTCATCGGCAGCCCATCGATGAACTTCCTTGAGGGCCGCATAGCCACCCGCGACGGCAGGAAGATCGTCGTCACCGAACAGGGCATCACCTTGCCCATGGCAGATACAAATGCGGAGGAAGGACGAGCCGTTACCTACGGCATCCGACCGGAGCACATCACGATCGGCGAAGAAGGCGTTCCGGTCGAAGTCTCGGTGTTCGAGCCGACGGGTTCCGAGACGTTGATCTTCGGCCGCACGGGAGGCGTGCCGATCGACGCGCTGATCCGTGAGCGTATCGAGGTCGACCCCGGACGGACGATGTACTTCCACATCGATCCCCGACGTGCGCATATCTTCGATCGGGAAACAGGCCAGAGACTTTAGGAGATCGACCCATGGAGTTCAGAGGAAAGACGGTGATCGTGACCGGCGCCGGCAAAGGTATCGGACGCGAAATTGTAAGGATGCTCGTCGAACGGAGTGCGCAGGTCGTCGCGCTGACGCGCAGCGGTGCCGACGTCGAAGCGTTGCGAGGGGAACTCGGCTGCCGGGCAATCCAGGTCGATCTCGCGGACGCCGATGCGACCAGAGAGGCGGCGATCGCTGCCCTTCCCGCAGATTTCCTTATCAACTGCGCCGGCACGACCGAGCTCCAGCCGTTCCTGGAGACGACCGTCGAAGCGTTCGATCGTCTTGTCGCGGTCAATACGCGCGCTCCGATGATCGTCGCCCAGGAATATGCCCGTTCGCTGATCAAGGAGGGCCGCAAGGGCGCCATCGTCAATGTCTCGTCGGTCGCCTCCTTCGTCGGCATCCCCGACCACGCGGCCTATTGTGCATCGAAGGGTGGATTGGATGGCTTGACGCGGGTCATGGCCAAGGAACTTGCGCCGCACGGCATCCGCGCCAACGGCGTCCATCCAACGGTGACGTTGACGCCAATGGCGGTGAAGGCATGGAGCGATCCCGAGAAAGCCGCGGGGATGATGAAGCGAATTCCCGTCGGTCGCTTCGCCGAGCCGGCAGATATCGCCGAGGTTGTTCTTTTCCTGCTGTCCGATCAGGCTGCCATGGTGAACGGGATATCGATGCCGGTGGACGGTGGTTATATGATTGCTTGAAGTTCAGGACGAACGCGTCGTACGAGGCTGCGATTGCAATCGGGAAAGCGGCGGCGTTGACCGCCGCACCAATCGGCGCAGCTCATCTTGATCGACAAAATGGTCCGTCACTCCGGCCTCTTTATCCGGATGACTGAAGACAAGACCGTCGGAATCCTCAAGCTTGAGAGCTTGCTCGGTATTCATGATCCCCAGTGCCTGGCGCTCGTACTCGGACTCGAGCGCCGCCTCGACGATGGCTTTTCTCTTGCGCATGTCCATATCCTCCGTTCCTCAAAGGGTAACGGACGGCCGGACTCGCGGTTCCGATCGAGGCATCACGATATGAGACCCGTTGAAACGAACGCCCCGCCGATACTCCCCGGTACTGGCGACGCCGCCTAACTCGGCGAGACGTCAGGCCCACCGGCGGCTCTTTGAATTAAGCGGGCAACCACTTCTGTGCGGTTCTGCGCCTGCAACTTGCGCATTATGTGCTGCAAATGCATCTTCACCGTATGCCCCGACAAATTAAGTTTTCCTGCAATGACCTTATTTGAACAGCCGCATTGCAGCTCTGCGAGGACATCCGCTTCCCGGGGAGTGAAATCAGCAATCGCCAAATACTGCGTCCTCTCATCCAAACTCTTTTCGGCCTCATTTCTGACCGGCGTATGATCGTTTGGGACTGCTGTAACAGCTCCCAATAGCTGCGGGAAAAACGTTCCTCCAGCCAGAACGAGACGAAGACCGGCAAGGGCAATGTCAATGGGAAGTGAAGTCGAGAATAAGCCGCGGAGGCCCATCTTGAGTGCCTGACGGGCTATGATGGCGTCATCCGTACCTGAGAGCAACGTGACAGGAGCCTCAGGAAAACGTGCAGCAATCGCCGCGAGATCGTCACGCAGGCTGGTGCTCTCAACACTTCTGCCAGCCAGACCCAATACAATCAAACGCACCTCAGCTCCGAGAGCACTCTCGAGACTCTCGGTCGAGATCAAATCTATAACGTTCCATCCGGCGAGTTCACGCTCAAGAAGCTTCACCACGGTGGTGCGCGCCAATGTAGAATGCTCGATGATGATCACAGTTGGTGCATTGCGCCCGATACGGCGCCTAGTTCCAGTAATGTCGGACACTTGCGTGCTCCCCAAGAATATTTGCAACGCAACAGCTGTTCATATTATTCCTGTTCTCACTACATGTCATGAGAAAAAGTGAGTGTATTTCTGATATTAATAGTCTTACCTCTCATGATAATTCTTATAGTTTATAAAATATCAATGATAGATAACTGGGATTGCAGAGCACATTGAAGAGATTTTTCATGAATGCCTGCTGGTTCGACTTGTCGCTGCAGACTTTCCAGCCTTCGCCGAATTCACGTACGGCAAGCGGGTCAACAAAGCTTTCAAAGGCACTGAAAAGGCAACTGATCTGCTACCGACCCATTTCGGAAAGCGCCATTGGATATAACGAGTTGCCGATCGGCTCGGCTTTGTTTCCATATCTCAATTCAAAGCAGTCGCAGACCCGACAACAAAATGACAAACGCGAAAAGCAACAAAAGCTTGAGATCGCTGACTACCCCTTATGATTAGTGAAACTGTGCTCTAATGACGCATTAATACCAGTTAGCATTGTTCTCCCGCAAACAGCACTGCGCCGGCACCGACCGATAGTGGCCGGAGGTCACGGCCCCAGTCGGCCGAAATCGGCGACAATGCGGATGAGGTCATTGTGGAATGTTCGGGATCTCACTGAGCCCGCCGTTCAGTGTCATATCGGCCCAAGGAGCCGAATGCCGGGCGGAGGAAACAATTCAACACATGGCTTGAAAGATCGCACGAAGAACGGTTTCGTGCAGTTGAGCCTCCGCAATGCAAGTGGGGAGGCTATGCGCTAGCGCAATACCAGCAAAAATGCGTAGCGGTTTTGCGTCCGGAATTGCGTGGAAACAAAGAGATAGAGCATTTCCGTGCTTCGAAGAAAAATGGAAAGGCTCTAGCCATGCATGAAGCTCAGAATGTCGTCTACGAGAGCCGAATGGGCGTCTGTGAGGTTACCGTCTCCGCCGTGGCCCGCGATGCCGGCCAACTGGAGCGCATGTTGATCATAGAGAACATGATCGACCTGTTGGGCGTCCGTCGTCCCACCGGCGGGAACGGCAATGTTGATGGGATGGAAATAGCCGAAATTGACATCGACCATGCTGCCGGTTGACGATCCGACCCCGTCACCGCCACCGCCGAGCGCGTGGTTGCCGGTGAAAATCGTGTCTGACGACAGGTTGAAGCCACCGCCATTGCCGCCGATGCCTGCGATCTGCACAGCGCCCTGATCGAAAATGACATTGTTTGTCTGATGGGCCTCCGCCGAGCCGCCCGCGGCGCCAATGGCGATATTGATCGGCGAGAAGATGGCGATACTCACGTCGACCATAGTGCCGACGAAATATCCATCGCCGCCATGACCTGCATAAAAGTCGCCGGTCAATGTGAGCGCAGTTCCCGGGCTCATCGACGAGCCGTGGCTCGCGACGTTATGGTCTCCGCCCGAGCCGCCCATGCCGCCGATCTGGGTTGCGCCCTGCAGGAACAGGGCGTTGTTCGATTGCTCGGCGTGAGCCGTCGCGCCGGGGCCTGCAGCCACGGCAGTATTGACGGGGGCAAACAGTGCGACTTCGGTGCTCACGAGTCCGCCGTAGAAAAGCCCATTGCCCCCCGTGCCGGCATGATTGGCGCCATCGCCGCTGCCGATGGCAACATTGCCGCTGCCGCCATTCCCGCCTATCCCGGCCATTTCGGTGGGATGCTGATTGATGAGCGCATCATTGCCCTGGAAAGCGTCGGCACCCGAATGAGGTCCCGCAATAGCGGCATTGGACGGCATGAAAACGGCCAACGCGTTGCTGCTGATCACGCCTTCGCTTATCCCGTCACCACCGCTGCCGGCTGAATTAGAGCTTGGACCGGAAGCGACATCCAATGGAAGCCAAGTCGGCACCAGCGCCAGATGTCCCGCGGCCACATTGGAGGCGAGGTGTTGATCGGTGCCCGCCTTGGGCAAGTCTTCCACTAAGGAACGAGTTTCCGCCATTGCCGTCTCCATCCGCGGTCAACCGCACGTCCACCGAGCGTGCGGCGCCATGCAGCCTGAATTGTTTAGGCATTGTGCCTCTGAACGGAAGAAAAGCGGAGCCTGCAATTCGTCTACATCCCGTCGGCTAGGACTGTAGCCATTTGGCTGTCATGACCGCAGCGCCCGTTGTGCGAGTTTGCGAGCACCAATCCGCCCTTGGATCAGAGGTCCTGCATCTTTCTCGCGGCGGAACATAAACGTTTTCAGCCCCGAACAGGATCGTCTTTGCCAAGCGCAAACCTGATGAGAACCCCGGATACAGGCGGTTTTCTTCGGCGGGCGTTGCTTCAAAAAGCGGCGCCGCTTCGACGAGGTCGCAGACATGATCGTGGCCATGCCATCCGACGCCAAAGCACCAAGTACCAATTCAAATAACGCTTCGCCGCCTCGAAGTATACATCCGAATGAATGTCACCGAATATCTAGATGGTTCACAGATTAAATCGCAGGCATTATTTGCCTGCGGTTGTATTGGCTGGCGGTGACATGCTTGATACTCACGCCGTAAAAGCAACACTGATGAAACGAAGTAGAAGGAGTAACATCAATGCCTATTCCACAGATATCCGACACGATTCATCTCAACAACCCGGATGCGGGTGACGCGAATGCCGGCAACGGCGGAGATGGCCACAACGATGGGAACATCAACTACAACCCGGTTGCATATGTAGACCCAGTGCAAACGGTCTACGGGGCCGATACCCATCTGCACAACGGCGATCACGTTTGGCAGAAGGCAGGTTGGGACGCCGGCAGTGGCGGAGACGGTGGCTTTGCTCAGGCCAAGAACGGCTTCCTGGCGGCGGTCACGAACAGCGGCGACGGCGGCGCGGGGGGAGATTCCCACTCCAACGGCAGCCAAGGAAACTCGAGCGGCGGCGACACGGCTACCGTGAATGCGGCGACGACCGCGACACAATATACGCAGCTTGTGGCCGATCAGCATGCGACCATCCTCGCAGGCGTCGGCGGCAACGGCGGCAATGGAAACAACGCTCTGGGCGGCGATATCTCGTCAGCTCTGGTTCACACGGATCCCGAAACGACGACGGTGAACAATTCTCTCGATCACTTCATAAACGCCTTCGGCCATATCGACGTCGACCATCTCGGCTCCTGAACTCAGACCTCAAGGGCCGCTGGTTTCGGCCGGCGGCCCTCAAGGTAAGCAGCCTCTTCTTGTCAGTATCAAGTGCAGCGAGATCTGATAATGACAACAATTTCCATAAAGCCACCGCGCCCGCCGACACAGCTTGTTGTTGCGCTCCGGGCTTGTGCCGGAGCCTTCGGGCTGGTCTTCCTCTATAGCTGCGGCTACAATCTGTTTCTTCTTGCGCCTTCGATCTATCTCCTGCAGATCTATGACAGGGTCCTGTCGAGCCGAAGCGCTGACACGCTGCTGATGCTGACGATGATCATCGCCATCGGCGTGATGGTCGGGTCCACGCTGGATATCGTGCGCAGAGCAGCTCTTTCGCGCATCGGCAGTTGGCTGGACCACAGGCTGCGGCCCATGGTGCTGACAGCATCGTTCGAATATGCCGCTCGCGCCGATACGGGAGCCGCCACGGAATGCTACAGGGACCTGGCCGCACTACGCCAGTTCCTCGATTCACCGGCCAGCTCGCTCTTTTTTGATGTTCCCTGGGCACCGGTATTCCTGTTCCTGCTCTTTCTTGTTCATCCGCTGCTTGGGACCATCGGTCTTCTGAGCGCGCTTGCACTTCTGCTGTTTGCGTTCCTGACGGAACTGGCGACGAGAGAGCCGCTTGCCTACGCCAATCTTGCCCTTTCGAGGAGCTATATCCGATTTGCGACCGCCCTCAAAAACATCGAGGTAATCCGGGCAATGGGCATGCAGGATGGCGCAGCGCTGATCGTCTATCGCGATGCGGAAATGGCAAGAAGGGCGCAGGACATCGCGATGCATCGGACGGAGATCATTCTTGGCTTCTCCAAATCTATCCGCACCCTCGCGCAGATCCTCATGATGGGATCCGCCACCTGGCTGGTGCTCGCAAACAATGGCAGTGCCGGGATCATCTTCGTTGCGAGCCTGCTGCTCGGACGCGGGCTTGCACCAATCGAGGGCGCAATAGGTGCATGGCGCTCCTTTACGTTTGCGCGCAAAGCCTTCAATCGCTTGAACAGAATGCTGATATCAGTTGCATCTGAACACGATGCTCGAATGGTGCCGTTACCGGAACCCAATGGCCTCGTTCTCGATAATGTCAGCTATATCAAACCATTCGCCGATCGGCCGATATTGACAGGCATCACCTTGCGCCTCGCGCCCGGCGATTGCATAGCGCTCATCGGTCCGTCGGGATCAGGGAAATCGACACTCGGTCGCGTCATAGCAGGCGTTGTGCAAGCAACGAGCGGATGTGCTCTTCTCGGCGGGGTCGATATCTCCGCTCTGCGCCTTTGCGGGGGGACCCGCCACGTCGGATACCTGCCGCAGGACATCGAACTTTTCGGCGGGGCGATCAAGGATGTGATCGGCCGGCTGGACGGAGGAGATCCCGGTAAAGCGATCGACGCCGCAAAGCTGGTTGGCTTGCACGACGCGATCATGCGGCTGCCCCAGGGCTACGAGACCGATATCGGTGAAGGTGGAAACCTGCTCCTTCGAGCGCAGCGCCAACAGCTGGGCTTGGCACGGGCGGCCTATGGAAATCCGTCCCTGATCGTTCTCGACGATCCGAATTCGAGCCTGGATTATGACGGCGAACGCATGCTGTTCACGGCAATCGAGCGCATGAAATCCAGGGGGATGACCGTCGTTATAATGACTCACCGGATGGGGATCCTGCCGGTCACCAACAAGATTGCCATCATGCGTAACGGGACGGTGGCAGCCTTCGGCGACAGCGAGCGGATTTACGAAACCTATCTTCAACCACCGTCTCGAACAGGAACATAGGGAGAAACACCATGGCCCTTGTTCAACTGGACGCAACGCCGGCGGAATTTTCAAATTCGTCAAGGACGGGTCAGCAGTTGGTTCCACGATCGACAGCGACGGCCAGGCAACAGACGGCCTATTTGCCGGTGATCGAGTCGAAACAGCGCGGACCCGCCCCCCCTTCGCCCATGCCCGGGCTCAGAGGTGTTGTCTGGACGGGGAACCTGTTGATCCTGGTGTTCATCGTCGGATTGGGAATCTGGTCGGTCCTGGCGCCGCTGAAAAGCGCTGCGATCGCATCCGGCGTTGTCGAACCGGAGTCCAGCCGCAAAACCATTCAGCACCTGGAAGGCGGAATTGTCCGACGGATACTCGTTAAAAACGGCGATGCGGTCATGGGCGGGCAAATCGTGATAGAGCTCGACGATACGAAGTCCCGCTCGGAGCGCGACAGCATTCAAGGGCAACTTTGGGACGCCGAAGGAAGCCGCGCCCGCCTGCTTGCGGAGCAGACGGGCGGCGACCATATCGCCTATCCTGAGGATCTCAGGGCAGCAATGGACAAATATCCTTCGGTCAGCACGATTCTGATTGGGCAACAGAAAATCTTCGAAGCCCGTCGCCGGGTCATGCAGGCCGAAATTCAGATCGCCAATGAAAAGATCGCGCAGGTGCGGCAGGAAATCGTCGGACTTGGCGCGCAGAAGGCAGCACTGGCCGACAGAGCGACAATCTCGAGCCAAGAACTGGATCAGGTTACGATCCTCAGCGCCAAAGGTCTGGAAAGAAGAAGCAGACTTCTCAACCTCCAGCGGGAAAAAGCAGACCTTGATGGCCAGCAGGGTCAAGTCGAGGCACAGATCTCTCGCGCCTACCAGGCGATCAGCGGGTCACAGGCCGATCTCGCAAAGCTTGAGAGCGACCGGTTGAGCGAAGTCGCCCAGGGCATGCGCGATACGGAGAGCCGGATCATGCAACTGCGCGAGCGTTTGCGAGCGATCGACGACCAACTCTCAAGGACCGGTATCCGTGCTCCCGAGGATGGAACAATCATGAACCTGCGCATCCACACATCAGGTGGGGTGATCGGCGCGGGTGAACCGCTCGTCGATCTTCTGCCGCGCTCCGATCGCCTTGTCGTGTCTGCTCACGTCAGACCGGAAGACATCAATCTCGTCCATGCCGGGCTCGAGGCACAGGTCCACCTCCTTCCATATAATCAGCGGCGCGTTCCACTCCTGAAAGGTCGAGTGGAGTATGTATCAGCGGACCGTCTCACCGATCCGCAGAGCGGCCAGCCCTACTTTGCCGCGACGATCCGTGTAACGGACGAGCGGTTGGCGAAAATGAAAGATGTCGAACTGGTCGCGGGCATGCCCGCGCAGATACTGATCGAAACGGGCAAAAGCAGCGTGGCGCTCTATGCCGTCAGACCACTCCTCGACAGTTTCAACAGAGCATTTCGCGAGGACTGAGGCGGTGATGGGCAAGCGAAAATTCGACGACGACCAGATTACCGGTATTCTGAAGGAGCACCAAGCCGGAGTGACTGTGGCAGATGTTTGCCACAAGCACGGTATCAGCGAGCCGACCTTCTATCGGTGGCAATCCCTGCAGTTCGGGAATGTCGGTCTCCATGCCAAAAGGCTGAGAGCACTGGAGGAAGAGAACCAGAAGCTCAAGAAGCTTTTGGCCGAATCCATGCTCTCGGCGGCAACACTGAGCGAGATGCTGGCGAAAACATTGAAAGGGCGACACTAACCTCTAAAGAGAGGGGCTTGTTGGCCGCCTTCTGGCCCTGCATACCAGGAGCTCGGCATCATATTTTTGGACGAGGGAGCCTCCCCAAGTGGGGGCAAAGGGATACGGCTCTAAAAGCAGCAAGCTCGATCACAACATGGCCGCCTTGGGATGCGTATACATCAAGCCACATCGTCAAGGTCGACGTCCAGCGCGCTGGCGATCGACCTGAGTGCGTCCAGGGAGCCCTCCTTCTTTCCGGTCTCGATTTCGGAAAGATAGGGCTGGGAGAGCCCGGACTTTTCAGCCAGTTCCTTGATGCTCATGCCGCGATGCTTACGGAACACCCGGACAGGATCTTCGCCGGCGATCAGCGCCTTGACAACGTCTTCAGGCCAGGTCTCTTCGCCAGCGTCGATACGCGCCTTTGCGGCACGCGCGTCGCTGACGTCGACAAGGTCCTGATAGTCGTCTTCGGAAAGCAGCACGTACCCCTTGCCGTCGATGGTCAGTTTCTGGATTTCACCCATGGCGGTCCCCTAATCGTTATAGATGTCGCCGCGTGGGCCGGCCTTGATGACGAGAACCTGCATGGTCTGATCGTCGATGATGACGCGGTCCTGCCCGACACGAATTCGAAAAAATTCGCTGCCTTGCAGCGTCTTGAGGTCGACCGGCTCGCCGTTGCCGATGATCGCCGCGGCGCGCTTCGGCTGCATCTTGCGGAGTGCCTTCGTGGCGGCCTTGCTGTAGGCGATCCTTTTCATGAGCAAATATAGCTGATAGCTAACTATTTCGCTACAATAATATTGCCAGTGGCGATACTTGCTAAATTCTGCAGGTTCTTTCAATCGGATGCCCGCGCGCATCGATATGCGGATAAAAAAATGCAATGAAAACATCGTGGATTGAATGGTGCCCAGGACCGGAATCGAACCAGTGACACGCGGATTTTCAATCCGCTGCTCTACCAACTGAGCTACCTGGGCTAACCTGCTTCCGATGGTCCCTTTCAGAAAAAGGAACCGCGGGGCCTTGGTTCACCCCGGAAGCGAGCGGGGTTATAGCATCTTGTTCGGCCATGGCAAGCGTCAAATGACTCTTTTTTGACGGTCTTGCCGGCTTTGCGGATTCATGAGGAAAAATAAGAGCTTCGCGGGCTGAAATCTTTAATTTTCTTCATCCGGATAATCAGCCTTCGTCTCGTCGTCGGCGACCGGAATGGCATAGGCGCCGGTCAGCCAGCGGGAGAGATCGGCCTCGCGGCAGCGGTTGGAGCAGAAGGGGTAATGTTCGCGGTGGGAGGGTTTGCCGCATTCGGGGCAAGGGCGCGTTTTGCGCAGTGGTTCTACCTTCGCGGCCGTTTTCTTGTCTTCAGGCATATCAGTCCGTCCTAGAGCATGCCGGGCAAAACTGCGTAGCTGTTTTGCGACAACGACATGCGAGAAAATAAAGCCTTAAGCGCGACGCGCGGATCTTAAAGATCGTGACGCGCTTTAAGCATCGGCCGTCGGGCTCAGCCCTCGGGCCACCGGCTATGCACATCGAAGCCTTCGCCGGTCAAAAGCAGAATGGTTTCATAAAGCGGCAGGCCGACGACATTGGTGTAGGAGCCCACCATCTTCTGCACGAAGGTGCCGGCGAGGCCCTGGATGCCGTAGGCGCCTGCCTTGCCGCGCCACTGGCCGGAGGCCAGGTAGTTCTCGATCTCGAAGCCGGAGAGACGCTTGAAGCGTACCTTGGTCTCGACGATCTTCTGACGGATCTTGCGATCCGGCGTCACCAGGCAAACGCCAGTGTAGACCATATGGTTGCGTCCCGAGAGGAGATGCAGCGAGTTCAACGCCTCGTCGGCGAACTCAGCCTTGCCGAGAATGCGCCGGCCGACAGCGACCACCGTATCGGCAGACAGGATATAGCTGCCCTTCCAGGTGATATCGCCCTTGATGGCGGCAAGGGCAGCTTCGGCCTTTTCCGCCGAAAGCCTGCGGGCGAGCGAACGCGGATGCTCCGACTTCTTCGGAGCCTCGTCGATATCCATCGGCATCAGGCGCGAAGGCTCGATGCCGGCCTGGTTGAGCAGGTCGACGCGCCGGGGCGAGCCTGAGGCCAGAATGAGCTTGTATTTCAGCGCCATGGAACCTCGACCATCGGCAGACGGGAGCAAGAACCCTTGCAGGACCTTCGGGCAAACTTACTTGAAACGGTAGGTGATGCGGCCTTTGGTCAAATCGTAGGGCGTCATTTCCACAAGCACCTTGTCGCCGGCGAGAACGCGGATGCGGTTCTTGCGCATGCGGCCCGCGGTGTGGGCGATGATCTCGTGTTCGTTTTCGAGCTTCACGCGGAACGTCGCATTCGGCAGAAGTTCGGTGACGATTCCCGGGAATTCGAGGACTTCTTCTTTAGGCATATAAGTGTTTTCTTCCTGTGGGTTGAATAGGCAGCGCAGCGCGCGCCTTTAAAATTTGGGCGGAAACTACACAATCAACGCAGGTTTGTGAACCTCGTTGATCAGGCTTTCCTTTATTTGTTTTCATGCCGATTGTGCGGCAATGCCATTTCGTTTGAGTAGCCGGCTTTCGATGAGGCCGGCCAAGTGATCGCGGACCTCGCGATAGCTTTCCAGAATCTGCTCGCGCGTTCCGATTGCAACCGTCGGATCCATGGTCGGCCAGTAGACGACATCGACCGCATTCGACCGGGTCAGCTCAAGTGCTGCATGATGGGCCTGCGGTGACAGCGTGATGATCAGATCGAAATAATCATCCTCGAGCTCTTCCAGTGTCTGCGGCTGGCGGCGCCCGAGAGAAAGCCCGATCTCCTCGAGCACGGCATCCACGAAGGGATCGCGCTCGCCGGCGCGAACGCCCGCGGACCTGATATAGGTATTGGCCGGCAGAATGCTACGGGCGATCGCTTCGGCTATCGGCGAGCGGATGGCATTCATCCCGCACATGAAGAGGATGGCGCCCGGCCGCTTTCCCTCCTCGACATCGGCGGCGCGCTCCATTGCCGTCATCCGCGCCAGTAGAGCACGCAGACCAGCGTGAAAAGGCGCCGGGCGGTATCGAAATCGACCTCTATCTTGCCGGCCAGCCTATCCTTCAGCGTCTGCGAGCCTTCATTGTGGATGCCGCGCCGGCCCATGTCGATCGCCTCGATGCGGCTCGGCGTCGACGAACGGATCGCTTCGTAATAGCTCTCGCAGATCATGAAGTAATCCTTGACGATCCGCCGGAAGGGCGTGAGCGACAGGATATGAGTGGCAACGCCGTCGCCTTCTTCGGTGGTGATGGCGAAAACCAGCTTCGAGTCGACCAGCGAGATGTTCAGCCGGTAAGGGCCGCCGGCATGGCCGAGCGGCGTAAACCTGTTCTCCTCGATCAGATCGAAAATGGCGACGGCGCGTTCATGCTCGACATCGGGCGTCGAACGGCCGATCGTATCGTCAAGGACGACGTCGCAAAGCCGGAAATCGCCCTTCGCCATGCCCTCACCTTTCGAGGTTGAGGCGGATCGCGACCGATCGCGCATGGGCATCAAGGCCTTCGGAAACGGCAAGGGCGATCGCCGCCGGGCCGAGGGTGCGGAGCTGCTGCGGGCCGAGGCGCAGGATCGAGGTGCGCTTGACGAAATCGAGCACCGAAAGACCGGATGAGAAACGCGCCGAACGCGCCGTCGGCAGCACATGGTTCGAACCGCCGACATAATCGCCGATCACCTCAGGCGTATGGGCGCCGATGAAGATCGCGCCGGCATTGCGGATGCCGTCGAGCAGCCGGTCCGGATCGGCGACGGCGAGTTCCAGATGCTCGGCAGCGATACGGTTTGCCAAGGGAATGGCCTGTTTCAGATCGGCAACCAGGATGACCGCGCCGAAATCGCGCCAGCTTGCCGCCGCCGTCTCGGCCCGGTTCAGCGTCTTCAGCTGGCGTTCGACCGCCTGCTCCACCGCCTTGCCAAATGCGGCATCATCGGTGATCAGGATCGCCTGGGAACTGACATCGTGCTCGGCCTGGGCCAAGAGGTCGGCTGCGATCCAATCCGGATTGTTGTCCTTGTCTGCAATGACAAGCACCTCGGAGGGGCCGGCGATCATATCGATGCCGACGGTGCCGAAGACATGACGCTTGGCGGCGGCGACATAGGCATTGCCGGGGCCGGTGATCTTGGCGACCGGAGCGATCGTCTCGGTGCCATAGGCAAGAGCCGCGATCGCCTGGGCGCCGCCGACACGATAAATCTCCGTGACACCGACAAGCTTGGCGGCGGCAAGCACCGCCGGATTGACGGCGCCGCCTGTGGCAGGAACGGCGATGACAATGCGATCGACGCCGGCGACCTTGGCCGGCACCGCATTCATCAGCACCGAACTCGGATAACTCGCCGTGCCGCCCGGAACATAGAGCCCGACCGCTTCGATCGCCGTCCAGCGCGAGCCGAGACTGACGCCCATGTCGTCCTCGTAGATATCGTCCTTCGGCAGCTGCCGGCGATGGTGGGATTCGATGCGGAGTGCCGCGAGCTTCAGCGCCCCCAGCACTTCCGAAGGCACCGCCTCGACGGCGGCGTCGATCTCTTCAGCTGTGACGCGCATCGGGACGGTGGCGTAATCAATGCCGTCGAATTTCAGCGAATATTCGGCCAGCGCCACATCACCGCGGGCGCGCACGTCATCGATGATGGCGCGAACGACGATGTTCACATCCTCGGAGACTTCACGCTTCGTCGTCAGAAAGGCGGCAAAATGCTGCTCGAAACCTTCCGATGCCTGATCCAGCCAGATTGCCAAGGTCGATATTCCTTCCCAACTCGAAACTGCGATGTTCAAACTTTAGGGCGTCAAACACTCATTGTTTTATGCATGTCGTTATCCCGGAACCGCTGCACACTTCCGGGCGACATGCATTAGCGGTGACGAGGCTTGGAGGAAGCCTCCCAGGCGCCGCCGATATCGGCCAGCTGGACCTCGATGCATTCGACATCGAGCGCAATCGAGGCGGTGCCGGACAGGGACAGCTCGATCGTGCCCTCCGGCCCCTCGCCCTTTTGCTCGAAGCGCAGCGCCAGCAGCGACAGCACCTCGTCGCGTTTGCCGCGATCAATGCCGAGCGAACGGACGGCAAGCACGCGCTTGAAAACCAGGGCAGCACGGCGGCGCTCGAAACCCTTGCGCTTGCGCTCGGCACCTTCCCAGACGAAACGATTGGCGGCAAGCGCGAACTGCGCGTCGCGCGGCGACCAATCGATGTCGCCGACCTTGAAGACACTGTCCTGCATATGCGCGGACATGATCGCAAGATCCTCGTTATCGAGCGCAACAAGTTTCAGGTCGGTCATTCAGCCTCATCCCATTACCGGCCTAGACCGGGCACCGCCGGAATGGCGATGCGTCAGACAAGGGAAATAAGGCGCGGCGACCAATTACGCAACCGGGATGAACGGTGCTTACTCGCTGATGCGCTCGACGATGGCGCCGCAACGGGTCAGCTTCTCCTCGAGCCGCTCGAAACCGCGGTCGAGGTGATAGACGCGGGAGACCGTGGTTTCGCCCTCGGCGGCAAGGCCGGCGATGACGAGCGAGACGGAGGCGCGCAGATCGGTCGCCATAACAGGCGCACCGCGCAGGCGTTGGACACCCTCGATCTTCGCCGTCTGGCCGGACAGCGAGATCCTGGCGCCGAGGCGGGCAAGCTCCTGCACATGCATGAAACGGTTTTCGAAGATGGTCTCGGTGACATGCGAGACGCCGGAAGAACGGGTCATCAGCGCCATGAACTGCGCCTGCAGGTCGGTCGGGAAACCCGGGAAAGGATCGGTGACGATATCGACCGGCCTGATGCCGGCGCCATTGCGCTTGATGCGCATGCCATTGTTGGTCGACGAGATTTCCGCGCCGGCGCGGCGCAACGTTTCCACCGCGGTTTCGAGCAGCGCCACATCGGTATTTTCGAGCACGACGTCGCCACCGGCCATGGCGACCGCCATGGCGTAGGTGCCGGTCTCGATGCGATCCGGCAGGACGCGATGGCGGGCGCCGGAGAGCGAGGTGACGCCTTCGATGGTGATCGTCGCCGTACCCGCGCCCGATATCCTGGCGCCCATGGCGTTCAGGCAGTTGGCGAGGTCGACGACCTCAGGCTCGCGGGCGGCATTGCCGATGACAGTCGTGCCGCGGGCAAGCGTTGCCGCCATCATCATCACATGGGTGGCGCCGACGGAGACCTTCGGGAAGGTGTAGCGTGCGCCGATCAGGCCGCCGGCAGGCGCCTTGGCGTTGATATAACCGGCATCGATTTCCATCGTGGCGCCGAGCGCCGTCAGGCCTTCGATGAAGAGATCGACGGGGCGCGTGCCGATGGCACAGCCGCCCGGCAGCGAAACGCGGCAATGGCCTTCGCGCGCCAGCAACGGGCCGATGACCCAGAAGGAGGCGCGCATCTTCGAGACCAGTTCATAAGATGCGGTCGTATCGACGATGGTGCGGCAGGTGAAATGGATCGTGCGCGAATAGGCGTCTTCCTGGCGCTCGCGGCGGCCGTTAACGGCGACGTCGACGCCGTGATTGCCGAGGATGCGCATCAGCAGCTCGACATCGGCCAGATGCGGCACGTTTTCGAGCGTCAGCGTATCGCTGGTCAGAAGCGAGGCGATCATCAGCGGCAGTGCGGCATTCTTGGCGCCGGAAATCGGAATGATGCCATTCAGCTCATTACCGCCGACGATTCTGATACGATCCATGTGCGCTTACGGGCCGAGCCCGCCTTTCCTGAAAGTTCTGCCTTGGAATAAGGAGTGAGGTGTTTAGGGGATTTCTCGACACGCTTCAATTCGTGTCGGACGGAACATTACGATTCGTCCATTTTTGCGGCGGGCAGCCCATTTGTTTCGTCGGCCTGGCCCGAACGGCGGGCGCGGACCTGCTGTTTGCGTCGCCCCAGATTTTCCCTGAGCTTGTCGGCGGCGCGCTCGCGGCGCAGTTTCGCCTGTGCCTCGATCGCCTGTTTGCGGCTCTGCTGGCCGGTTTCGGTCTTTTCGTTCATGCGACAGGATTAGCTGAATTCGCGCCAATCCAAAAGTCCCTTCATCCCAATCGACGCGAAGTTGGAATTTGCGGCTTGCGCTTGCCGCCAAGCTGTGGCAATAGCCCCCCGTCCTCGCGATTGAGCCACACGGCTCGCACGGGTACTGGTCCTGCTGCCGTAGCTCAGTGGTAGAGCACACCCTTGGTAAGGGTGAGGTCGGTGGTTCAATCCCACTCGGCAGCACCAGTTTTCCGGTAAGAATATGACCTCCATTTGCGCCCCTCGGCAAAGCTAGTGACAGCTGGGAAGCAGCACGCTGTTGTTTGCGCAGTCGGGAATCTCGGTTACCTCGAGATAGTAAGATATAAACGGCGAAAACTGCCACAGTTCAATCAGTTCTCTGGTGACCAGCACTTCGTCCTTAATTGGCGCGTGAAGCCACGAAAAAGCTCCATCGAATATACCTTCGACATACCACCGATCAAAAGTCTTAGACAAAACATAGGCAGCAACATCTATCGCCGTGCCTTCATCCTGGGGCGTGAGGGTCGCCCGCAAATATTCCCGCTGGAGTCGTGGCACGGTTTCGATGGAGAGACGCGTCAGCAGAGCGTCTTCAGCAGACACCTCTGCCCCGCGGGCGAGGACCGGCATTGCCAAGGCCCCACAGAGAAAAGCAGCCTGGATCAGATTTCGACCTAAACCCATGTGGAGCCCTCAGCTTCGAGAGCATGGTAGCGATGATGCCGCGCCCCCACGCCATCGGATTTGGTTGCACCCTCCAAAAATTCCCCTCGCATTGGGGCGTCATGATTACAAATTCCAACGAAATTCCTGGCCCGCGAAAGCCGGTCGCTTGGTGAATCTCATCAAGAGGACATTTCGCCTCATCAGCCGCAATGCATTCCACCATTGCTGACGGCAAAAATCACGCTAGAGTATTAACTATCGCAAAGTCTCCCCGGAGGAACTGGGAGATGCTGCACTTCGTTTCTGTCGAAAATCGTGGAGGAGCGTCGATGGCAACTGAAAGATGGAACAGCCCGGTCAAGGTTGGTTTCGAAGGTGCCGATGCGCGAACGGTCAATGGGCCGTTCGATGCGCTGAAGTGCCTGGCGGATCTCTGGCCGAGTATGCGTGGGCTTCGTTATATCAAGGCCCGCAGCGCCTGCCGGGCGGCGCTCGACGGACGCAAGAGCGTGGAAGAAGCAAGAGCCGAGTTCCTGGCGGCCGCCGAAGAGGCGAAGCTGAAGCTGCATTAGCACTTCAGCAAGGAATTTCGGGCGATTTTCGCCTTCTGGGCGCGCAAGCGTGCCGGAACGGGACGATGCTTTAATTTTGGGCTTTAATTTTGGGCTTTAATTTTGGTTTAACCCTGCAACAAGTGCGTGCCGGGTTTTGGTGCAAAGGGCGTTGCGCCTGGTACAGGTGCATCAATAGAAGATGACCAGCCATCATGATGATGGTTAGAGGCTCGTCACCTCTGCGGAAACGCAGGCGAGCCTCGTCCGAGCACAGCGGATGCCTCAGCAGTCCGTGCCGCCCTCATTCTCGACCTCGACATAACCGACGCCGATGATCGTGCCATCAGATGCGCGGATGAATGAGGGGAGATAGTGCGGCTCTACCGGTGTGCAGGCGACGGTCCCGGTATATTCGTTGAGGGCGATCTGGTCCTTCGGCAAAGCGGAATAATTCGTGCCGGTTTCCAGCGAAGCATGGGCGGAGCCGGCAAAGACACCGCAACCCACTATCAAGGTCGTTGCCCAGAGGCGAGGAAGCAACTGCATGAGAGTCTCCAGCGTTTAGGTCCGGCATTTCAACACGCAGGGGAGCATTTTGGTTCCCTCGTCCAACAGAAAGACATGAGCGTGCGGCTATTCCAAAACCGCTGCAGAGTTTTGGGCGACATGCATTAGCGTCGCAGCAGGCGAGCACGCACATAGCCCCGGCCGACGACGCCCTCGGCGATCGCGATCGCCCGCTCGACATCGCCCCGCCGGCGCACGAAACCTTCGAGGATGACATAGGAGCCCGATATGCTGACGGTGATTTCGCCGGCTTCGAAATCGGCGGCCGCATGAAGGGCGCTTTCCACCGAGGCGCGCGTCGCGGCATCGCTGTGGCCCTGGCGGCCGGGCTCGCCATGCCCCGTGAATGCTGGAAAGCCGAGCACCGTGAACGTTTCCTGATGTTGGTTGATGTCTGTTAACGCCGCTGCGACGCATTTCGTTGCGTCCCCCGGAAAAGAAGAGCCTGTTCGACAGTGATACCTGCTCGGTGGCATGGACGACCCTTGGCGAAAGGCGCTGCGGCTTCCATATCTGGCGGCAGTCGAAAGAGGGATGATGACGATGAAAGCGCTTCTGCCCGCCTTGTTTGCCGGGGCAATGCTTGCCGGCTGCTCCTCGGCCGATACGCGGGCGCTGGAACCCATTCCCGGCAGCATTACCTATGGCGGCCAGCCGCGAACGAAGCTCAGCAAGTCGCCGGTCGGCAGCGCCGTCTACAACCAGTTCTACAACGGGACGGGCCAGCGCGTGGAGGAAACCTATATTCTTCAGCCGGACCGTAGCCTGAAGCTGGTGCGGCGCGAGATCGGTCCGGATTTCCCCGACTGAGATGTTGCTCGCGCGCCGCAGCGCTTGACAGAGGCCGCAATCGCGAACATTCAAGGAACATCTAATCTTTCCCCAGTGATTCTGCGGGAGCCCGACCGGACGGCTGGATGTATCTCGAAAAGCTCAATCCGCAGCAGCGCATGGCCGTCGAGCACGGCACGCTCATCGACGGCAGCCATATTGCCGGGCCGCTGCTGGTCATTGCCGGCGCCGGCTCCGGCAAGACGAATACCTTGGCGCATCGGGTCGCCCATCTGATCGTCAAGGGCGCCGATCCCCGCCGCATCCTGCTGATGACCTTCTCGCGCCGGGCAGCCGCCGAGATGGCGCGGCGTGTCGAGCGCATCTGCCGCGATGTGCTTGGTGCGAATGCTGGCGTGATGGCGGATGCGCTTTCCTGGTCCGGCACCTTCCACGGCATCGGCGCGCGGCTGTTGCGCGATTATGCGGAGCAGATCGGTCTCGATCCTGGGTTTACCATCCACGACCGCGAAGACAGTGCCGATCTGATGAACCTCATCCGGCACGACCTCGGCTTCTCGAAGACAGAAAGCCGTTTTCCCACAAAGGGCACGTGCCTTGCCATCTATTCCAGGGCGGTGAACTCGGAAACCGCGCTCGACCTCGTGCTGCGCGACGTCTTTCCCTGGTGCGCGACGTGGGAGAAACAGCTGCGCGAACTTTTCGCCAGTTATGTCCAGGCCAAGCAGAGCCAGAACGTGCTCGATTACGACGATCTGCTGCTCTACTGGGCGCAGATGGTCGGCGAAGCGATGATTGCCGAGGATATCGGCAGCCGCTTCGACCATGTGCTGGTCGACGAATATCAGGATACCAACCGGTTGCAGGCCTCCATCCTGCTCGCATTGAAACCCCAAGGCCAAGGGCTGACCGTCGTCGGCGACGATGCGCAGTCGATCTATTCCTTCCGTGCCGCGACGGTGCGCAACATCCTCGATTTTCCCGCCGCCTTCAGCCCGGCGGCCAATATCGTCACGCTCGACCGCAACTACCGCTCGACGCAGCCGATCCTCGCCGCCGCCAACGCCGTCATCGATCTCGCCTCGGAGCGCTTCACCAAGAACCTCTGGACCGAGCGGCAATCGTCCGAGCGGCCGCGCCTGGTCACTGTGCGCGACGAGGCCGAGCAGGCGCGGTATATCACCGACATGGTGCTCGATAACCGCGAGGAAGGCCTCACGCTCAAGCAGCAGGCCGTGCTCTTTCGCGCCTCGCATCACAGCGGGCCGCTGGAGGTCGAGCTGACCCGGCGCAACATTCCTTTCGTCAAGTTCGGCGGGCTGAAGTTTCTCGACAGCGCGCATGTGAAGGACATGCTGGCCGCCCTTCGCTTCGCGCAGAACCCGCGCGACCGGGTGGCGGGCTTCCGGCTGATGCAGATCCTGCCGGGCGTCGGCCCGTCGACGGCACAGAAGACGCTCGACCTGATGGCCGAGGATGCCAGCCCGATTACTGCTCTTGGCGCCATGCCGGCACCGCCGCGCTCCGGCGAGGACTGGACAATGTTCGTTGCGATGCTGCAGGAGCTGAAGACCGGCAAGGCCGGCTGGCCGGCAGAGATCGGCCTGGCACGGCAATGGTACGCGCCGCATCTGGAACGGCTGCACGAGGACGCAGCAACGCGGCAGGCCGACCTGCTGCAGCTCGAGCAGATCGCTAGCGGTTATGCCTCGCGCGAGCGCTTTCTCACCGAGCTCACCCTCGATCCGCCGGATGCGACCAGCGACCAGGCGGGTGTGCCGCTTCTCGACGAAGACTATCTCATCCTGTCGACCATCCATTCCGCCAAGGGCCAGGAATGGACGAAGGTCTTCATGCTGAACGTCGTCGACGGATGCATACCGAGCGATCTCGCCGTCGGCACAACCGCCGAAATCGAAGAGGAACGCCGGCTGCTCTATGTCGCGATGACGCGCGCCCGGGATGGTCTCGACCTCGTCGTTCCGCAACGCTTCTTCACCTATGGGCAGAACTCGCAGGGCGACCGGCATGTCTATGCCTCACGCAGCCGCTTCATTCCGGCAACGCTGCTGCAGTTCTTCGAGGCCTGCAGCTGGCCGCAGGTGAAATCGGAGGCCGCGCAAGCCCACGCGCGGCAAGTGCGCATCGATGTCGGCGCCCGCATGCGCGGCATGTGGCGATAGCCGGATAGCGTTCAGAGCGAAAGCGGCGGTTCGGCCGGTTTCAGGAAATGCTCGACCCTTGCCACTTCCACAGCCTCGACTGATGCGGGCGACCATTTCGGATTGCGGTCCTTGTCGATGACGGCGGCGCGAATACCCTCGAAGAAATCGGGATTATCAAGCATCCGCAGGCAGGCGCCGAGTTCGCGGCCGAGGCATTCGGCAAGCGAGGCGCTGCTGCGGCCGGCTCTGAGCAGCCGCAAAGCGAGCTTCAGACTGGTCGGTGAACGCGTCAGCAGCACCCGGCGCGTCTCGGCGGCGAATTCGCCTTCCTCCTCGGCAAGCGTTGCCAGGATCTCCTCCACGTTGTCGAAACAAAATGCGCGATCGATCATCGCCGCGTTCTGCCTGAGCCGGCTTTCTCCCTGAGGCTCCGGAAGCGCCTGCAGCACGGCATCGACATCGCCGGATGAGCTGGCGCGCGGCAGGGCGGAGAGAGCATCGATCGCTTCGCCGAGCCGCGACGAGGCGATCTGAAGGTCGGCAAGGCGGGCGTGGATCGCATCGGCAGCCCCGATATCAAGCCCTGTCAGACCGAGCCATGTTCCGGCCTCGCCGGGGCCACGCGGCAGCAGCCAGGTGGCGCCGACATCCGGGACATAGCCGATGCCGGTTTCGGGCATGGCAAGGCGGGTGCGCTCGGTGACGATGCGGTGGCGACCATGCGAGGACAGGCCGACGCCGCCGCCCATGGTGATGCCGTCCATCAGCGCGACATAGGGCTTGGGATAGGAGGCAATCATATGGTTGAGGCGGAACTCCTCGCGCCAGAAGCTTGCCGCCAGGCCATCGCCGGCGCGGGCGCTCTCATGCAGGGCGCGGATATCGCCGCCGGCGCAGAAGCCGCGTTCGCCCTCTCCCGTCGCCACGACGCTCGCCACCTCGGGATCACCGGCAAAGTCGTGAAGGGCCGCGGTGATCGTGCGGATCATCGGCAACGTCAGGCTGTTCAGTGCTCGCGGCCGGTTGAGCCGGATGACGCCTGCGGTACCCCGCCGTTCAATGATGACTTCGCCGTCCTGCATGGTTCACCTCATCTGTTGCGACCATGAATAGACGACCCCGCGGCATCGCTCCAGTCGATTTGCGGCGGATCGAGATCGATCGGTCAGGCAGACAGCGAATTGCGGGCGGAGGCTGCGGCCTCGCACCTGGCGGCGTAGTCGATGGCAAGTTCGAGCGGCAGCGGCCGCGAGAAATGATAGCCCTGCGCCAGACGAACGCCCATCGCCTTCAATCCCTCGGCAATCTCTTCGCTTTCGACGCCTTCGGCGACGGAGGCGATGCCGAGGTTCTGGCAGAGATTGGCGACCGAGCGGGTGATGTTCATGCAGCGGGCGTCTCGATCGAAATTCATCACGAACGACTTGTCGATCTTCAGCTTGTCGAAGCCGAGACGATGAATATGGCTGAGGCTCGAATAGCCGGTGCCGAAATCGTCGAGCGCAATCGAGATGCCGGCAGCGCGCAGCATGGATATCACCTGATCGGCGGTGTCGAAATCGGAGAGCAATGCGGTCTCGGTAATCTCGAATTCGATGCGCTTCGGATCGATGCCGGAACGGGTGATCATGGCGAGCAGCGCCATCGAGGTCTCGTGGTCGCAGATATCGCGCGCCGAGAGATTGAAGGACAGCCTGAGATGCCGTGGAATGATCGCCAGCGCTTCGAGCGCCTTGGCGAAGAGGATGCGGGTTATGCGACCGATGACCGCCGTGCGCTCGGCAGCGGGAATGAAGGCGTCTGGGCTGATACGGCCGAAGCGGGCGCTGTCCCAGCGGGCGAGCGCCTCGTAGGCGACGACGCGGCCGCTCCTCAATTCGACGATCGGCTGATAGTCGAGTTTCAATTCCTTGGCGAAATCGTTTGCCTGCAGTTCGAGTTCGATCAGGTGGCGCTGCGTCAGGATCTTCTCGTGCTCGGCCGAGAAGAATTCGACGCCGCTGCTGCGCTTGCTCTTGACCTGGTAGAGGGCAAAATCGGCTTTCTCGTAAAGATCCTCGGCGGTGTATGTGCCAATATCAGGATAGACGATGCCGCAGGAGCCGAAGACGCGGACCGAGCCGTCGGGGATTTCGAAAGGATCGCGGACGGCAGCACAGAGCGCCTGGCCGAGATCGGCGATCGCCTGGCGCGTCATCAAGGAGGGAAAGATGATACCGAACTCATCGCCGCCGAGACGGGAGACGATGCCCTCTTCGCCGACCAGCGCGACGAAGCGGCGGGCCGTCTCCTTCAGCACGAGATCGCCGGCGGCATGGCCGAAGACGTCGTTGACCGGCTTGAAGCCGTCGAGATCGAGAATGCCGAGGACGGGCGGCGTCGACGAATCCTTCTGCAGCCGTTTTTCCAACGAGAGAAAGAAGCTGCGGCGATTGGCAAGGCCGGTCAGCTGGTCATGCAGCGCATTGCGGCTGTTGACGAGGTTCAGCTCTTCGGCTTCCGCCTGCTTCTGCTTCAGCTCTTCGGTCAGTTGCACGAGACCGACGAAATTCTGGAAATAGCTGTTGATCACCCTGAGGAAGGGCAGGATCAGGAAGAGGCCGCTAATGGCCGTCGCGACGAAAACGGGATTGCCCGAGAACAAGAAGGTCGCGACCATGGCCGAGAAGGTGATGACCGTGGTCAGCGCTGCCGCCATCGGCAGGTGCATCAGGCAAAAGATGCAGGATATCCCGGTCACGACGAGGAAATAGGCGATCTGACCCTGCTGGGAAGCATCGCCATATTGGTAGAGCGCGATCGCCCAGCTGCCGAAAGCGACGGCCAGGATGCCGGCCCCTGATATCGTGAGCTTCATCAGCCTGTAGGCCCGCTCGGCGGTGACGTTTTCCTTGCCGCGGATCTCCCACCAGCAGAGACGGAAGACACAGACGACGCTCAAGGCCACGGGAATGTAGAGCGAGAGCCAAAGGGGGGCGGATTTGAGGTGGGTGATCGCCACCGCAAGGGCGTTGATGACCAGAAGGACATAGAGAATGGGAATCTGCGACGACAGGGCCCGGAACTGCGCCAGCAGAAGCGTCGGATTGTCTTTTTGCAGCTGCAATGAGGCCAGAAAGTTCTTCATCTTCTCTTTTCCGTTGGCCCGAGCCAGCCAGAGAAAGCTTGTTTTTTCCTTATTCACGTGACGGCATGCGCCCCCGCAGGCGCGGGGATGGTAAACGGGTTCCCCGATCAGAAGGAAGCGGCGGCCAATGCCCGGTGGATGCTGTGCAGGTCGTCGACGTTCTTGTTCGACAGGAACAGTTCCCAATCGAGCGAACTCTGGACGATGGTTTCCAGCGAATCGTATCTGGGTTTCCAGTCGAGCACCTGCCTTGCGAGCGAAGCGTCTGCGACGACGCTCGCCGAATCGCCGGCGCGGCGCGGCGCCATGTGGATCTTGAAGGAATGTCCGTGCAGGCGGGTGACCATGTTCAGCACATCGAGCACGGAATAGCCGCTGCCGTAACCGCAATTGGCAACGAGCGAGCCCTTGCTTCTGCGCAGATGCTGCAGCGCCTTCAGATGTGCATCCGTGAGATCGCTGACATGGATGTAGTCGCGCACGCCGGTGCCGTCATGGGTGGGATAGTCGACGCCGTAGACATTGACGCTGTCGCGCCTGCCGAGTGCTGCCTCGCAGGCGACCTTGATCAGGTGTGTGGCGCCTGAGGTCGACTGGCCGGCACGGTGGTGCGGGTCGGCGCCGGCGACGTTGAAGTAACGAAGCGCGACATAGTTGAAATCATAGGCGGCGGCGGCATCGCGCAGCATGAATTCGGTCATCAGCTTCGACTGGCCGTAAGGATTTTCCGGATTGAGCGGAGCCGTCTCCTTCACAGGCAGGTCGGTCTTTTGCTGGCCGTAGACAGCCGCCGTCGAAGAGAAGACGAAGTTGCGGATACCGGCCTTGACCGAAGCACTCAACAGCGCCCGGGTCTTGCCGGAATTGTTGTCGTAATAGGAGAGCGGGTCGGCGACCGAGACCGGGACGACGGCGGAGCCGGCGAAATGGATGATCGCCTCGATGTCGTTTTCGATGAAGACCTTTTTCAATATGTCGGGATCGGCAACGTCGCCGAGATAGAAACGCGCCGCCGGCGCCACGGCCCAGCGAAAGCCTGTGGAGAGGCGGTCGAGCACGACCACATCCTCGCCCGCATCGAGCAGCGCCCAAACCATGTGACTGCCGATATATCCGGCGCCGCCCGTCACCAAAACCGCCATGTCCCGCATCCCTGCTTTCGTTTTTTATAAGCAGGGGCATCAGGCGCCGGTTTTTCTTTCCAATTTTCTTATCGAACGGCGTTTGGAAGGCCTTTGAACGGGTATGTTTGGAGTCGTGGTTAGAGGCCGATTTCGGGCTTTGCTAGAGTTTTATCGATCCGGCGATTTCGGCACAAATCGACGCCTCGGTCGCCACGACGCGTCTTGCGGCCAGTGCTTCTCAGAGCTTGAGGATATAGTCGCAGAGGCGCTCGGCGGCGATCGCCACCTGTGTGGGATCGCGCAGGAAACAGGCGCGCAGGAAGAGTTCGCCGCCCGATCCGAAAGCGGTGCCGGGAGCAAGGCCGACGCCTGTCTTGTCGACGATGTCGAGCGCTGCCGTGCGGCTGTCGGCGACGCCGTCGATCTTCAGGAAAGCATAGATCGCGCCATCCGGTTTCAGTGTCTCGACGCGGTTGGTGGCGACAAGCGCATCGCAGAGAGTATCGCGGGAGCGGGCCGCCTTGGCGATATTGGCAGCGACGAAATCGTCGCCTTGATCAAGGGCTGCGACAGCGCCCTTCTGCATGAACTGCGCCACCCCCGATGTCGAATACTGGATGAGGTTTTCGAGCACCTGGCCCATTTCAGGCGGGGCGACGATCCAGCCGACGCGCCAGCCGGTCATCGACCAGTTCTTCGAAAAGGAATTGACGAAGATGATCTTGTCGTCCGGTTCCATCACATCGAGGAAAGAGGGGGCGCGGCCGCCGGCAAAATAGTAGCGGGCGTAGATTTCGTCCGCCATGATCCAGAGGTCGTGCTTGCGGGCAAGCGCCAGGAGATCGCCAAGGTCCTGTTTCGTTGCCGTCCAGCCTGTCGGGTTCGACGGCGTGTTGATGAAGATGCCCTTGGTCTTCGGGGTGATCGCGGTTTCGATGCGGTCAAGATCGACCGCCCATTTGCCGCCTTCGAACTGCAGCTCGACACTGAGCGAGCGCGCACCTGCTATCTCGAGAGCGGCGGCAATGTTCGGCCAGGAAGGTGACAAGTAAACCAGTTCGTCGCCCGGCGAGGTCAGCGCCTGCACGGCGATCTGGATCGCCTGCATGCCGGAACCGGTGACGTAGAAATGCTCGACCGGAAGCCGGATTCCGAAATGTCTGTCGTAATAATCCGAAAGCGCCTGGCGAAGCTCCGGAATGCCGCGCTGCCATGTGTAGAAGGTCTCGCCGCTAGCAAGCGCGTCCATCGCCGCCCTGCTGATGAAATCAGGCGTCGGCAGGTCGCCCTCACCCACCCAGAGCGGCAGCAGGCCTTCGCGGCCACGGGCATAGTTGACGAGTTCGACGATCCCGCTTTCGGGCGCCGCCAGTGCGCGCGGGCTGAGGCTGCTAACGATCGACATGCAAATCTCCGGTTTCCGCCTTCATAGCGGATTTGCGCCGGCAAATCCCATGACATCCAGTGATGGCATATCGATTTTGGTGATGAATGAGCCCGACCGAAGCGGACGGGCTCCAGCCCGGATCAAGCCGTCGGGCGCGTGGCGAGAAGATCGCGAATTTCCGTCAGCAGCTGAACGTCTGCCGGCGGCGCTGGCAGCTCTTCCGGTGCCACCTTTTCCTGGCGCTCGACTTGGGCACGCAGGGTGTTCACGCCCTTGACCATCAGAAAGATGATCCAGGCGAGAATGAGGAAGTTGATGAGCACGGTGAGGAAACTGCCATAGGCAAACACCGCTCCCTGCTCGCGGGCGGCGGCGAGCGACTGTGCGTTGACGGCCGACGACAGTGGGAGGAAGTAATTCGAAAAATCGAAACCGCCGAAAATGGCGCCGACGATCGGCATAATAAGGTCATCCACCAAAGATTTGACGATGCCACCGAAGGCGCCGCCGATGATGACGCCGACTGCAAGATCCATGACATTGCCGCGGGCGATAAAGGCCTTGAACTCATTGAGCATCGGATCCGTCTCCCTTTGATCCATTTCAAAGATATGCGATTGTTTTTATTAGCTACATCTTCATTGCAATTAATCAATCGGCAATCGCAATTATTCGGCGATACCTCCCGGCGGTCTTTGACTTAAGGCCTAGACGGCCAGGAATTTTCAAAGCGTCTGAAATGACTTAAGCTGACCCATGTTGCGGGAGGTCCCGGCGGGTTTTCCGCCGGCGGAGGGTCAATGCTTCCAGGCTGGGTCATATTCGCGTCTGCCTTCGGTTATCTGCTCCTGCTTTTCGCCGTGGCAAGCTATGGCGACCGCAAGAACCGCAGCCCGGGTACGCTCGACCGCGGCCGGGGCACGCTGGAAGGCGGATGGCCGGTGGTCTATGCGCTGAGCCTTGCGATCTATTGTACCTCCTGGACCTATTTCGGCAGCGTCGGGCTTGCGGCGCAGCGCGGCCTGGAATTTGCCGGCATCTATATCGGCCCTATCCTGGTCTTCACGCTCGGCATGCCGCTGCTTCGCCGCATCATCGAGCTTGCCAAGGCGGAGAAGCTCACCTCGGTTGCCGATTTCGTCGCCGCCCGTTACGGCAAGAACCCGACGGTCGCAACGATCGTCGCCCTGATCTCGCTGATCGGCGCCATTCCCTATATCGCGCTGCAGCTCAAGGCGATCTCGAGCACCGTCAGCGCCATGGTCAATCCGTCCGATTACGGCATCGGCAGCGGCAATCTCTATTTTCTCGACCTGCCGCTCGTCGCAACGCTGGTGCTTGCCTGTTTCGCCATCATGTTCGGCACACGGCATACGGATGCGACAGAGCATCAGGATGGCCTCATCCTCGCCGTCTCGATGGAATCCGTCGTCAAGCTCGTCGCTTTCCTGACGGCCGGCGTCTGCGTCATCTGGTTTCTGTTCGACGGTCCGACCGATCTCTGGCGCAGGACCGTCGACAATGAGCTGGTCATGTCGGCGCTCAACTACCATACGCCGATCAGCCGCTGGATCACCCTGATCATCTTGTCGGCCTTTGCGATCATCCTGCTGCCGCGGCAATTCCACGTGACGGTTGTCGAAAACCGAACCCCGAAACAGCTGAAACTCGCAGGCATCCTGTTTCCCAGCTATCTCATCGCCATCAATCTCTTCGTGCTGCCGGTGGCGATCGGCGGGCTGCTGACCTTCGGCGGCAGCGGCAATGCCGATTTCTACATGCTGTCGCTGCCGCTTGCCGGCCAGATGCCCGTCATTTCGCTGATCATCTTCATCGGCGGGTTCTCCGCCGCGACGGCGATGGTCATCGTCGATTCCGTCGCACTGTCGATCATGGTGTCAAACGACATCATCATGCCGATCTTCCTCAGGCGCAAACTCGCCGGCCGCGCCAGCCTGCGCGACAATTTCGCCAAGACGTTGCTCAACATCCGCCGCAGCGCCATTTTCGCCGTGCTGCTGTTCGGCTATGCCTATTACCGTTCGACCGACAGCACGGCAGGCCTTGCCTCGATCGGCCTTCTTTCCTTTGCCGCGATCGCGCAAATCGCCCCAGCACTGTTCGGCGGGCTGATCTGGCGGCGGGCGAACGCGCGCGGCGCAATCCTCGGGCTTTCCTCCGGCTTCATCATCTGGATCTACCTGCTGTTCCTGCCCTCGCTCGGCGGCCCCGACTATTCCTATGTGGCGAGCGCCGTGCTCGGCTTCATCTTTCCCGGGACGACGTTGTTCACCGCGCCCGACGCCGATCCGCTGGTCAATGCGACGGCAATGAGCCTGCTCGTCAACACCGCTTTCTTCGTCGTCGGGTCGCTCACCCGCAACGCCAAGCCGCTGGAGCGCATCCAGGCCGGTATCTTCGTCAAACGGCATTCGCGCTCGCAATTTGCCACGCGCGGCTGGAAGACCCGCATTAGCGTCGGCGATCTCAAGGCGGCGATCTCGCGCTATCTCGGCGAAGAGCGCATGCAGCGCTCGTTGACGACCTACGAACAAAGCTCCGGCCGCAAGCTGGAAGACGAGCAGCCGGCCGACATGGCGCTCATCCATTTTAGCGAACAGCTGCTCGGCAGCGCCATCGGCTCGTCCTCGGCCAGGCTGGTGCTGTCATTGATCCTGCAGAAGATCGAGGATGCCTCTTCCGATACCGCCTGGCTGCTCGACCAGGCGAGCGAGGCGCTGCAATATAACCAGGACATGCTGCAGACGGCGCTTTCGCAGATGGACCAGGGCATTGCGGTCTTCGACAGTTCCAATCGGCTGACGATCTGGAACCGGCGTTTCCGGCAATTGCTGGATCTTCCGGAAAGTGCCGGCCAGGTCGGTTTTCCCTTGTCTGATATCGTCACCACGCTTATCCAGCGCGGCGATATCGCGCCCGGCGATCTCAGCCAGACGGTGCGGCATTTCCTGACGCTCGACAAGCCCTTTTCGCTGGTGCTCGGCGGCGGCGAGCGGATCATCGAGGTGCGCTCCAACGCCATGCCCGACAAGGGCATCGTTGCCACCTTCACCGACATCACCCAGCGCGTCAGCGCCGACCAGGCACTGAAACAGGCGAATGAAACGCTGGAGCAGCGCGTCGCCGAACGCACGGCCGAGCTTACCCGGGTCAACCGCGAACTCGGCGAGGCGCGCGCCGCCGCCGATGAGGCGAATATCGGCAAGACACGCTTTTTCGCCGCCGCCGGCCACGATATCCTGCAGCCGCTCAATGCCGCCAGGCTCTATTCCTCGGCATTGGTCGAGCGCATGGCGCAATCCGAGAACAGCCTGATCGTGCGCAACATCGATTCCGCGCTGGAATCGGTCGAGACCATTCTCGGGGCGGTGCTCGATATATCCAGGCTCGATACCGGCGCCATGCGGCCGCGGCTCGCCTCCGTCGCGCTCTCCGACCTGCTGGAGCGTATCCAGACCGATTTCGCGCCGATCGCCCGTGAAAAACAGCTGAAGCTGGTGATCATGCCGACCTCATTGCGGGTCCGCTCCGACCCCAACCTGCTGCGCCGGCTGGTGCAGAACCTTGTCTCCAACGCCATCAAATACACGATTTCAGGCAAGGTGCTGGTGGGCGCGCGACGGCGCGGCAACCAGGTGATCATCCAGGTCATCGATTCCGGCATCGGCATTCCGCCGTCGAAATTCCGCACCGTGTTCAAGGAATTCGCGCGGCTGGACGAAGGCGCGAAAACCGCCTCCGGCCTCGGGCTCGGCCTGTCGATCGTTGACCGTATCGCCCGCGTGCTCAACCATCCGGTCGAGCTGCAGTCGACGCATGGCAAGGGCACGGAATTCCGTATCGCCATGCCGCTCGACGTCTCGCGCCCGGCCGCGGCCACGGCGGCAATCACGCCTGCCGACCGTCCCGGCCAGCCGCTGAGCGGGTTGAAGATCCTCTGCATCGACAACGAGCCGAAGATCCTCGAAGGCATGCGGCTCTTGATCAGCGGCTGGGGCTGCGAGGTGGAGGCGCTGGATTGCCTCGCCGACGTCATCGCCCTCGACGGCCAGGAGGGACCACCTGATATCGTCATCGCCGATTATCATCTCGGCGACGGCACCGGCATTGCCGCCATCCTGCATCTGCGCCGGCAGTTCGGCGCCGATATCCCCGCTTTGCTGATCACGGCCGACCGCACGCCGGAGGTGCGCAGCGAGGCCGAGCGAGATGGTATCGCCGTCCAGCACAAGCCGGTGCGGCCGGCGGCGCTACGCGCCTATATCACCCAGATTTCCGGCCTCAAGCGCGCCGCCGCGGAGTAACAGAAAACTCAGAGCATTTCCGTTTTTCTCCGAATCACGGAGATGCTCTATCTCTTTGTTTTCACGCAATTCCGGACGCAAAACCGCTACACACTTTTGCTGGAATTGCTCTTAGTCCGTCGCGCTCATGACACGCGCAACCAGATCGCGCACACGCGCTGTCGCCGGCACATCGCCGAACAGGATGCGGTACATGATCGGCGCCACGACCTGGTCCATGACGCGGTCGACATCCGGAAAGGCCTCGCCGCGAGCCTTGGCCCTCTCGGCGATGACGTCGACCTGTTGGCGGGTAAATTCAGCGCATTTACAGGCATTCGCGCCCGCCTGCGCCGCCAGCACGTCGCGGATCATTTCGCGGCCGGGGCCGGAGGACATTTCCTCGGCATATTGCTCGGCCCAGGTTTCGAGATCGGCCTTGCCGCTGCCGGCATCGATCGGCTGCATATCCGGCCGCAGCCGATCGACGGCGACATCGGCGAGAAGCTCCTGCAGGTCGCCCCAGCGGCGATAGATGGTCGACGGCGTTACCCCCGCCTTGCCGGCAATCAGCGGGATCGTCACCTCGGCGCGGCTCATCTCGGCCATCAGCTCACGGACCGCTTTGTGCACCGATGCCTGAACCCGGGCGCTTCTGCCGCCCGGACGGAGGTTCTCTTTTACTGTCATGCGTGCAACCCGACCTTCGCCCTTTGACACCGTTGGTTCAAAATCTTTGATAGAACTATTAACGCAAATAAATTGCTTTTACGAAGTCCCCGCTCTACTTAGGCTAACGCAACAGTTTAGCTTTAAGGGGCTTATATATGTTCGCCGCAGCCAAATCCACCGAGAATTCGCCGCGTCCCTCGATCGGCTTTCATGCGCTGACGCTCGCCACCTTCTTCGGCGCCTCCGCGGCGCCGACGCCGCTCTACCGGATCTATCAGGAAAGTTTTTCCGTCTCGCCGGTGCTGATCACGGTGATCTTCGCGGTCTACGCCTTCGCGCTGCTGGCGGCGCTGCTGATCGCCGGTTCGATCTCGGATCATCTCGGCCGCAAGCCGGTGATCTTTTTCGCCCTCGTGCTCGAAATCGCCGCGATGGGCCTCTTCGTCGTCGCGAGCGGTCCCGCCTGGCTGATCGCGGCGCGGATCGTGCAGGGGCTGGCAACGGGGATCGCCGGCGCCTCGATCGGAGCGGCGCTCGTCGATGTCGACCGGGCAAAGGGACAGATCGTCAATTCGATCGCGCCGCTTTGCGGCATGGCAGTGGGGGCAGTGGGCACCAGCGCCCTGATCCAATACGGGCCCTTCCCGATGCATCTGGTCTATGCGCTGCTGCTCGTCGCCTTCACGCTGCAGGCGGCTGCCATCTGGCTGACAGGCGAGACCGGCGGCACGCGGCCGGGGGCTCTCGGCTCGCTGATACCGCGGGTCACCATTCCCCAGCAGGTGAAGCGGCCGCTCTCACTGGTGACGCCGATCAACATTGCCAATTGGACGCTTGCCGGCTTCTATCTCTCGCTGGTCCCGTCCTTGGTCGCCAGCACGACCGGCAGCCGGGCGCCGCTGACGGGCGGGGCCGTCGTCACCGCGCTGATGGTGAGCGGAGCAATCGCCGTCTATCTCAGGCGCAGCAAGACGGCATCGGCCAATCTGGTTTTTGGCGTGTCGGCCAAGACGCTCGGCATCCTGACCGTCGTTGCCGGCGTGCATCTTGCCAATGTGCCGCTGCTGCTCGTCGGCACGATTTTCACCGGCGTCGGTTTCGGCACCAATTTCCTCGGTTCGATCGGCACCATCATGCCGCTTGCTAAACCGGACGAGCGGGCCGGGCTGCTATCGGCCTTCTACGTCCAGAGCTACCTCGCCTTCAGCCTGCCGGCGATCCTGGCCGGGTTCCTCGCGAAATCGGCCGGCTACGCATTGACGACGGATATCTATGCGACGGCGATCCTGCTTTTGATGGGCGTCGGAATGGTGAGCATTCGCGCCGACCGGCGCAGGGTGGCGGAGAGCGCGGCCTGAGAAAGCAGTTCACGGCTTGAGATCGAGCAGTGCCCGGCCGCTGCCGTCCATGGCGAAGGGCACCGAGGCGTGCTGGTGGGCAACCAGCCAGCGGCCATCCTGCTTGACGAGACCGAGGGTCTGGCGGAACCAGAGATCGACGGCGGTGCCGTCGGTCTTGGTCCCGCTCATGCGCGTGAGGCCGCTCCAGAAAGCGACATCCTCGCCAACGGTCAGTCTGGCATCGCGCACCTCGCCGCCGATCGGGCCTTCCCAGGTATCGAACCAGGCCTGCAGACCCGCTTCGTCCTGGCCGTGGTAGACGAGCGGCGGCGCCAGCGAAAATTCGACGGAATCCTCGGCCTCATAGGAAAGCGCGTCGCTGGCGTTCTTCTCACCCAGCGCCTTGGCGCGCATCATCAGCATGGCGATGATCGCCTCTTCCTCGATCCTGGCATTCGCTTCGTCTTTCACGGTCGTTCTCCTTCTCCGTTATGGACAGAGGACGAAGGGGAGGACGACGATCCGACATCAGCGATAGAACCACTGCGCACTTTTGGAATTGCGTCAGAGATAACTCGTCACCGCCGGTTCGTTCCACCAGGCATCGTGCCTGCCATCGGCATAACGGACAGGCAGTGCTGCCAGTTCCTCAGGGGTGATATCGTCAAGGCAGGCGATGTTGATCGAGACATAGGCGCCGCCGATTTGTTCGACATAACCGTCGCCATAGGCCGGCACACCGCAGGTGCGGCAGAAGCGGTGATGACCGCTCATGGTGTTGAACTGATAGTCGGACGTTTCCGCCTGGTCGCACATCAGCCGGAAATCCTCCGGCTTGACGTTGGCGCCCCAATAGCGCCGCTTGGCGCAGATCGAACAATTGCAGCGGCCGGTGCCCTCCTCGAGGTCCATGTCCACCTGGTAGTGCACTTTGCCGCAATGGCAGCTTCCTCTGTAGGTTTTCTTCATGGCGCTCTCCTGCTTCGGCGTTGCCTTCAGTCTCCAAATATGACAATGTGTTGTCATTATGAATCAGATACAAAATCGACAACATGTTGTCAAACAAAATCGACCGGAGCGGACGATGGAGGGGGATGCCTTTTCCGCTTTTGCGATCACCGCCCTTCGCCTCGCCGGCCATCTGACGGCGGCGGGCGACCAGTTGGCAAAGCCGGCAGGACAAACCAGCGCGCGCTGGCAAGTGCTGGCGGCGGCACGACGCGGCGGCATGTCGGTGGCGCAGATCGCCCGTGCGCTCGGCGTCGCCCGCCAGGGCGTGCAGCGGCTTGCCGATGTGCTGGAGAATGAAGGGCTGATCGCCTATGCCGACAACCCGCAGCACCAGCGCGCCAAGCTGGTACGATTGACGGAAGAAGGGGCGGCGCGGCTCGGCGTCATCGAGATCGCGCAAGCCGGATGGGCCGACGGGCTGGGCGCTGCTTTCACGTCAGCGGAACTCGATGCGGCACGGGTGGTGATGGCGCGGGTTATGGAGATGCTGGAAGGTGGCGAGGCGTAAGGCGGCTAAGGGGAGATGCCCGGCAGGGCAGAGGGGGGTGTCGCGGACGCAATTCTTGGGAAAGGGCACAACATCAACCGGCCGGAAACGAAAAAAGGCCGGGTGAACCCGACCTTCCCTGCTATCTCAACGAACCGCGCCAGTACATCCGTGGTCACGATCCGGAGATGATATTTAGAGCCTTGAAGGCTCAGGCCGCCTGGAGGCGGTCTGCCGACATCTTGCCGGACTTGTTGTCGCGGACGAGCTCGTAAGACAGCTTCTGGCCATCCTTGAGATCGCGCATGCCAGCGCGTTCAACGGCAGAGATGTGGACGAAAACGTCGGCTGCGCCGTCATCCGGCTGAATGAAGCCGAAGCCCTTGGTTGCGTTGAACCACTTTACGGTACCTGTGCTCATGACGATATCCTTTTCGAATCGTTCATAGAAGAATGCAGCCCGGATAAATGCCGAACGGCGATGAAAACCGATTTTGGAGGAAGTTCGCCAGGAACGACACGAGGCCGTTTCAAAGTTCATCTAGCAAGATCGATGCGCGGATATGTAATCGGAAATTGTGTCCGTGACAAGGCCGCAGCCAGGGAAATCGGTGACGTTTCAGACACCGCGGACAGGTCTTTGCCTGCCGCGCGGCGCGGAAAACCGAGGGCGAGATTTTTTTGCAGAAGCTGAAATACCGCCTATTCGGCCTGCGCCAACCTGGTGATCGCCTTGCCGAGGCGGGCAACCCGGACTTCCGGGGTGGTAGCCTTCAGGAGCGGCAGGACGATTGCATATTGGCCGGTCTTGTCGAGCCGCGCAAAGGCAGCATCGGCGGCAGCGTTCTCAGCGAGCGCCGCCGCCAGATCGTCCGGCAGGCCGGCATCGCGCTGCGGAGCGTAGGCGACAGCCCAGCGTCCGTCGGCTTTGGCGGCAGCGACTTCGGCAAGGCCCGCGGGCCGCATGCGCCCGGTTTCTGCGAGTGCTGCGACCCGATCGACATTGAGCTTCGACCACGAACTTTTGGCGCGGCGGGGCGAATAACGCTGCAGGTAGGAATGCGCGTCAAACCCCTTGCGCTGGCTGTCAATCCAGCCGTAACAGAGCGCCACATCCAGCGCCTCGTCGATGGTGATGAGAGTTCGTTTCGGATTTTTCTTACCGATCTTCAGCCAGGCGCCGGTCGATGCCGCGTGATGCAGGCAGAGCCAGGATTCCCACTCCATCGGATCGGCGAAGGCGAGGATGTCGGTTGACGGTTGCATGGGCGGTCCGATCCGGGTGACAGCGAGGCGCGGGTTGCTTACGGTTCAGATTGCCATCGCCACCTGCCCCATTCAACGTTTGAAACCCGACAAGAGCTGCACGACTCAAAGACGGCCTAAGCCGCCTTCCCCACCTTCGCATAGGGGTCGAACCGACCGTAAAACGTCTCGCCCTTGGCGGCCATGTCCTTCAGCAGCGGCGTCGGCTTGAAGTGTTTTCCGTAAGTACCTGCTAACTTTTCCGCCAATTCCACGAAAGCCTTCGCACCCATCCCGTCGATATAGCTCAGCGCCCCGCCGGTATAGGGCGCGAAGCCAAAGCCCAGGATCGAGCCGACATCCGCCTCGCGCGGATCGGTGACGATGCCTTCCTCGACTGTGCGGGCAGCTTCCAGCGCGATGGTGACGAGGAAACGCTGTTTGAGGACGTTGACATCAACCTCATCTGCCTGCTTCTGCGGATAGAAGGACTTGAGGTCGGGCCAGAGGGACTTCTTCGCCGGTTTCGGCGGGTAGTCGTAGAAGCCCTTGGAATTCTTGCGGCCGAAACGACCCTCCTTTTCCACCATACTGGAGATGAGATCCATATGCCTGGGGTCGATGGCTTTTTCGCCGAGATCGGCGACCGTCGCCTTGAGGATCTTCAGCGAGAGGTCGATGGCGACCTCGTCGTTCAGCGCCAAGGGACCGACCGGCATGCCGGCCATCTTGGCGGCGTTCTCGATCATGACAGGCGGCACGCCCTCGATCAGCATATCGTAGCTTTCCGACATGTAACGCAGCACGCAGCGATTGACGAAGAAGCCGCGGGTGTCGTTGACGACGATCGGCGTCTTCCTGATGGCTGCAACATAATCGAGAGCGACGGCCAGCGCTTTGTCGCCGGTGTCGCTTCCGAGGATGACCTCGGTCAGCATCATCTTCTCGACAGGGGAGAAGAAGTGGATGCCGATGAAATCGGCCGGGCGTTTCGAATTCTTGGCGAGACCTGAGATCGGCAGGGTCGAGGTATTGGAGGCGAAGATCGCGCCTTCCGGCAGCACGGCTTCGACCGCCTCGATGACCGCTTTCTTCACCTCGCGATCCTCGAACACCGCCTCGATGACGAGATCGGCATTGGCGAGGTCGGCATAATCTGCCGAGGGGGTGATGCGGGAGAGCAATGCGGCTGCCTCATCTTGCGTAAGACGCCCCTTACCGATAGAATCCTTGACCAGGCCTTCGGAGACGGTCTTGCCCTTGGTCGCCGCTTCGATGTCGCGGTCGATCAACGTCACCGGAATGCCGGCGGCGGCGGTGACATAAGCGATCGAGGCGCCCATGAAGCCGGCGCCGACGACGCCGACATGTTTCAGCTCGGTCTTCGCATGACCCGCCGGGCGGCGGGCGCCTTTTCCGAGCTCCTGCATGGAGATGAACAGCGAACGGATCATCGAGAAGGCTTCGCGGGTCTGCAGCACCTCGGTGAAATAACGCTGCTCGATCTTCAGGCCGGTGTCGAAAGGCACCTGCAGACCTTCATAGACGCATTTCAAAATGGCGAGTGCCGCCGGATAATTGCCCGATGTTTCCCGGCGCAGGATTGCCGGAGCTGCCGGCCAGAGCTGGGCGGAAGCCGGCGTCCAGATGCCGCCGCCGGGCGCCTTGAAGCCCTTCTCGTCCCAGGGGGCGACCGGCTTCAGGCCATCCTTGATCATCTGCTTGGCGGCGGGGATGAGCTGATCCGGCTCGACCACCTGGTGCACGAGGTTCATCGCCTTGGCGCGGGAGCCGGTCAGCGACTGGCCGGTCGTCATCATCTGCAGCGCATCCTGGGCGTTCGCCAGCCGCGGCACACGCTGCGTGCCGCCGGCGCCGGGGAAGATACCGACCTTCACTTCGGGCAGCGCGATCTTGACGCTCTTGGCATTGGAGGCGACGCGGCCGTGGCAGGCGAGCGACAGTTCGAAAGCGCCGCCCATGCAGGTGCCGTTGATGGCGGACACCCAGGGCTTGCCCGATATTTCGAGCTTGCGGAACAGGCCACTCATGCGGCCGACCAGACCGAAGAGGTTCTGCACCGCCGTCTCGGGGCTCTTTGCCTTCTCCTCCTGATAAGAACTGAACATCGACTTGATCATCGACAGATCGGCGCCGCCGGAGAAGGAGGACTTGCCCGAAGTGAAGACGACACCCTTGACGGCGGCATCGGCGGTCGTAGCGTCGATGATGGCGTCGAGTTCGGCCATCACCTCGGCGGTGAAGACGTTCATCGATTTGCCAGGCATGTCCCAGGTGACGAGAGCGATGCCATCGGCGTCGGTTTCGAGCGTGAAATTGGTGTAGGTCATTGGGTTTCCTCCCCGATCAGGCCGGCAAATGGCTGCGCTGCGCGTCTAAGGTCTTCGTCTTTTCGGTGACGACATCGCCGGTGTGCTTGGTCAGCGACGGCTCGAAAAGCACGATCCAGCATTCCTCCTCAGCAACAGGATTATGCTCGACACCCCTTGGCACGACATGAAAATCGCCACTCTTGAGATGCACATGCGGGCGGTCGCGATATTCGATGGTCAGCGCTCCCTTCCAGATGAGGAAAAGCTCGTCTTCGTCGCGGTGGGAATGCCAGGCGAGCTGGCCCCTAACCTTGGCGAGCTTGACGCTCTGGCCGTTGAGATCGGCGATGACGCGGGGCGACCAGTGCTCGCTGACCTCGGCATATTCGGTTTCGATCGTGCCGGTGTTGAAGCCCATCGTCAGACCCTCTCGATAACCGTTGCCGTGCCCATGCCGGCGCCGATGCAGAGCGTCACCAACGCGGTGTTGAGGTCGCGGCGTTCAAGCTCGTCCAGCACCGTGCCGAGGATCATCGCGCCGGTGGCGCCGAGCGGATGGCCCATGGCGATGGCGCCGCCATTGACGTTGATCCTGTCATGGTCGATGTCGAATGCCTGCATGTAGCGCAGCACCACGGCAGCGAAGGCCTCGTTCAGTTCGAAGAGGTCGATGTCGGAAAGGCTCATGCCTGATCGTTTCAACAGCTTCTCTGTGACGTCGACGGGCCCGGTCAGCATCAGGGCCGGATCGGAGCCGATGTTGGCGAAAGCCTTGATGCGGGCGCGCGGCTTCTTGCCCATGCTCTGACCGCCGGCTTTGGAGCCGAGCAGGACGACACTGGCGCCATCGACGATGCCGGAGGAATTGCCGGCATGGTGGACATAGTTGATGCGCTCGATCTCCGGATGGGCCTGGATGCCGACGGCCTCGAAGCCGCCCATCTCGCCGGGCATCTGGAAGGACGGATTGAGGGAGGCGAGCGCCTGCATATCGGTGCCGGGACGCATATGCTCATCCTTTGCCAGGATCGTCAGGCCGTTCTGGTCCTTGACCGGGATGACCGACTTGTCGAACCAGCCCTTTTCCCAGGCATGGGCGGCACGCTTCTGGCTCTCGACCGCATAAGCGTCGACATCGGTTCTGCTGAAGCCGTATTTGGTGGCGATCAGATCGGCCGAGACACCTTGCGGCATGAAATAGGCCGGAAAATTCACAGAAGGGTCCATGAACCAGGCGCCGCCGGACATGCCGAGGCCGACGCGGGACATGCTTTCGACGCCGCCGGCAATGACAATATCGTCGGCGCCTTGGGCGATCTTGCCGGCGCCGAAATTGACGGCATCGAGGCCGGAGGCGCAGAAGCGGGAGATCTGCATGCCGGGTGCCTTGGTGGAGTAACCGGCTTCGAAGGCGGCGGCCTTGGGGATGACGGCGCCGGCATCCATGACCGGATCGACGCAGCCCATGATGATGTCGTCGACCGTGGCCGTGTCGAGCCCGTTGCGGTCGCGGATCGCTTCCAGCGTCTTTGCCGCGAGGCGAACGGAGGGCACCTCATGCAGGGCGCCGTCCTTCTTGCCGCGGCCGCGCGGCGTACGCACGTGGTCGTAAATGAAAACCTCGGTCATTGTCTCATCTCCCTGACGGCGCGGCGGCGCCGGTGAATTTCGTTCTTCCCTCTTCTCCCCAGCGGGCCACCTCTGCCTGGGTCGAGCCACCGGTCTCGACCCGTCCTTCGGACCCCCGCTGGGGAGAAGAGGGACACAATCAAAACGCTTCGGCGGCCAGTTCCATCATCGTGTCGGCGCCGGCTTCGATGCGGGCCTTGCGAAGCGCGGTTTCCGGCATCAGGCGTTCCATGAAGAAGCGGGCGGTGACCAGCTTGTTCTTCAGGTACTCCTCGCGGGCGGCATCGCCGGATGCAAGGCCGTCCTCGGCGGCCTTGGCCATCTTCGCCCACATATAGCCGAGAATGACGAGGCCGAAGAGGTGCATGTAGTCGGTCGAGCCGGCGCCGGCATTGTCGGGTTTGGCCATGGCATTCTGCATGAACCACATGGTCGCGCCCTGGGCATCGTTCAAGCCCTTCTTCAGATGCTTGGTGAAGAAGGAGAGCTTTTCGTTGCCGCGGTTCTCCTCGCAGAAATCGCCGATCTCCTTGAAGAGGGCCATCGCGGCGCGGCCGCCGTTCAGCGCCAGCTTGCGGCCGACAAGATCGAGCGCCTGAATGCCGTTGGCGCCCTCATAGATCATGGCGATGCGGGCATCGCGCACATACTGGCTCATGCCGTGCTCTTCGATATAGCCGTGGCCGCCGAAGACCTGCTGGGCCATGACGGCATGATCGAAGCCCTTGTCGGTCATCACGCCCTTAAGGATCGGGGTGACGAGGCCGAGAATATCGTCGGCCGTCTGGCGCTCCTTCTCGTCGCTGGCGCGGTGAGCGATATCGGACTTCAGCGCGGTCCAGAGCAGGAAGGCGCGGCCGGCCTCGTTGAAGGCGCGGATGGTCATCAGTGTGCGGCGAATGTCCGGATGGACGATGATTGGATCGGCCTTCTTGTCGGGCGCCTTGGGGCCGGACAGCGAGCGGCCCTGGATGCGGTCGCGGGCGTAGCTGGCGGCGTTCTGATAGGCGATCTCGGAAATGGCGATGCCCTGCAGGCCGACCATCAGGCGGGCCTCGTTCATCATCACGAACATGGCGTTGAGGCCGCGGTTTTCGGCGCCGATCAGGAAGCCGGTCGCCTCGTCGTAATTCATCACGCAGGTGGCGTTGGCGTGGATGCCCATCTTGTGCTCGATGGCGCCGCAGGAGACAGCGTTGCGGGCGCCCGGTGCGCCGTCCTTGCCGACGAGAAATTTCGGAACGATGAAGAGCGAAATGCCCTTGGTGCCCTCGGGCGCACCCTCGATGCGGGCCAGCACCAGATGAATGATATTGCCGGTCAGGTCGTGCTCGCCGGCGGAGATGAAGATCTTCTGGCCGGAGATCTTGTAACTGCCGTCAGCCTGCGGCACCGCCTTGGTGCGCAGCATGCCGAGATCGGTGCCGCAATGCGGCTCGGTGAGGTTCATGGTGCCGGACCACGTGCCGTCCACCATCTTCGGCAGATAGGTGGCCTTCTGCTCGTCGGAGCCGTGGACGAGGAGTGCGGCGATCGCGCCCTGTGTCAGGCCTGGATACATCATCAGCGACATGTTGGCGGCGGAGGTATATTCGCCGACGGCGGTATGCAGCGTATAGGGAAGCCCCTGCCCGCCGAATTCCTCCGGCACCGCAAGGCCGATCCAGCCGCCTTCGCGATAGGCTTTATAAGCCTCTTTGAAGCCCTTCGGCGTCGAGACGCTGGCATCGTCGTGGCGCGTGCAGCCTTCCTGATCGCCGGAATAGTTCAACGGAAAGAGAGCTTCCTCGGCAACCCTTCCGGCCTCACCGAGGATTGCTTCGATCATATCGGGGGTCGCATCGGCAAAACCCGGCAGATTGTTGTAGCGTTCGAGACCCAGCACGTCGTTCAAGACGAAGAGCGTATCGTTCACCGGGGCCTTGTAGACTGGCATCTCTCAAATTCCTCCCATTCGACTGACCGGATCGCGCCGGCCTTGGGCACTGTCTTACAAAATATTGACGTTTGCGTAAACGTCAAAGTCCGCACTTGTGCCGTCTTTTCTTGAAAAAATTCGAGAGCATGAATCCGCGGGCCATAAAGCGCCGAAAGGAGCAAACGCCATCTCATCTTGCTTGTCCATCGCAACGGAGTCACCGCCGGGCAGTAGCGCAAGTCGTTCGGACTTCCTAAGTCTTTCGGACGATTCATCGAGGAAGACATCATGACCGACTTTCCCTATGAGAGTGCGCTGATCGTCGGCGCGGGCTCCGGCATCAGCGCATCGCTTGCCCGGCAATTGTCGGCGCAGGGCGTCAAGGTCGGGCTCGCCGCCCGCAATATCGAGAAACTGCAAGGGCTCATCGAAGAGACCGGCGCCAGCGCCTTTACAACAGATGTCTCGCAACCTGCGAGCGTCGCAGCACTCTTCGAAGAGGCTGCCGCCGCAATCGGCGGGCCTGACGTGGTGATCTTCAATGCCAGCGCTCGTCAGCGCGGCCCGCTCGCAGAACTCGATCCCGCCGATGTCGAGAAGGCGATTGCGACCTCCGCTTTCGGCGGTTTCCTGGTGGTGCAGCAGGCAGCGCGGCGGATGATCCCGCGCGGCCGCGGCGCCATTCTGATCACCGGCGCGTCGGCAAGCGTGAAGGGCTTTGCGCAATCAGCCCCCTTCGCGATGGGCAAGTTCGCGTTGCGCGGCCTTGCCCAGAGTGCAGCCCGCGAACTCGGGCCGATGGGCATCCATGTCGCGCATTTCGTCATCGACGGCGCGGTGCGCTCGCAGATCCGGCCGGACCGGGTGGAGAAGCCGGATGGCACGCTGCTGCCGGAGGCCATCGCCCAGACCTATATCGACGTGCTTCGCCAGCACCGCAGCGCATGGTCGCTGGAGGTGGAAGTCCGGCCCTGGACGGAGAGCTTCTGAGCTCTTGCTATAGACGGATACAGCAACTTTCGCGGCGGCTTCAAACAGGCTAGACTTTGCCGTCAATGCTGGCTGGGAGGACACCAATGCCGCGCCTGGACCACGTCACCATCGAAACCCGTGATGCCCCCGTCATGATCGGTTTTCTGGAAACCTTGCTCGGCGTCAGGGAAGGCTATCGGCCACCCTTCGCCTCGCCCGGCCATTGGCTCTATCTCGACGAGTGCCCGGTCATTCATCTCAGCCTGACATCACGCAGCACCGATTTTCCGCCCGGCATCTTCAACCACGTCGCCTTCAGCCTTTACGAATTCGAGCCGGCGCTGGAACGCATCAAGGCGACCGGCTATCGCTACGAATATTACGATATTCCCGACACCGATCTCGGCCAGGTCTTCGTCTATGGCCCCGAAGGCGTGAAAATCGAGCTGCAATATCCCAGGCCCGCCTGAGCGCAGCGTCGCCATTCGATGTGACGCGTCCGGGGGCAATTGCCGCCAAAAACGGCGTTTTGAACACAAACGTTAAAAAATTCCCATCGACATTAACGGCTTGTTTACCACGTTTCGTGAAAGGTGCGGATTGAGCAGTAGCGATCCGCATTCCTTTTCCCAGTCTCGCGTTCCCTTAGGATGCCGCTACATCGTTCAGCTTGAGGAAAGTCTAATTGACTATCGTCTTATGAATGGTGCGCTCAGGTCCGCGTAAAGCGGGCAGCAGACGAAAAGCCAAAGATCGAGCTCTGACGAGGGGTCGAGCAGTCGAAGCGAGCAAGAAGATGAACGGATCGCGATCAAATCCTTCCCGACAGTCCGACAGGACCTCGCTCGATGCGCTGAACCGCACGATCGAAGGGCTGGAGGCGCGCATCGAAGGGCTGATGGGCAGCGGGCGCGAACAGCGGCCGCGCACGGCAGCGGCCGAGCGCGATCCTTATGCCGCTTCCCATGCTCCCCGGCCCGCAAAGGCCCCGCCCGAGCCGCGGCCGGATCCGCTCGCCGAAATCCGTCAACGCCAGCGCGCGCTTGAAGCTAGCCGCGAGCGGCCTTATGCACGCGAACAGGCCCCGCAGCTTCGTGAACCTGCGCCTCGCGCCGCTGCCCCAGTGCCGGCGCCGGCCTTGCGCGCCGGCAACGACACGATGACGGAGATCGCCCAGGCGCTCGTCAACCTGCGGCAGGACCTGAAGCGCGACATTTCCGAGGGCGTCACCCGCGAGATGAACGCGTTGCGCGCCGAGCTGCGCGAAATCAAAACAAATGCCGGAGACGGCCGTTTCGCCGACGACATGCGCGCCGATATGGGCCGCCTTGCCCAGAGCATCACCCAACTGACCGGCCGCTCCGTCGCACCGGAGGCCACCGGCCTTCGCGAGGATTTCGAAGAGCTGCGCTCGCTGATGGACGGGCTGGCGCGCGAGGATTCGCTGCGCCATATGGAAAACCGCTGGGACGGTTTCGAAAACCGGCTTGCGGCGCTCGATACCGAGGGGCTGCAGGAAGAGCTCGTTTCGCTCGCCTATCGGCTCGACGACATCAAGCGCCATATCGGCGGCATGGGCGAGAGCCCGGCCGTTCGGGCGCTGGAAGACAAGCTGATCTCGATCGCCACGGCGATGGAGCATTTCGGCAATATGATCCAGCCGCACGACCGGGTGATGTCCGAACAGTTCGCCGCCATGGATATGCGGCTCGACGAGATCAGCCGGGCAATCGCGGCAAGCGGGCGCACGGCCACCACGAATGATCCGGGCCTGATGCAGCGGCTGGAAAATCGGCTGGAGGCGCTGGCCGATCAGATCGACCTGATGAGCCATGATGCGGCCAGCCGCGTGAACCCGGCCGACGAGCTGGCGATGCGGCTGGAGGCGCTGACGGGACGCGTCGAGGAGATGACGAAGGCGGAAGCGACGTCGCGGCTCGACGAACGGCTGGAACATCTCTCCTATCTGCTGGAGCGCACGCAGGAGACGGCGCCGCAGGCCGACCTCACCGGCACGCTTTCCGACATTTCCCGCAAGATCGACGCGCTTGAGAACGGCGCCGTCAACGACGTGCTGGCGCAGCGGCTCGACCATCTTGCCCGGCGTATCGACGAGATGGCCCATCAGCAGCAGGCGCCGGCACCGGCCGCGGTAGTCGACGACAGCGCCTTCCAGCGTCTCGAAGGACGGCTGAGCGACATTGCCGCCCGGCTCGAAGAGAGCACATCGGCACCTCCGACCGATCCGCACGCGCTGAAGAACCTCGAAGACCAGATCGCCAATCTGTCGGCGCTGATGAGCGCGCCGCGCGAGAGCGCTGTAATACCCCCCGAATTCGACCAGCGCATGGGCGCGATCGAAGACTATATGGCGACGAGCGACGAATATATCATCGAGGCCGCACGCCAGGCGGCAGAGGCCGTGGTCGAAGCCTATTCGCGTCATGGCGGCCCGCAGGGTGTCATGCCGGCCGCCGACATGTCGGCGCTGACGGCGCTGGCCGAGGATCTGCGCCACCTCGAGGATCTCAGCCGCGATAGCGAGGAACGCACACACAAGACTTTCCAGGCGCTGCACGAGACGCTGGTGCATATCGCCGATCGCCTCGACGGCATGGAAGATCGCGGCCGGCCGCTCGCCCAGATGCCGGTCGCCGACGTCGATTTCGATGTCGATCCCTATGCCCTGATGGTGGCCGAAGCGGAGATGAACAGGACGCCGGCCGCTGCCCCGACAGCGAAGGCTTCTCCTGTTATTCGCACGGCCGAGGTCGCCGCCGAACCTGCCGCCCCGGCACAAGCCACCGCCCCGGCACAAACCAACGCCATGAGCGGAACGAGCGCGATCGCCATCGAAGCCGCGACCAGGACGACGGAGGCTGCGACAGCGGCACGGACACAGGCCCCGGCGAAGGCCAGCCTGCTCGCCAGCCTCGGCAAGCGGCTGCTGCCCGGCAAGAAAGCCGAGAGCCGGGCGACCGAACGGCCGATGATCGACCCCGCGCCGTCGATCGATCCCACCGACGTGGTGCCGACGGATGCGGCAAACGAATTGCTCGAGCCGGGCTCGGGCGCACCTGACGTGAAGAAGATCCTTGAACGGGTTCGCGCCAGCCAGAGTGCGGCACGCGGCAAGCCTGCCGGCGAAACCGATCGCGCCGATTATATCGCTGCTGCGCGCCGTGCGGCGCAGGCGGCCGCGATGGAGGTGGATGCCAATCCGAAACAGGCAGCCGTCAAGGCCGAGAAGAAGGGCGCAAACGCCGACAAGGCCGGCAAGGCTTCCGACAAGACGGGCAAGACCAGCGCCTTTTCGCGCTACCGGCGGCCGATCCTGCTGGCCGTCGGCGCCGTGCTGCTCGCGATCATGGCCTTTCCGCTTGCCCGAACGCTGACGAGCGGCGAGCGCGCGCCGCAGCCGCCAGCCGAAGTCTCGGCGCTGACGGGTGCTGCGGAAAACCCGGCGCCGGCCTTGCCTGAGGCGACACCTGCCCAGCCGGATGCCGCCGCTCTCGGAACGACCGCTCCGGCAGCCGAAGCTGTCCCGCCCGCTGCCGAACAGGCGCAGCCGGAAGCAACCCCACCGGCCGGCGGCGACCATCTGACCGATATGACACCGCTTGACGGCGAAGGGGCAGCGACCCTTGCCCCTCCCGCTCCGTCCGGCGCGGCACAGGAGACATCGGGCTTCGTTCCGAACGCCCCGGCTGCGGCGGCACCCGCACCGGCCATCACCATTCCCGACACCGTCCAGCCGAAATCGCTTGCCGATGCGGCGAGCAGCGGCGATACGCTGGCGCTGTTCGAGATCGGCGCGCGTTATTCGGACGGCCGCAACGGCATGGCGGTCGATCAGAAGCAGGCCGCAGGCTGGTACCAGCTTTCGGCCGACAAGGGCTTTGCGCCGGCCGAATACCGGCTCGGCAGCATGTACGAGAAGGGCAACGGCGTCGAACGCGACATCACCAAGGCGAAGGGCTTCTACGAACAGGCGGCTAACCAGGGCAATGCCAGCGCCATGCACAATCTCGCCGTGCTCTACGCCTCCGGCGCGCTTGGCCAACAGGATTATGCGACGGCCGCCTCGTGGTTCACCAAGGCAGCGAACCTCGGCATCACCGACAGCCAGTTCAACCTGGCCATCCTCTGCGCCCGCGGCAACGGAGTCCCGGCGGATCTCGAAGAGTCCTACAAGTGGTTTGCGATCGCCGCCAAGGGCGGCGACAAGGATGCGGCGCAGAAGCGCGACGAAGTGGCCAAAGCCATGAAACCCGACCAGCTCGAACGGGCGCGCGCCAAGGTCGATCTCTGGAAACCGGAGCCGGTCGACCACCGCACGAACGCCATCGACATTCCCGACGAATGGGCAGGCACCGGCGCGAAGACGGCGAGCGTCGACATGAAGAAGGCGGTCCGCAACATCCAGGCGATCCTCAACAATAACGGCTTCGACGCCGGCGTGCCGGACGGCGAAATGGGCGCGAAGACCGTGACCGCGATCAAGAACTTCCAGAAGTCGGTCGGCCAGGAGCCGGACGGCAAGGTGACCGATGCGACCGTGAAGGCGCTGCTCGAACGCAACAAGCAGGCCGGCAAAGCGATCTGAGGCGCGTCGCATCGACGCGGGATCGTCTCGACCCTTTCTTCCGGGCAATGAAAAACGCCTGGCGGCACTATGCCGCAAGGCTTTTTCCAATTTTGCCGCAGCCTGTCACAAAACCTGAAAAAAGCCGGATTATGCCGGACATATCGATCCGCGCATTCGGCGAATCCTCTGCCACCGATCTCTCCGCCAATCTCTATGGCTAATCATGGGGCCGATCGAAAGCCTCTGGCAACGATTTCACAGTATGGTGCGCATTCGAACGGGGACGTGACAAGAAACCGCCCGGCAGGAGCGGTCATCATTCGGGGTCGGCTGTGACAATCTATCTGCCCATCGCAGAATTGTCGGTGAACATTTTCATCATTCTCGGCATGGGGGCGGCCGTCGGATTCCTGTCTGGAATGTTCGGCGTCGGCGGCGGCTTTCTGATCACGCCGCTATTGATCTTCTACAACATTCCCCCGGTCGTCGCGGTCGCGACCGGCGCCAACCAGGTTGTGGCGTCGTCGATATCGGGCGCGATCACGCATTTCCGGCGCGGCTCGCTCGACGTCAAGCTCGGCACGGTGCTGCTGGTCGGCGGCCTTACGGGTGCTACGGTCGGCATCTGGATCTTCTCGCTGCTGCGCGCCATCGGCCAGCTCGATCTGATCATCTCGCTGATGTATGTCGTCTTCCTCGGCACAGTCGGCGGACTGATGCTGCTCGAAAGCATCAATGCCATGCGGCGAGCAGCGCGCAACGAGCCGCCCGCACCGCGCAAGCCCGGCCACCAGCACTGGGTGCACAAGCTGCCGCTGAAGGTGCGTTTCAAGAAATCGAAGATCTATCTCAGCGTCATTCCGATCGTCGCACTCGGCTTTGCAATCGGCATCCTCACCTCGATCATGGGTGTCGGCGGCGGCTTCATCATGGTGCCGGCGATGATCTACCTGCTGCGCATCCCGACCAATGTGGTCGTCGGCACCTCGCTGTTCCAGATCATCTTCGTGACCGCCTATACGACGATCGTGCAGGCGGCGACGAACTTCTCCGTCGACATCGTGCTTGCCTTCATCCTGATGGTAGCGGGTGTCATCGGGGCACAATACGGCGTGCGCGTCGGCCAAAAACTGCGCGGCGAACAGCTGCGCGCGCTGCTCGGCCTGCTGGTGCTCGCCGTCGGCGTGCGTCTTGCGATCGCGCTGGTGGTGACGCCGGCCGATGTCTATTCGGTGGTGATGGGAGCGGGCAACTGATGCGCCTGCTTGTTTTCGTCATCGCGTTGCTTTGTCTGCTACCGGCGGTGGCCGGAGCGCAGTGGCTGCCGGGGCAGGCAACGGAGGCGGTGCGTGAAGGGCTGGAAATCGGCACGTCGACCAGCGAAATCGCCATCACCTCGGATTTCCACGGCGCGGATTTGACCATCTTCGGAGCGCTCTCGAACACCGACCAGCTACTGCTCGCCGTCGGCCAATATGATGTGGTCGTGGTGCTGGAAGGCCCGCGCGAGGATGCGACGGTGCGCAAGAAGGAACGCGTCTTCGGCATCTGGGTGAACACCCGCTCGATGACCTTCGAAGCGGTACCGCATTCCTATTCGATGTCGAGCTCGCGCATGATCGACGACATCGTGACGCCGCTTGACCTGACCGATCAGGGGATCGGCATCGACCACATTCCGCTTACGCCGGTCGGCTTCGTCGGCGACGGCAGCAATCTCGGCGAGTTCCGCGAGGCCTTCCGGCGGCTGCAGCAGGGCGGCGGGCTTTATGACCGCAACCCGAGCGGCGTGCGGTTCGTTTCCTCCAACCTCTTCAAGGCGAGCCTGCGCCTGCCGGCAAACATTCCGAACGGGGTGCACAGTGTGCGCGCCTATCTGTTCAAGAGCGGCCTTTTCGTGACCGAGAAATCGCTGCCGCTGCGGGTCATCAAGACCGGCATCGAGCAGACGATCACCGATGCGGCGCATGATCAGCCGATCCTCTACGGCTTTGCGGCCGTGCTGCTCGCCGTGATCACCGGCTGGGGTGCCAGCCTGATCTTCCGCAAGGACTGATCCACAGCCAAGGCGCTCAGGATTTCTTCCCGAAACTAGGCTCGGCAAGACGCTGAGCGCGAAGGCCCGCGGCAGCAGCTGCTTGCCCGAATGTTCTGCTTCAAAAAAACCGCTTGCATTTCGCTATCAGTCGACTTAAATTTCAACCAGTTGTTAAACGCAACCAGTTTTAATGGACGGCAATTCAGAAGGAGGATGGAAATGAGAAAGCTTATCGTCTGGAACCTGATGACGCTCGATGGTTATTTCGAAGGCACGAAGCCGTGGGATATCGACTTCCACAATCTCGCCTGGGGGCCCGAATTGCAGCGCTATGCCGAACAGTTCGGTAGGGAAAGCGATCTGCTGGTCTTCGGCCGCAAGACCTATGAGGGCATGGCCTCCTACTGGCCGACCGCCGAGGGCGAAGGTGAGATCAAAACCTATATGAACGGCATCGCCAAGATCGCCGTGTCGCGGACGATGAGCGAGCCCGGCTGGAACAATGCCCGCGTCGTGAGCGATCCGATCCCCGAATTGACCAGGCTGAAGCAGGAGGATGGCAAGACGATCTTGATCTTCGGCAGCGCCGAGCTTGCCGATAGCCTGCTGAAAGCGGGGCTTATCGACGAAGTCAGGGTTTGCCTGGTGCCGGTGATCCTCGGCGGCGGCAATCCGCTTTTCAAACAGGCAGAGGGCCAGCTGCCGCTGAAGCTCATCGAATCCTCGACAACGGAGGGCGGCGCGGTGATCCTGCGCTACGAGCCCGTCAAGGCGTAGGGATTTTGATGCGATGCCGGCCCGGTGGTCAGGCCAGGGTATCCATCCCTGGCCACACAAGGAGGCAGCCGCGGAAGTTCGCATTCGACTAAAAACCGGTTTTTAACATTTACGAGTTAGTAATCTCTCGGAAACGAGAGGTTTTGTCATGCGTACTCGTATCGTTCTGACGGCCGTGGGTCTCGCGCTGCTTGCCGGCTGCGCGACGGCGCCGAAGCAGACGAGGAACATCTGTGCCGTCTTCGACGAGCGCGACGGGCTTTTCTCCAGCTGGCAGAGTGCCGCCGAGCGGACGGAGAAGAAATACGGCGTGCCCGTGCCGATCCTGATGGCGACGATGTATACCGAATCCGGCTTCCAGCCCTATGCGCGGCCACCGCGCACCAAGCTGTTCGGCTTCATTCCCTGGACCCGGCCTTCGACCGCCTACGGTTATTCTCAGGCGCTCGACGGGACTTGGGATCACTATCAGTCGCAGACCGGCAACTGGACCGCGCGGCGGGCGAACTTCGCCGACGCGATCGATTTCATTGGCTGGTATCACTATCAGAACAGCGTGGAGACTGGCATTCCGCTGAACGATGCCTATAATCTCTATCTCGCCTATTATTCCGGGCCGACGGGATACAAACGCGGCGACTGGCGCTCGAACGGGCAGTTGCAGCAGACGGCGCAGAAGTTTGCGCGGATGGCAGGGACGTATCAGCGGCAGCTGCAGGAGTGCGATTGAGTTTAGGTGGTGCCGTCCAAATATGGAGGGCACTACCCCCTCAAGTTCCCATATCTGACCGAATAAATCCGATCCCGCCCCAGCAGATGCGCCACCAGCAAAGCCTTGTCGAACAGGCCCTTCATCGCCTGATGGCCGAGATCCAGACCGCCGCTCATGAGGCCGAAGGCCGGCATCAGCAGGCGGGCGCCGTCGGTGGCAAAGCACGGGCGGCGGACGGATTTCTCGCGGCGGCGGACCGTCGCCGACGGGTGCAGGTGGCCGGCGATCTCGCCGCTTTGCAAGCCGTTCTTCGGCTCGTGCCGAAAGGTCAGGCCGGCATAATACATCTCGTCGGCAGATGTGCCCGGCAGGTCGACGATGCCATCCGGATCATGGTTGCCATTGATCCAGATCCATTCGCGGCCGCGCGCCATCTCGACGATCAGAACGCGAAAATTCTCCGGCAGGTGCTTGGAACCGATGCGGTCGTGGAAATTGTCGCCGAGCGAGATGACGAGCTTCGGATCATAACGCGAGATGACGGCGGCAAGGACGGTCAGCGTTGCCAGCGTATCGTAAGGCGGCAGCATCATGCCGCGGCGGGCGAAGGCTGCGCCCTTTTCCAGATGCAGGTCGGAGACGACGAGCAGGCCGGCATCGGGCAGATAGAGGGCGCCGAGCGGATCGCAGACGGCGGCAATGCCATGGACCGATGTCTCGATGCCTGGTATCGCGGCCAGTCCTGAAATGTCGCGCGCGAGCGCCAGGCGGTTCATCACTTCTCCTATTCCCAAATACGTCAGTCAGGCCCAATTCTCGTCAAGCGAGCGCTTCGGCGATCAGATCGTCCGCCGCTTCGGCGAGCAGTGTATCATGGGCCTCGCCCGGCACCGCCTCGCGTCCGATTTCCAGCATCACCGGCACGGCGAGCGGGGAAATATGGTCGAGGGCGCGGTGGGTGATGTGGCCCCTGATTCGTCTCAGCATATCGCCAAGACGGCCAATATCCAAAAGTCCCGTCGCCGCATCCTGCCGCGTCGCCTGCAGGAGGATGTGATCCGGTTCGTGGCTGCGCAACACGTCGTAGATCAGATCGGCCGAGACGGTGATCTGGCGGCCGCTCTTTTCCTTGCCCGGATGGCGGCGCTCGATCAAGCCTGCAATCACGGCGCAATTGCGGAAGGTGCGCTTCAACAGGAAGGATTCGTCCAGCCAGGCTTCGAGATCGTCGCCGAGCATGTCCTCGTCGAAGAGGTCGGAGAGGTTGAGCCGGCCATTGCGGATCATCAGGCCCATATCCTCGAGGCCCCAGACGGCAAGGGAATAATCGGTGGCGACGAAACCGAGGGGCTTGGCGCCTATCCGCTCCAGCCGGCGGGTGAGCAGCATGCCGAGCGTCTGGTGGGCGAGACGGCCTTCGAAGGGATAGACGACCATATAGCCGCGGCTGCCGCGCGGGAAGGTTTCGATCAGGAACTCGTCGCGCTTCGGCAGCATCGACTTGTCGTTCTGCAGCGACAGCCAGTCGCGCACCTGATCCGGCAAGCGGCGCCAGCGGTCGGGATCGGCGATCATCGCCCGCACCTGCTCGGCGAGATAGGTCGACAGCGGAAATTTGCCGCCATTATAGGAGGGGATCTTCGGATCGAGCGAAAAGGCCTGCGACGCCAAGCACTCATTTTCGCGAATACCCTCGAAGCGCAGCACCTTGCCGGAGAAGACGAAGGTATCGCCCGGCGACATCTGCTCGAGGAAATATTCCTCGACCTTCCCCAGTGTCGCGCCGCCGCGGCCGATCCTGCCGCCCTCGCCGCGCTTGACCATGCGGATATTCAGCATCGGGCTTTCGACGATGGTGCCGAGGTTGAGGCGATATTGCTGGGCGACTGCAGGGTTGGAGACGCGCCAGCGGCCCTCCGCAGTCTTGCGGATACGGGCGTAGCGCTCATAGGTGCGGAGCGCATAACCGCCGGTCGCAACGAAATCGACGATACGCTCGAAGGTCTCCCAGCTCAGATCGGCATAGGGCGAGGCGCTGATGATTTCATCGTAGAGTTCCAGCATGTCGAAAGGTTCGGCGCAGGCCATGCCGAGCACATGCTGGGCGAGCACGTCGAGCGCGCCGCGCCCGACCGGCGGGGTGTCCTGTGCGCCGATATAATTGGCGTCGAGGGCTGCCTGACACTCCATGACCTCGAAACGGTTGGCCGGCACGAGGATCGCCTTCGAGGGCTCGTCCATGCGGTGATTGGCGCGGCCGATGCGCTGGGCAAGACGCGAGGCGCCCTTCGGCGCGCCGACATGGATGACTAGATCGACATCGCCCCAGTCGATGCCGAGATCGAGGGTGGAGGTGGCGACGACGGCGCGCAGCCGGTTTTCGGCCATCGCCGCCTCGACCTTGCGGCGCTGGGCGACATCGAGCGAACCGTGATGGAGCGCGATCGGCAGGTTGTCGTCATTGATCGTCCAGAGCGCCTGGAAAAGCATTTCGGCCTGGCTGCGGGTGTTGACGAAAAGCAGCGTCGTGCGATGTTCGACGAGCTTGTTGTAGACATCGGGAATGGCATATCGGGCGGAATGGCCGGCCCAGGGAATGCGTTCTTCGGTCGACAGGATCGAGATATCGGGTTTGGCGCCGCCTTCGACGACGACGAGGCCGGCATGATGTTCGCCACCCTCTTCCTGGCCGACCAGCCATTTCTGCAGGTCCATCGGCTCGGCGACGGTGGCCGACAGGCCGATGGTCTTGAGGCCGGGGGCAAGGCGGCGGAGACGCGCTAGGCCGAGCGAAAGCATATGGCCGCGCTTGGAGGTGACCAGCGAATGCAGCTCGTCGAGGACGATATATTTCAGGTCCTTGAAGAACCGCTCGGCCTCCCGGTTTGCCAGAAGCAGGGCGACCTGTTCCGGCGTCGTCAGCAGAATATCCGGCGGGTTGAGCTTCTGGCGCTGGCGCTTGGCGTTCGGCGTGTCGCCGGTGCGGTTTTCGACGGTGACAGGCAGGCCCATCTCCTCGACCGGCTTCATCAGGTTGCGTTCGATATCGATGGCAAGCGCCTTTAGCGGCGAGACATAGAGCGTGTGGATGCCGGTGAAGGCCGAGCCCGGCGGGATCTTGCCGCGGCGGGTGAGATCGGTGAGCGAGGGCAGGAAACCGGCGAGCGTCTTGCCGGCGCCGGTCGGGGCAATCAGCAGCGTGCTTTCGCCGGCCTCGGCGCGGGCGAGCAGTTCCAGCTGATGGGCGCGCGGGCGCCAGCCCTTTTCCGCAAACCAGCGGGTAAAGGCGGCAGGAAGCAGGGTACGGGCTTCGGAATCGATCTGGTCCACGCCCTGAAAGTAGTGAAACGCCGGGGAAAGAGAAGAGCGGCCAAAGCATGTCGCGCAAAAGTGTGCAGCGGTTTTGCGATAACGACATGCGTAAAAATAAAGAGCTAAAGCGCGAGGAGCGAATCTGAAAGATCGCGACGCGCTTTAGCAATTCACATGGCGATATAGCGGTCCTTGCGGTGGTTGATGGCAATCGTCAGGTTGAGAACAATCGCGCCAAGCACCGAGCAGGCGATGATGAAGGGGCTAGCGACGAAGAAGGAGAGCGCCAGGATGATACCGTCGAAGCCGAGTTGGACGAAGCCGGCGCGCCAGCCGAAGCGATCCTGGATATAGAGGGCGAGAATGCCGATGCCGCCGAGGCTGGCGCGGTGGCGGAAGAGTGCCAGCATGCCGGCGCCGATGACGAGGCCGCCGAAGAGCGCGCCGGCGATGGGATCGACATGCGCCATGCTGACAAAGCCCGAGATGAATTCCGACAGGACCGAGGTCAGCGCGATGGCCGCGAAGGTCTTGATGGTGAAGGCGAGGCCCAAGCGGCGGAAGGCGAGATAATAGAAGGGCAAGTTCACGACAAAGAAGCAGAGGCCGAAGCTGAAGCCCGTCGCATAATGGGCGAGGAAGGCAAGGCCCGCCGTGCCGCCGGCAAGCAGCCCGGCGCTGGAGAGAAGCGTTACGCCGAGCACGGCGAGCATGCTGCCGGCAACGATGCCCTGGGCGTCGTCGAAGAGCGAATGACGGTCGGCGCTGGAATTCAGAATGCCTGCGAAAGCGTTGGATGCCATGTTGTTCCCCTGTCGGCGTTTCCGTCTTCTATCCGCGGTCAGGATATAGGCAAGTGGCAGCAGAGAGGACACCTCTTGACAGCTGACATAATCATGGATATTTTTTATCCACGAATTGAGGAGGCCATGTGCATGAAGATGGGCGATGGGGTCGAGCAGGCCATTCACAGCGTTGCGATGCTTTCCGGCCTCTCCGAAGGCGGCGTGCTTTCGGCCGCCGCGCTGGCGGAATTCCACGGCGTCTCGACGAGCTATCTGCTGAAGCATCTGCAGGCGCTGTCGGGCGCCGGCATCCTCGATACCGTACCGGGGCCGAAGGGCGGATATCGGCTGGCAAAAGCGCCGAAGGAGATTTCGCTGCTCGACATCGTGCTCGCGGTCGAGGGGTCTGCGCCGGCGTTCCGCTGTGCCGAAATCCGCCAGCGCGGACCGAACCCGGTCTCCGATCGCTTGTTCGCCCAGCCCTGCACCATCAACGCGGCGATGCTGAAAGCCGAACGGGTCTATCGCGCCGAACTCGCCAAGACGAGCCTGGCGGATATCGGCATCGAACTTGCCGCCGTCGACGACGGATCGATCGCAGCTAGGGGCTGCGCCTTCCTTGAAATCCATGAACGCAAGACGGCTCGTTGAGCCATAACAAAGGAGAAAGAGCATGCAACCACGTTTCAATTTCGCCAAAGCCGCTCCCGATGCCTACAAGGCAGTCGCCGCGCTCGAGCAATATGTCCAGTCCTCCGGGCTGGAGCGCCGCTTCATCCACCTGATCAAGCTGCGCGCCTCGCAGATCAACGGCTGTGCCTATTGCGTCGACATGCATGTGAAAGAAGCCCGCCATGATGGACTCTCCGAACAATGGATCAACCTGATGTGCGTCTGGCGGGAATCGCCTGTCTATGACGCCCGCGAACGGGCGCTGCTCGGCTGGGTGGATTCAGTGACCAATATCGCCAAAACAGGGGCGCCCGATGCCGACTACGAGACGCTGAAGGCGCATTTCTCCGAAGAAGAAATGATGAAGATCACGGTGGCGATCGGCGCGATCAACATCTGGAACCGGCTTGCCGTCGGGTTCCGCTCGCAGCATCCGATTGATGCAGCAGCGAAGGCCGCCTGAGATATCTGCTGAGAGGAAATCATCCTTGCAACCGACCCGAAAATCTCGGGTCGGTCGAATATCGGGTCACTCGTGATCCCTGGTGGCCCGTACGGCAACGGCGTCAAACCGATTGCCAGAGAGGTCGACGCTATTGAATAGGTCTCGGACGACTTTCGCAATTTCTTCTGCGGAAGCGCCCTTGGCGTATTCTTCCTGCATACGGCGTCTGACAAGTTTTTCCAAATCTGACATAACTCACCTCATCAAATCCGGCGCGAGATGAGTTTCGCGCCAAGACCGATGACAGGCAAGTTACGTTTTATTTAGAATGGCTTACCGATTGGTAATGTTAGAGCATGTCGCGCAAAAGTGTGCGGCGATTTTGCTACAACGACAGGCGTAAAACTAAAGCGCGATGTAGCGATCAGCGCGGTGATTGATGGCGACGAAGAGGTTGAGGACGACGGCGCCGAGAACCGAATAAAAGACGACAGGCGGCGTGGTGACGAAGAAGGCGGCGGCGAGCACGCACATATCGATGGCGAGCTGGACGAGGCCGGCGCGGATGCCGAACCGCTCCTGCAGGTAGATACCGAGAATGCCGACACCGCCGAGGCTGGCGCGGTGGCGATAGAGCGCCAGCAGGCCGAAGCCGAGCAGCAGGCCGCCGAGAAGGGCCGCCCAGGCTGGATGGATGCTCGAAATGGACAGGAAGCGCGACTGCACGTCGGCAATCACCGAGGTCAGGCCGATGGCGATGAAGGTCTTGATGGTGAAGGCCATGCCGAGGCGCTTCCAGGAGAGATAGAAGAACGGCAGGTTGAGCAGGAAGAAGGCAAGCCCGAAATTGACGCCGAAGGCATAATGCAGGAGGAAAGCGACGCCGGCCGTGCTGCCAGTGAGAAGGCCGGCGCTGGCGAGCACGTAGAGGCCGAGAGCGGCAACGAGGCTGCCGGAGAATATGCCCTGCACGTCTTCGATCGGCGTGTGGCGCGTCGCAGTCGTATTCCAGAAGCCAAGGGCATTGATGAGCTGTGTCATGTCGCCAGTCTCCACGGCAGACGAGTTCAAGAACGCGCTTGGGAAAACCCGGGCGCGACGGAATTTTGGATCATGAAAGGAGCACGAGCGCCTCGGCGTAATATTGCCGGGCTCTCTGCCGATGCGGTGCAGTATCGGGTTTTTCGGTCTTCCGATCAAGCGAAATAGGTAAGCAATGCTGACCTATTAAAAAATCGCAAGAAATGTTCGCTCACGCCGGCTTCTGCGTAAGGAACAGAATGCCGGAAACCGGTTTTCCGCCATCTTTGCGAATGACCGACTTCACGGTCTTGAGGATTTGGAAGCCGTGACGGGCAAGCAACATCCTGACATAGCTTTCCGAATGGGCGTAGCGCAGAGAGGGAGCGAGGTGAAAGCCGTCGCCCTCACCTGCATCCTCGACGGAAAAGGCGATGTCGGCGCCTGATGCAGCGAGTTCTCCGACGATGGCAAAGACGCTCTCGAGATTGCCGAGATACATCAGCACATCGGCTGCCGTCACCAGGTCGGCGCGATGGCGCGCGGCATCGGCAAAGACGCCGGAGAGATCGGGGGCGAGCGAAAGATCGGCCTGGGCGAGACTGTCATAGACATGTTTCTCGGCGGCCTTCGCCAGCATGTTCTGCGAGAGATCGAAGCCTTCGAGGCGGTCGACATTGGCCCGGATCTCCGGGCCGAGCAGGCCGGTGCCGCAGCCGAGATCGACGGCGCGTTCGTAGCGCCTGCCGGTGGAGGCGATAAGCGCGGCCAGTTTCTGCGGGACGCTGTAGTCGAGCTTTTCGACAAGTGCTGATTCGAAACGGTCGGCATAGTCGTCGAAGAGGCGCTCGACATAGCGGCTCGGCGGCCGGTCAGGCACGGCGCCATCACCGAGAAGGGCGAGCTTGAGGGCGGCGCCGAAAATGTCATCGGGACCGAGAGCAAGCGTCCTGCGATAGGCCTCGATCGCGGCTTCACCCCTGCCCGCCTTTTCCAGGTAGGTGGCGAGGCGATACCAGCCGGCGGCCCAGGCAGGCACGAGCTCGAGGGCCTGCTCCATCAGCTCGGCGGCCGCTTCCGGCTCGCCGCCTTCTTCGAGCATCCGGGCATAATCGGCGCGGCGGTCGGCGATGACATCGCCTGAGGAAAGCTGGTGGGGCTGCATCAATGGGCCTGTAGCTCTTTGTTTTATGCATGTCGTTTTCCCGGAACCGCTGCACACTTCCGGGCGACATCCATTGGCCCGCATTTGGCGGCGGCCACAAAAAAACTCAAGTCCTATTTCAGAGGCGAAGCGGCCAATTCCGGAAAGGGCTTGCGGGCGCCGCGCCGCGACCTTATTCCAAGGGCAAACAGGAGATGGCTTATGTCCGATCAGGCGAACAGGTTCCTCGGTGATTCGATCGGCCGTACATTGATAAAGCTTATCGTGGTGTCGCTGATCGTCGGTTTCGTCATGACCGTCTTCGGCCTGACGCCGTGGGGCATCATCTACGGCATACGCGATTTCATCCTGGAGATCTGGTACCGCGGCTTCTCGGCGCTTGGGCGCGTCGGCGACTATCTCCTCCTCGGAGCAACGATCGTCATCCCGCTCTTCATCATCCTTCGTCTTTTCAGCTACCGCCGGTAACATGACATCCATCGATCTTTCCAGGCGCGGCCTGCTGCGCCTTTCCGGACTTGCGCTTGCCGCCGGCATCGCCGGCTGCACCACGACCCCGCGGATGGCCGGCACGCCGTCGGACGGCGAGGACGAGACGGCGAGCGTGCTGCCGCTTGTCAACCGGCTCAGGGCCAAAAACGGCCTGCCGCCACTTACCATCGATCCGGCGGCGAGTACTGCCGCCTTGTTCCAGGCAAAACGCATGGCGAGTGTGGGCAAAATGGCGCATCTCATGGGTATGACCGACAGTTTCGGCGCGCGCGTCAAGGCGAGCGGCGTGCGGTTGCCGGCGGCCGAAAACATCGCGTCGGGCCAACAGAGCGTCGATGCCGTGGTGACGGCCTGGATCAACTCGCCGCATCACCTGGAAAACATGCTCGGACGTTATGGCGGCCTTGGCGTCGCCGTCGCCCACAATACATCTTCCAGGAACCTGCCCTATTGGGCCATGGTGCTTTCCAGCTGAGGTGATTCCGCCGGCAGCAGTTCAAGTGATGCAGCGTCGGTTGCGCGTCTGAAACGACGCGTCGTGCCGTCGCGACGAGGCCGGCATGGATACACGCAGCAATCGCAACGCGCTCGCATTCGACGTGACGCACCGGATGGTGCTGTCGATCGCCCTTCCGATGACGCTCGGCTTCATGACGACGCCGCTGCTCGGGCTGACGAACACCGCCGTCGTTGGCCGCATGGGCAATGCGGAAGCGCTGGCCGGGCTGGCGATCGGCGCGATGCTCTTCGATCTGATCCTCGGCAGCTTCAACTTCCTGCGCGCCTCGACGACCGGGCTGACGGCGCAGGCCTATGGCCGTCATGACCAGCACGAGCAGCAGGCGGTCTTTTCCCGGGCGATGATTTCGGCGCTCGGCTGCGGACTGGCGCTGCTCTGTCTTTCACCGCTGCTAATCACCGGCGGGCTGAGGCTGATGGGGGCGGAAGGAGCGATCGCCGAGGCAACCAGCACCTACTTTTCGATCCGCATGCTGGCAGCACCCGCGGCACTGGCGAATTATGCCATCCTCGGCTTCGTGCTCGGGCGCGGACAGGGCAAGATCGGGCTGCTGCTGCAGGCGATCATCAACGGCATCAACATCCTGCTTTCCATCTATCTCGGCCTGACGCTCGATTGGGGCGTGGCGGGGGTCGCCTGGGGGACCATGGCCGGCGAAAGCGTCGGCGCGCTCGCCGGGCTTTTCATCGTGCTCAGCGGCTTCGGCAAGGCAGCGCGACCGGCATGGTCCGAGGTCTTTTCCCGCCACCGGCTGGCCGAGCTTTTCGCGCTCAACCGCGACATCCTGATCCGCACTTTCGTGCTGATCGGCGCCTTCACCATCATGACGCGGATCGGCACCAGCTTCGGCGCGGTGACGCTAGCCGCCAATGCCGTGGTGATGAATTTTTTCCTACTATCAGGCTATTACCTCGACGGGCTTGCCAATGCCGCCGAACAGATCATCGGCCGGGCGATCGGCGCGCATTACCGGCTGGCCTTCGACCGGGGGCTGAAGCTCACGACCTTGTGGTCCTTCGGGCTGGCGGCGCTCGGCTCCGCCTTCTTCTTCCTCGCCGGCCCCTGGCTGATCTCGGTGCTGACGACCTCACCCGATGTGCGGCAGGCGGCCGAAACCTATCTGCCCTGGGCGGCGGTCACCGGACTGACCGGCGCGCTCGCCTTCGTGATGGACGGGGTCTTCATCGGCGCCACGTGGTCGGCCGACATGCGCAACCGCATGCTGATCTCTTTTGCCGGTTATCTCTTGATGCTCGCGATCTTTGTGCCGCTCTTCGGCAATCATGGCCTGTGGCTGGCGATGAACGCCTTCCTGCTCTTCCGCGGCTTCTTCCTGGCGATGCTCGTCAAGCGACGGGCCGATCAGACCTTTCGCCCTGCCCAGTAATCGACCCTGCTATCGCGCAGCTCGCGGATCGAGGCGGCCTTTTCGCGGTCCAGGAGTTTCGACAGGCCGCGGACGATATCGCCGGCCAAACCGGGGCCCTCATAGACCATGCAGGAATAGAGCTGGACGAGATCGGCGCCCGCCCTGATCTTTTCCAGCGCGGTCTCGGCCGAGGAGACGCCGCCGACGCCGATGATCGGCAGATCAGGGCCGACGCGCTTGCGCATCCTGGCGAGCACCGCCGTCGACTTTTCGAAAAGCGGCACACCGGAGAGGCCACCCGCCTCCTTCGCCTGGCGCTGATCCCTAAGGCCGTCGCGCGACAGCGTGGTGTTGGAGACGATCAGGCCATCGAGCGCATGCGAAAGCGCCTCGGCGGCGATATCGTCCATGCCTTCCTCGGTCAGATCAGGCGCGATCTTCAGAAAGACCGGGATCTTCCGGCCGGATGTCGCCGCCATCTCGTCACGCGCCGCAAGCACTGATGACAACAGCACCGCAAGGCTTTCGCGCCCCTGCAGGTCGCGCAGGCCAGGCGTGTTCGGGGAGGAGATGTTGGCGGTGAAATAGCGCGCGACGGAATAAAAGCGGCGGATGCCGGCGACATAATCGGCGATGCGATCCTCGCTGTCCTTGTTGGCGCCGATATTGACGCCGATCATGCCCCCGCCCGTTAGCGCGGCGAGGCGCCCGAAAGCAGCATCATGGCCTTCATTGTTGAAGCCGAGGCGGTTGATGACGGCTTCATCCTCGACCAGGCGAAAGATGCGCGGGCGCGGATTGCCGGATTGCGGCTTCGGCGTCACCGTGCCGATCTCGGTAAAGCCGAAACCGAGCTTCAACAGCGCCTCCGGCACCTCGGCATTCTTGTCGTAGCCGGCGGCCATGCCGAGCGGATTTTCGAAGGTAAGGCCGGCAACGGTCTGGCGCAGGCGCGGATCGGGGGTGATCTGGCAGGCGGGCACGAGACCGGATTTCAAGGCGGCGATCGACATGCCGTGCGCCGTTTCCGGATCGAACAGGAAGAGACCCTTGCGGGCGAGACGCTTGAAGGGATCGATCATGGCTGCAGCTCCGGAAAGACATGGGCGCCGGCTTCGTCGAGCGGCAGCGGCGCCTCCCAGAGCACGGCGGCAAGCGGCAGATCGGCGTAGAGGTGCGGGAAGAGATCGCCGCCGCGCGAGGGCTCGAAGACCAGCTTGTCACTGAAGCCGCCACCATCGACGGCAATCAGCAGCAGGCCGGACTGGCCGGCAAAATGCAGGGCGGCGGTCTGCTTTACCTGGTCTGCCGTCGAGAAATGGATGAAGCCGTCCTGGAGATCGATGCCGGCGCCATGAAAAGTGCCGGTTTGTCTGGCTTGCTGCCAGAGCGTTTCCGTCACGATCTTGTAAAGGGTCGGTGTCAGGGTCATCATGGCCTCACGATGGGCTGTTCCTTGGTCACCAGGGCTTTGCCGGAAAGAGGCGGCGATGTCCACGCCCCGGCGCCGAAAAACGGGACAGCTGGAACAGAATTAGAGCATGATGTCGTCCGAAAACCGCGCACACTTTTCGGCATCCTGCTCCAGAAAATCCGGAGGATGAGACGATGAAGGCATTCGTTATCACGCTTGGCGTTTTTCTCATGCCGTTGGCGGCCGCGGCGGCCGAAGCCGATGCCGGCCGCTTCCAGCTGGAGAAGAGCGGCGATCATTTCGTCCGGCTCGACCGGCAGACCGGGGCAATGTCGATCTGCCAGGACAAGGACGGCGCCCTCGTCTGCCGGATGGCAGCCGACGAGCGGGCGGCCTATGAGGACGAACTCGACCGGTTGGCAAAGCGGGTGACGGCGCTCGAACAGGGCAATGTCGCCCAGCGCGCGCTGCCGAGCGACGCCGAGGTCGACCGTTCGATCAGCATCATGGAGCGGATGATGAAGAGTTTCATGGGGATGGTGAAGGAGTTCCAGGCCGAGGAAAACACCAATCCCCTTCCGCAGAAGACCTGATCTGATATAGTCGATATGAGCAAGCCGGCATGCAACGCGGAGGGATGGCGTCGCATGCAAGGCATGATCGGGCTCTTGGGAGGGAGTTTTCGATGCACGAACAGACCATCATCATTGCGGACGATCATCCGCTTTTCCGTGACGCACTGCGCCAGGCGGTGATCGGCATGGAAGGCCGGCAATCGATCGTCGAGGCCGGCGATTTCGCTGCCGCGCGCCGGGCCGCCGGCGCCCATGCGGATGCCGATCTGATGCTGCTCGATCTCGCCATGCCCGGCGTCAGCGGCTTTTCCGGCCTGATGGCATTGCGCTCCGAATTTGCCAGCCTGCCGATCGTCATCGTCTCGGCAACCGACGACGCGACGACCATCCGCCGGGCGCTGGAGCTCGGCGCTTCCGGTTTCATTTCGAAATCCTCCGGTATCGACGACATTCGCCGCGGCATCCAGACGGTGCTTGCCGGCGACATCGCCACGCCGGAAAGCTATCGCGACGGGCAGGAGCAGGATCCCGATGTCGCCGACCTGATCCACCGCCTGCATACGCTGACGCCGCAGCAGAGCCGGGTGCTGACCATGCTTGGCGAAGGGCTGCTGAACAAGCAGATCGCCTACGAACTCGGCGTCTCCGAAGCGACGATCAAGGCGCATGTCTCGGCGATCCTGTTGAAACTGGACGTCGACAGCCGGACGCAGGCCGTCATCCAGCTCGGCAAGATCAATATGGCGATGGTCGCCTGAACGATACATTTCCCTTTGGAAACAGGATTTTATTCCTCTTTCATCTTTACTCAGACGGCACGGTCGATTAATATTCGACATGGTTGAAGCGCGGCGTTGAATGCCGCGACGGAATCGCGCGCATGCTGTCACACAACCAGATCTGGGAAGCGCTCGACAGGCTTGCCGAACGGCACGAGCTGACGCCATCCGGACTTGCGCGCCGCGCCGGCCTCGACCCGACCTCCTTCAACAAATCGAAACGGCTTTCCGCCGATGGGCGGCTGCGCTGGCCTTCGACGGAATCGATCGCCAAGGTGCTCGACGCCACAGGGGCGAGCATGGAACAGTTTATGGCTTTCATGCGGCCGGACGCCGGTCTTTCCAAGCAGCCGGCCGGGCAGCAGGAAAACGCGTTTCCGCCGCAAGGCGGCTCCATTCCGCTGCTCGGCTTCGCCCAGGCGGGCGCCGGCGGTTTCTTCGACGATGGCGGCTTTCCGGCCGGCCAGGGCTGGGACGTGGTGGAATTTCCGGCCGCCCCGTCGCAAAAGGCCGGCGTCTATGCGCTGGAGGTGCAGGGCGAGAGCATGATGCCGTTTTATCGCGACGGCGACGTGCTGATCGTCGAGCCGGGGGCGCAGGTGCGCCGCAACGACCGCGTCGTCGTGCGCACAAATGAGGGCGAGGTGATGGCCAAGGTGCTGCTGCGCCAGAGCCCGCGGTCGATCGAGCTGCTGTCTCTCAATCCCGAACATCCCAACCGCACCCTCGAGCTTTCCGACGTCGACTGGATCGCCCGCATCATCTGGGCCAGCCAATAGGAAGATATTCCATGCGCCCTGCCGCCTTCATCACAGGTATCACGGGGATGGTCGTGGTGACCGGCCTGCTGCTGGCAGGCGAAGCAAGGCTTGGCGGCGGCACGGCTGGCGAAGAGACGGCGTCCGCGGAGGAGACGGCAACCGCAGCGGTGGATGCTGCCTCCGACGCCGACGAAGGTGCGGCGATCTCGGACGACCGTGCCGAAATGATCGCTCGCTCAACGGAACCGGCGGCTTCGCCCTCTCCGGCGCCAGGCGACGGGGTGACATCCAGACCGGCCGATCTACCGCAACAAGCCGACACGGCGGCCGGGCAAACAGCGAGTCCGAGCGCGAAAAAGGCGGTGGAGCTGGCGCGGCCGATGGTCGACAATGCCGGCATGCTTTCCTTTGGCGAGCGTCGGCTTCAGCTTGCCGGGATCGTGCCGACGCCGGTCGACAGGATATGCGGGCCGGCGGGCCGGCAATGGCCCTGCGGCATGATGGCGAAGACGGCGCTGCGCCTGTTGTTGCGCAACCGCAGCGTCAGCTGCGATCTCGAGACGGTGGAATGGAAGGACACAGTAACGACTGCCTGCCGGCTCGGCACAGAGGATCTCGGCGCATGGCTCGCCGAAAACGGCTGGGCGGAAGCAGCAGTGGGTTCGCCGCTTACGGCGGCCGCCGAAAAGGCCAGGCAAGCAGGAAAAGGCCTTTACGGCGACGACCCGCGCCGCCATTAAACCGGCAGTCATGACAGCGATCGGACAGTCCCGGATCGGGCCGATCCCTTGTAATGGCTGCCGCCAATTCCTAATCTCGGCTGATCGAAAAAGGAATCAGAGATGAACAAGCCGCTTTCCGCCCATGATGCGCTGATCTACGTGATGGTGATGGCATCCGCCGTCGACAGCACGATGAACGACAGGGAAATGGAAAGGATCGGCCAGTTGATCGGATTCCTGCCAGTTTTCCGGGATTTCGATGACGACAAACTGATTGCGGTGGCGCGCGACTGCGCCTCGCTGCTTGCAGGTCCGGAAGGTCTCGACGTCGTTCTCGAAACCGTGCGCGACACCCTCCCCGCAAAGCTCTACGACACGGCCTATGCGCTGGCCGTCGAGGTGGCATCCGCCGATCTCTCGGTCAAGGCGGAGGAGTTGCGGCTGCTCAGCCTGCTGCGGGACCGGCTCGGCCTCGACAAGCTCACCTGTGCGGCGATCGAGCGCAGCGCGATTGCCCGGTTCCGCAAGGGCTAAAAGCTAAAACGCGTCCCGTGCTTTTAGCGGCTTCAATAAAGCCCGTAGGGAAAGTAGCGCAGATAGATTTCCTGGAGGCGGCCGTTGCGCGACAGCGTGGCGAGTGCGTGGTCGATGGCTGACGTCAGCACGCTGTCCTTCTGCCGCAGCATGATCGTCATGCCCTCGCCGAGGAAATGCTCGGAAAGATAGGGGCCGTCGAACAGCGCGCAGCATTTGGCTGACGCCGGCGAAGAAACCCAGAAGGAAAGCTGCAGCGCATCGGCGAAGGCGGCATCGACCTTGCGGTCTCTGAGCGCCGCCAGCAGGGCGTCCTTTGTGTCGAACGGCTCGGCCTTGAGCGTGGGGAAAAAGGCGGCCAGCATCGCCTCGTGCACCGTCCCCCTGACGACACCGACCGGGTGGCTGGAAAGGGCGGAAGCCGTCTTTCCGTCGAGCGGCACGGCGAGATTGCGCACGAAGCGCGCCGGCAGCATCAGATAGGGTCTGGAGAAGACGAATTGCCGGCGGAGTTCCGGCGTCACAGCAAAACCGGCGATGACGGCATCGCCCTGCGAGGCGGCGAGCGCATCCCTGAGGTCGGCGAAGGGGATCGCCTGGATCTGGCACTTGTCCGATATTTCCAGCTCGCTGCAGATTTCGCGGGCGAGATCGACATTGAAACCGGAGAGCTTGCCGTTCTGATCGGTGAAATTGAAGGGCGGAAAATCGACCGACGTCAGGAAGCGCAATCGCACCAGCGAGGAGAGATCGGGCCTGGCAAGACGTTCGCGCGCATCGAAGAGCAACGGCAGCGAGGGGGACACCTGCTGGGCCGATGCGGCCAAACTTGAGAAAAGCACACCGAAAAACAGGCCGAACGCGAGAAAACCCTTCAGAGTCAGGGATGCCAGCTTGGATTGCATCATCGTGATTGTGATCTCTGGGTTAAGCGCGAAGCATTGCGGCGTTGGCGAGATGTATCAGAGTCATGCTTGGTGGGGAATATGTGTGGGAGTGAGGGGAGCGGATGACGGTCACGAACTCATCGGCCTCGTAACAGCGCGCCACCCTCTGACGTCCCTCATCCTGAGGCGCGGAGGCCAAAGGCCGGAGCCTCGAAGGACACGCCGCAACGCTGCTCCTTGCATTGTCCGACGCGGAATGCCCGCCTCGCCCTTCGAGGCCCCTGCGGGGCACCTCAGCAACCGTGTTGTTGGGGCTGGTTCCATGGGGTTCGTCTTTTAAGAATAGTGTTGATCATGATGATGAGCTTTCGCATGGCGGCGACGATGGCGACCTTGGGCGGTTTGCCCGCGTC